>CALUXZ010000068.1 GCA_944324875.1 Candidatus Gastranaerophilales bacterium | reverse complement strand
TAACAGAAACGCATTACTTGAAGCAGGTTTTGAATATTATGAAATTGGGAAGAGCAATGAGTGAAGATTTAACAATTGCTTATTTTAATATTATTTAACAGCGATATTTTGATGTAAACGAAAACTTTCTTAATATAAATTCTAAATTTTTAGCGGTAGAAATAATACGAGAATCTTTTTTCTATGTATTAGTAGATTTTTTTGCAAATATACACCTAATTATGTTATTGTATTATTGGTGGAACATTTTGAATAGTTTGTATATTGTTTGCAAAACTGATACAAAATCTTCTTAACACAGTTTCTATTAACAGGCAGATATGATTATTTTTTTAGATTTAAAAAAAATAAACAATCGATTTCGCAATGAAATAGACTCAAGAATTGCGAAAATCCTTGATAAAGGTTGGTACTTGCAAGGTGAGGAAAATGAAATTTTTTCAAAAAACTTTGCGGCATTTTGCCAAACTAAATACACCCTAGGTGTTGCAAACGGTTTAGATGCACTTAATTTAATAATCAAGGCAAGCGGTTTTGGTGTTGGAGATGAAATAATTGTCCCTGCAAACACTTATATTGCAACAATTCTTGCAATATCTCAAAATGGTTGTACACCTGTTCTTGTTGAACCTGATATTAACACATATAATATTAACCCTGATTTAATTGAAGCAAAAATAACCCCCAAAACAAAAGCTATTATGGTTGTGCATCTGTATGGTCAAGCAGTGCAAATGCAAAAAATATGGGATTTGGCTAAAAAATATAATTTAAAAGTCTTTGAAGATTCAGCTCAAGCCCATGGCGCATATTACAAAGATAAAAGAGTTGGAAATTTGTCTGATGCAAGTGCTTTTTCTTTTTATCCGGGCAAAAACTTGGGCTGCATGGGTGATGGCGGGGCTATAACAACAAATGATGAGGAATTGTATAAAAAAATAAAAGCTATTGCAAACTATGGATCAGATAGAAAATATCACCATATTTACAAAGGAGTAAATTCTAGACTTGATGAAATCCAAGCTGCTATTTTAGATATTAAACTAAAATATTTAGATGAAGATAACCAAAAACGCAGAGAAATAGCAAAATATTACAGAGAAAATATTAAAAACAAAAAAATAATTTTGCCTAAAACATGCGATGAAAAAGCTCATGTATGGCATGTCTTCGCCGTTAGGACAGAAAACAGGGATGAATTTCAAGAGTATTTAAAAAACAATGGTATTCAAACAATTATACACTACCCGACACCACCGCATAAACAAGGTGCATATAAAGAGTGGAATAATTTAAGTTACCCTGTAACAGAAGAAATCCATAATACTATAGTAAGTCTGCCCATTTCTCCTGTTATGGAACAAGATGAAATTAGCAGAGTAGTTGAGGTTGTAAATGACTTTTAATAAGCATTTAGTTTCAGTTTTAATACCTGCGTATAACCATGAAAATTATATTCAGGACACAATTAAATCAATTATTAGTCAAACATATAAAAATATTGAGCTTATTGTAATTGATGACGGCTCAAAAGATTCTACTTGGGAAAAAATTCTTAAAATAAAGCCTGAGTGCGATAAGAGATTTTCACGTGTTGTTTTTAAAACTCAAAAAAACCAAGGTACTTGTGAAACATTTAACAGGCTTTTAAGTTTAGCGCAGGGCGAGTATGTATATATCATCGCATCCGATGATTTAGCAAAACCTTCCGCAATTGAAAAAGAATATACTTTTTTGTCTAATAATTCTGATTATGCATTGTGTGTAGGCGATAACGAAATAATTGATGCCGATTCTAATATTTGCTATTTGGACAAACAAATGAACGTTGTTAAAAATAAAAATGAAGCAGATTTTGAAACTTTTGGACAATTTATGCAGTCCAACTTGCACTTCTCGTTTCTTTCTTCAAGGTTTGGCAATTATAATGAACTTTATTTTACAAATCACATACCTAACGGCTATTTGATAAGAAGATCTGTTTTTGACAAAGCCGGATATTTTACTAAAGAAGCACCATTGGAAGATTATTGGCTAATGTTGCAGATTTCAAAATATGCCAAAATGAAGTTTCTTGACGATGTTCTGTTTTCTTACAGGCAACATGGTGCTAATACTGTGAACAACAGAGAAAAAATGTTGATTATGACAAATAAAACAAAAGAACATGAATATCAAATTTTAAAAAATGCCGATTTTGAAAGTATGCTGCCTGTAGTTAAAGAAGTTTTTGAAAACGGCTATTGCTATAAAAGACAAGGTATACCTTTTATATTTGAAATTTTAACTTACAGAAAACCTGAAAAAAGAGTTAAAATTTTTAAATTGTTTAATATAAAAATTTTTCAGTGCAACAAGGATTGCACTTCTGTCTAATTTAAATCCTCTGGACAAGCAATATTATTAACAAATGAGATTAAAACTTTTGTTTATATCATTTGTTACTTTTATCACACCTTGTGCTGTTGCAAATAATATTTATATAGAAAATTTTGATCAACTTTTGCAATCAGGTTCACAAAGTGTTAGTGGTGATACTATTACCATTATAAACGATTTAACATCAGACAGTTCTATTGGCAATAGTTTTTATACAAAAGATGTGTATTTTCAAGGATTGAACCACAATATAGATGGCGGGAATATTTTTGGCGGTTTTATATTAAGTCAAGGAAGTAATTTTAATAAGCTAAGTATAATAAATTGCAAAGGACAAATATATAATAATTCCTATTTTGCGGGTGCCGTCTTTAATAGCGGCGGCAGTACGATAATTGATAATTCCGCCTTTAGCAATAATCACGCAGATGCCTCAGGTTCTAATTTTGCGGTTGCAGGTGCACTGTATAATACAAACAATGGGGCAATTTCTGTTAGCTCCTCGCTATTCAACAATAATTACACAGACGGCGCAAGTGCTCAAGGAGGCGCTATAGCAAATGACACTGGTAGCGGTGTTATTAATATTAATGACTCTGTATTTAATTCCAATCATACGGATGGTTCGGCAGTTTCATACGGTGGCGCAATAGCCAATGGAAACGGCGCAACGCTAAATATAGCTAACAGTCTTTTTAACAATAATTACGCTGTTTCAACCTCAAATGATACGTATTTATACGGAGGCAGTATTTATAATACGGGCAATATGAATATTGATAACAGCTATTTTGCAAATAATCATATAATTGGTGGCACAAATTCTTTTTCTTACGGTGGCGCAATACACAATAACGGTAATTTAACCATAAACAACAGTATTTTTAGTGACAATTATATTAATTCCGATATTGATACATCCGGTGGTGCGCTTTATAACTACATTAACGGTAACATTACTATTGAAAATTCATTATTTGAAAATAATTCTCTTAATGCACAAAACAGCAGGGGTGGTGCAGTAGGGAATGAGGGTGTAATTACAATAATTAACTCTACTTTTAAGGGTAATACCGATACAAGTGGTGAAAATGACATTTTTAGTATTAATACAATAAATTTTGCAGGTTCCGGAATGACGAATATTTTAAGCGGTATACGTGGTAGCGGTCATATATACAAGTATGATAACGGTATTTTAAATTTAGGCGGTAATAATTCTAACTATACAGGTTCATTTGATTTACAGGGTGGAACCGTAAATCTTTTGGCAGATAGTCAATATTTTAATGCCAAAGCTACGAGTTTTTCAAACGGTGTAAATTTTAACATGCAAAACGGACAAATTAATAATATTAATTTTGGTATTACAACTTTAAGCGGACAGTCAAACATTTTTCCCGATGTTAATTTTTATTCAAATACTATGGATACAATTTCTGCTTCAAGTCTAACAGGCGGCGGCAGGATTTTAGTACCAAATTTGGCAATTTACGGTGTTCCGCAAGCAAGTTTTATTTCTATTCCATTTGCCGATTCTGTTTTAAAAAACTCGGTAAGTTATATGCCAAGGGTAATTGAAACTCCTATTTATAATTACTATTCTTCTTATAACTCTTCAAACGGTTATTTTGACTTTGCAAGAGAAGGATTTAATCCGGCAATCTTGGCTTCTGAAATTGCAACCCAATTAGCAGGTTATCTTGTTCTTATTGATACTTTTAATAATGTTTTTTCAAATCTTGATATGGTAATGCTTGCAGATGCCAATACAAAAACTGCTATAAATTTTTATAATAAAATTGCATACAACGGGCAAAATTCTTTCGGTTTTGCAAATCCTTCAATCCCTGAACAAAATAAAGGAATATGGTTTAAACCCTATTCAACTTTTGAAAATGTCGGGTTAAAAAACGGCCCTATTGTTTCAAATGTTGGTTATGGCGGCTTAATTGGCGCAGAAAGCGGTTTAATAAATTTAAAAAGGGGTTGGAAATGGTTATATGGCGGCTATGCTTCTTATAACGGCTCACATCAGGCTTATAATCGTATAGGAATTTTTAATAACGGGGGATTATTTGGCATTACTGCAGCCTTTTATAAAAATAACTTTTTCTCTCTTTGGAGTGCAAATGTAGGTGCAAATAGTGCAAGAGCAAATACTAACTTCGGTGCTGATAATTTTACTTTGTTAAACAGCGGTATTGCGCAAAAATCGGGATTTAACTTTCCTTTGTTCAATAATAAAATAATTTTACAGCCAAATATAATGTGTGCATACACTTTTGTTAATACATTTGATTATACGAATTCTGCAAATGTTAGTATAAATACAAAACCTCTTAATGTTATACATCTTGAACCGCAGGTAAAAATTATAGGTAATTTTAAAAATATGCTACAGCCGTATCTTGCAGTGTCTGTTGCGTGGAATATAATGGATGATGCAAAGTTTATGGCAAATGATGTTTATTTGCCCGAATTATCTGTTAAGCCTTATGTAAGATATGGGGCAGGTATACAAAAACGAATAGGCGAAGTTTTTACGGGATTTGCCCAAGCTTATATTACAAACGGAGGAAGAAACGGTATTGGTTTGCAATGCGGGTTAAGGTGGGCGTTGGGTAAAAAAAATGAAAAAATAAAGGCGAATAATTCCATTCCTCAGCTGCCAAAGGCGGAAATAAAACTTAGTATAAAATAATTATTGTTCTGACATTTTGTAATATTACTTAACAATATTAACTTATGTAAACGTCCATTTTTCCAATAATATCAAGTATTTTAAACTTTTTAACTTTTATTATCTACTCTAAAATGTAAAGTATACATTTATTCTTGTCGACATATACATTAATGGTATTTTTTAATGACAAGGAGTAAAAGAAATGAGCATTGGTGACGTTTCAGGACTATTTGGGACAAATTCCGCAATATCGAGTACTACATCAAAGATAAGCGAAGCAACTTCCGATATTGAAAAATTAGGTATTAGTTTAGACAGCTTAGAAACAGACAGTTTTGTAAGCACAACAAAAGCTGCATCAACTGATTCAACTTCAACTGAATCTTCAAGTGCATCTTCAACTCAAAATATGAGTCCTGAGCAACTGGCAGCTCTTATCGATCAATATGAAGCTCAAATTGAACAACTTGAAGAAGATATTAAAGAATATGAAAAAGAAATTGAAAATTATCAAATTCAATTAAACAGTGAAAAATTAATACTTGAAAATAATCAAAAGCTCTTAACGGATACTCAAGGTGAAATTGCAGAGTTAAATTCCGAATACGAATTAAAACAAGCTTCTTATACAGCAATTATTGCAGCAATAGATAACGCAACACGAAGCGCAGAAGCTGAAGCAAATAAAGCTCAACAAAATGCAATTTTTGAAGCTATGATGAACTATAATGAAGAAGAAGACGGTGATTACAACACTTATCTTCAAGAATGCCTTGCAGGTGTAGTACCTGATAATTCACTTGCATCATTAATTAAAGATTTGCAAGGACAATCAATTGATGTAATGCGTGAATTAGGCACTTTGCAAACAAATATTAATGCAAAAACCGTGACTGCAAATATTTATCAAAACCAAGTAAATATTACACAAGGAAATATTGAAACCCTTGAAGATAAAATTACAAATACAACAACACTTAAAACAACAGCAGGTGTTCAAATTGAAGAATTGAACAGCAAAATTGGTACGGCAATACTTTCACAAATATCAGACGAAGAAAAAGCTCTGGTTAAAGCAAACGGTATCGACTTGACCGAAACTTTCCCTGATGGTTCGCCAAAATATATTATTGCGCCCGGTAAGTCTGATAACAAATTACATATTTACGAAATGGACGGTCCAAATTCAAGTAGTGCAACTACCCTTGCAAGAAAATATGCGGACGGACAAGGTTTTGATATTGTCCCTTCGGGTAATGGCTATATGAGTGGTTTAAGTTGTGCGGATGCTTGTTCCGGTTCAACTGTTTATAACCTGACATGCATAAGTGATGATATGACAACTTGCAAGTTCGATTCAAGAAATATGGATTATTGCACATCTTCCCCTCTCTCATTTGACTTAAACGGAGATGGTGTTAAAACATCAGACGAATTAGTCCAATTTGATATAGACGGTGA
>CALUXZ010000067.1 GCA_944324875.1 Candidatus Gastranaerophilales bacterium | reverse complement strand
ATCAAGCTTGCTCATCGACATAATAGGGGCTTCTCCTAAAAGTCCGCCAAATTTTACCCAATCGCCTTCTTTTTTGTTTGGAACAGGAATTACTCTGACTGCTGTTGTTTTTTTGTTTATCATTCCAATTGCCATTTCATCGGCTATCATCCCTGCTATTGTTGTATTTGGAGTATCCCCCGGGATTGCTATCATATCAAGTCCGACTGAGCAGACAGAAGTCATTGCTTCAAGCTTATCTATTGTAAGAACTCCCTGTTTAGCTGCTTCAATCATGCCTGCATCTTCAGATACGGGAATAAAAGCACCTGAGAGTCCTCCAACGTATGATGATGCCATAATTCCACCTTTTTTAACCGCATCATTTAACATTGCAAGTGCTGCTGTTGTACCATGTGCCCCTGCTTGTTCTAATCCCATTGCCTGAAAAATTCCCGCAACAGAATCTCCTCTGGCTGGTGTCGGTGCAAGCGATAAATCTATAACACCAAAGGGTATATTGAGTCTTGATGCAAGTTCTCTGCCTATTAGTTCACCTGTTGTAGTTATTTTAAAGGCTGTTTTTTTAATAACATTTGCAACTTCCCCTAATGGTGCATCTTTTGGCATATTTTCTATTGCCCACCTTACAACCCCGGGGCCGCTGACACCTATATTTAGTGCACATTCCGGTTCGTTTATACCGCAATATGCGCCTGCCATAAAGGGGTTGTCCGATACAGAATTGCAAAAACATACGAATTTTGCCGCTCCAAGACCGTCTTTATCTGCGGTTAATTCTGCTGATTTTTTAATAATATCGGCAACTTTAAGCACGCCCTTCATATTTATTCCTGCTTTTGATGTTGCAAGGTTAACACTTGAGCATAATTTTGATGTTTTTGCTAACGCTTCAGGTATTGATTCAAGGAAAATTTCATCTCCTTTTGTGCAACCCTTTTCAACAAGAGCAGAAAAGCCTCCTATAAAATCAACCCCTACTTCGTTTGCAGTTTTATCCAAAATTTCTGCAAGGTAAATATAATCAGGATTTTTTGCGCTTTCGCCAATAAGTGAAATTGGCGTTATTGCAATTCTTTTATTGATAATAGGGATTGAAAATTCATTTTCTAAATCATCTGCATATTTTTTCAGGTTTTTTGCGTATTTGATGATTTTTTCATATATTTTTTCGCCAGTAACTTTTATATCTTCGCTAATACAATCACGAAGCGACAGTGCAAGGGTTGTTGTTCTGATATCCAGATGATGCACTTTTATCATTTGTATTGTTTCAATAATATCTTTTTCGTTAAAATCAGCCATTTTTACCCTTAAATTGTGTGCATTTTGTCAAAAATTTCTTTTCTTTGAACCCAAACTTCCATACCAATGTTCTCACCTGATTTTATGAGTTCTTCTTTTATTATTTTAAATGAATTTTTAGAATTTGAAATATCGCATAGCATCATCATTACAAAGTGATCTTGCATAATTGTTTGCTTAATGTCTTCAATATTAACGTCCAATTGTGCAAGTGTATTTGAAATAGCCGCTACAATTCCAACTCTGTCTAATCCTGAGATTGTAATTAGTATTTTATCTTTGCTCATTTTACATCTTCCTTAATAACAATAAGATTGTTCATAATTTTCATGGCAACTGTCGGCAGAACAACATGCTCAAGACCATCTGCTATACTTATTACACTTCCTGCCTTAAGAATAGTTTCTTCTCCTTTGTACAAAAAAGAATAATCGGTTTTTCTGTCCGAGCGAATGGTGATTTTTTCCATTTTGTAACCTTTCTTTACTATTGGGGACTGACTATCACAACTCCGCTTGATGTTCCAATGCGTGTTGCACCTGCTTCAATAAGTTCTTTTGCTTGAAACCTTGTTGTAATTCCGCCGCTTGCCTTGACGCCAAGCCCACGTTTTTCAACGGTTTGCGCCATTAATCTTACAAAATCCGGTCTTGCACCAAGTCCGTTTTTAACAAAGCCCGTCGATGTTTTAACAAAATCTGCTCCTCCGCTAATGCAAGCAAGACAAGCTTTTTTAATCTCATCATTTGTAAGATAGTCTGTCTCAAGGATTACTTTTAAATTGTTATTCGGGCATACATTTTTTGTTGCTCTTATGTCGTCTGTTACTTTTTTATAGTTGCCTTCCTTGAGTGCACCTAAATTAATCACTGTGTCTATTTCATCGGCGCCGTCGGATAGTGCTTGATGTGCCTGTACAAGAGTTGTGTCAATTGCATTTGCTCCAAGAGGAAAATTGACAACTGTTACAATTTTTACATCAGTTCCATTTGCAACACTTTTTGCATGTTTAACATAAACTGGATTTACACAAACACCGAAAAATCCATATTTAACGGCATCTTCTACTAATTTTGTTATATTTTCAACTGTTGCAGTGGGTTTTAATAAAGTATGTTCTATATATTTTGCAAGTTCCATAAATGAAATTATAGCAAAATCAGATTTTTTGCGCCAGTCTTGGGATTAAAATTTAAACAGCTTCGAAGATTTTCTTCGGTCATATATAAAATTCTCTCTATTGCTTCTCTTGTATTATATGCCATGTGTGGCGTTATTGTTACGTTTGGCAGTTTTAGTAACTTTTGATTTATATAGAATTTTTCAAGACAAGCTTCTTTAATATTTTCAAGACCTTTACATTTTTGGTTTTCTGTGCATAATATTTCTTCACATTCTATGACATCAAGTGCTGCATAAGCAATTTTTTTATTCAATAGAGCCTCATAAAGTGCTTCTGTGTCTATAATTTCTCCACGTGCAACATTTACAATTATTACACCATTTTTCATTTTAGAAATTGTTTCTTTGTTTATAAGGTGGTGTGTTTGTTTTGTTAATGGCGAATTTATCGAAATGATATCAGATTTTTTAAATAATTCATCAAGCGTACAATAGTTGTAATCTCCGCTTTGATAAATATCATAAGCTAAAGTGTTCATTCTAAAGCCTTTTGCAATGTCTAAAACATTTTTACCAATTGAGCCTGCACCTATTACACCAATTGTCTTGTTAAATAGCTCTACTCCTGTATATTCATTCATTATTATGTCATCTGTTTTAACATCGTTTTGAGCTTTGCCAATCTTTCTTGCAGTATATAGCAGTAGTGCAAAAACATATTCTGCAACGGTATAGTCGCCATAATGCGGTGTGTTAAAAGCGTAAATTTCATGTTCTTTGCAATATTTCATATCAATATGACTGAAACCTACACTCCTTGTAAGTATAAATTTTAGCTTAGGGAATTTTTTAAGTACATTTTCACTAAGAGTTGAAGTTATAAAAACACTTAAAATTTCAGCATCATTTATATCTTTACTAATTTCATAATTTTCATCTAAAGGAGCAGATATAAATGTTGCATCAAAATCGTTTTCTACTGCTTTTTTAAGAAATTTTTCTTCGTATGGTTGAACATCAAAAAATACTGTTTTCATATTGGCATATTAATTTATTTTTTAAAAATAAAAATGCCCTTAGTGTATAGTCTTGTTAGTCAGTACGTTTTTTTGCTGAATAAGAGTTTTTTTGTGTTTTTTGTCTTTTATCGATTCTATAAATTTATTCATTTTACTGTAGTCAAATTCATCTTCCCAGCGAGCGACAACAGTAGTTGCAATGCAGTTGCCCACAAGGTTTATGGTTGTTCTTCCCATATCAAGGAGTTGATCAATTCCTAAAAGAATTGCCACGCCCACAACAGGTAAACCAAAAGTGTGCAGTGTACCTGTTAAAACAACAAGAGAAACTCTTGGAACACCTGCAACACCTTTTGATGTCAGCATTAGAGTTAACATAATTAAAATTTGCTGCTCAAAGCTTAAGTCGATACCCACAACTTGAGCACAAAAAAGTGTTGTAAGAGTTAAATAAAGTGTTGTGCCGTCAAGGTTAAATGTATAACCTGTCGGCATTACAAAACTTACAATATTTTTTGGTACACCAAACTTTTCCATAGCTTCCATTGCTTTAGGCAGTGCAGCCTCGGAGCTTGCTGTTGAAAAAGCAAGTAGGGAGGGTTCTTTTATAGCTCTTAAAAGCGCAAAAAAGGGTACTTTTATTATTTTGCAAACAAGCACCAGAATTGTTGCGGCAAAAATTATAAGTGATAAATATGTTACGCCTATTAATTTTGCATAGCTTGTAAGTATGCCAATTCCGTTTTGTCCGATAGTTGCTGATATTGCTCCAAAAACGCCCATCGGTGCAAAATACATAACGTATTCCGTAAATTTAAACATAACATCACACGTGCTTTGCATAAAATCCAGTACAGGACGTGCTTTTTGACCAACTGCGCAAATTGCAAGCGAGAAAAATATTGCAAAAACAACAATTTGCAATAAGCTTCCATCTGCCAGTGCTTTAAAAATGCTTGTTGGTACTAAATCTAACAACATATGTGAAAACGAATTATCTATTTTTACATTTTCCATATTTTGAACGGCACTCATCGAAATTGTGTTTAAATCTATATCAAAACCCGCTCCGGGTTTTAAAATATTGGCACTTAAAAGACCTATAATCAGTGCAAAAGTTGTTGCAATTTCAAAATAAATAATAGTTTTTAATCCTATTTTACCAAGATTTTTAACATCGCCATGGCCTGCAATACCAACTACCAGTGTTGCAAAGATCAAGGGCGCAATAATCATTTTAACCATTTTCAAAAAAACATCGGCAAGAGGTTGCATTTTTACTGCCCATGACGGCATTATCCAGCCAAATAAAATACCGGCAATGAGGGCTAAAAATATGAATGTTGTTAGCTTTGAATTTTTCAACTACTCTCCGATTAATGGTAAAAATTGCCTGTAAACAATTGTAATATAAAAAAAATAAATTTTTAATCTCTTTATATATTCTTTACCTTGTCTAAAAGTTCGTTATATACGTCAATTGTTGTTTTACAAATTTTAAGTTTACGATTAACAAGACTTTTTATGGTTTCGCTAAAACATCTAAAAAGTGCCATATCAAGCCCTTTTTCACCTTCATTGTTATCTAAAATATGCCAAATTTCTTTACTGTATTTTTCATCTCTTGTATTTTCTTCAATCTTATCTGCAAGAAAAATAATTTTTTCAAACATGCTCATATTAACTCTGCCTATTGTGTGGTATCGAATGGCATCTAAAATTTCTCTGTCATCTATGTCATAAATTGTCTTTGCAAAATATTCCCCAACAGGCGCATGCAGGGTTTTGTAGTTTTGTAATTCACCCTCATCGATATTTTTTAGTTCTTCTTTTATTATTTTTAAAAGCTCATCGTTGCTTTTGCACTTTGCGCAATCGTGTAAAAGTCCTGCTAAAAATGCCTTTTGCTCATCAAGTTTATATTTTTGTGCAAGCTTGATGGCACAATGCGCTGTGCCTAAAGTGTGCGAGTATCTTTCCTCAGTTAAACACTCTTTGAGTCTTTCCTTTATACAATCTATGTTCATAAATATATTCCTCTATTTTCTTGGGTACAAGACCTGTTATTTCTTCATTGTTTTGCACTTTATCTCTTATCATATTGGATGAAATGTCCATAAAATTAATGTCTGCTATTTTATAGTTCCAGCCCTTTTGTTTTAAGTGTTCAAATGAAATATCTGAAATATTTCCGCAGTGGCGCGGAATAATTATAAAATTAACATTTTCTTTTAAAATTTGCGGATTTTTCCAGCTTTCAATTTTTATAAAGGAATCATAACCCATTATAAAATTAATTTTATCTGTCTTATCTCTTTTTTTAAGTTCTAAAATTGTATTGTAACTGTAACTTGGAATAGGTAAAAAATATTCTATATCATTAACATTTTTTTTGCCTGCGCCCAATTGTGCCATAAAAAGCCTGTCAGATGGTGTTGTGTCAGGAATTTTATGTGGCGGAGCATAAGCAGGTACAAAAATAACCTCGTCAAAATTAAATTGCTCTTTGATTTTTTTTGCAATTTCAAGATGAGCATTGTGTAAGGGGTTAAATGTTCCAAAAAAATAACATTTCATAATTGGTTTAATTATATTACAATATTTTTTGTTATGCATAGTTTTGATTCATTGAGTTTAAAAAATTTTGCAAAGGCTAATTACGACTTTTTAAAAAATGCCTCTGTCCAAAAGGTTCAACAGCCTTCAAGAAAAGAGATTATTTTAAATTTGCGATCAAATGGTGAGAGTCGCAAACTCTACATTAATATAAACCCAAAGCATCCTCATATTTGCTTTATAAATCAAAAAACTTTTTCTATGCGTGCGCTTGAAATTCCAAAAAGCCCGCCAATGTTTTGTATGCAGCTAAGAAAATATATTGAGGGGGCAAGAATTAAAGAAATAACAATCCCTGATTATGAAAGAATTTTAGAGCTGCACTTTGAAGTTTACGATGAAATAGGACAACTTGCAAATTTATGTCTTGCGATTGAAATTATGGGCAAACATTCAAATGTAATTTTGTATGATTTTCGCTCTAAAAATATTTTAGGCAGCGCACATAATATTTCACCTGAAAAAA
>CALUXZ010000066.1 GCA_944324875.1 Candidatus Gastranaerophilales bacterium | reverse complement strand
ATGTTTTTTAACATCTTCTCTTAAGTCAGATAAGGGACCATTATAAGGGTGTCTAAGATTGTCGATATATTTTTGAATATATGTAATTGGAAATTTTGGTAACCAGCTTAATTGAAAAAGAATGTTTACAGTTTCAGCACCCTGAGAGTACATTAATTCATCAATTGTTTGCTCGTAAGCAGGTGAAATTGATGTAAAAAGTTTAAGCAAGTAATCTGCAGCTGTTAGTGCGCCATATCCAGAAATAAGTCCTGTATCTGTTATAACTTTGGTAATTTTTAACTCATTACCCTCGACGTTTATTTTCTGCGTATTTTCAGGCAATGAAATTTCACCTTGTGCAGCACGCTCAACTTCATACCACTCACCTTGATATTTAATTCTAAGTACATCAGGAGAGGGCATATAGATATCATCATATTCGTTTTCAAGAATTACTTTGCCTGTATGGTCAACAATACCGTATTTATAGTTTTTATATGTTAAAAACATTTCACCAAAAAGAGGGTCGATACGACTGTATTCAGGCAAAATTATAATTTCACCTTTTTCATTATAAAGCCCGTAGTCTTTACTGTTGCCAAGTTTTGCATATTTACCCATGACTCTATCAACATGTCGATATTTAGGCTCTACTAAATAATTCCCATTAGTATCCATTAAACCGAATTTATTACCTTTTTGAACAATCCAAGAGGAATCACCAACACGTATTAATTTTTTATATTCGGGCTCAACAATGATATTGCCCGCTTTATCTTTTAAACCAAATTTTTCATTTTCACTGAAAACAACAACATCATTTACACTTAATTGACCACTTAAAGTTTGAGCAAATGAGCAATTGCTTGAAATCAAAAATCCAAAAAATAACAAACAAAATAACTTTTTCATAATTTAATGATACCATAAAATTTATTATGGTATAATTTTAATGACTTGTGGATTTGAATTATGATAAAAGATATCAAAAGTACAAAAATAGCTTTGTTAACACTCTTTAGTGTGCTAATTATAGTAATTTCACTTAACTTAATTTATCTGTTTGCAATTCCTGCACTTGTTTCTAATGAAAATTTTGTAAACTTTATTGAAAAATGTATTGAAAAAAATTTTAATGCTGACATAGAAATTATTAAACCAACTCTTAAAACCTCTTACAAGCCTGAATTTGAGGTTAAATTTGATAAACTGCAAATAATAAAAAACAAGGTGATTATACTCGATATCAAAAATATTGATACCAAATTTTCATTTTCAGAAATTTTTTCAAAAAGAATTATTATTGATAAACTTGGTGCAGATTACATTTTTGCAGACGTAAATGAGCTAATGAGCCTTGGACAGCCGGAACAGCAAAAGAAAGAGTCAAAATCCGACATATTTATTGATCTGTTCAATGCGCTTTTATATGTAAAAAAATGCATTATTGTTTATGATTTTTCGAAAAATTCAAAAATAATTTTTGATGGCTCTAATTTAGAAATTACAGCACAAAGAAACCCAAAATATGTACATTTCAATGTAAATTTAGATATATTCAATAACAATAAAAAATTAAGTTTTAATATCAAAGACGACAATAAAGTTTACACAAAAAACAGAAAACTTATCATTGACAATTGTCCTCTTATTGTAGACAAATCTAAAATATTGCTTAATCTGGAGCTTGGACAAAAGCATCACTTTGCTCAGGCAAGCGCACAAAAGTTTAATGTTGCAACAGTTGTAGAACTTTTAAGGACAAATTTTATACTACCCAATGGCGATGAAATGCTCTCGTATTTTAAAGACATTAGCGGTAATTTTGATTTTAATGTTGAATTTTCAGACAAAGGCTTAGAGGGCTTTGTTAATTTAAATAAGAGCAAAATAACATTAATCCCTTTAGCTGATTTAAAATTAACAATTGATAGCGGATACATTGACATAAAGCCTAATATTATTACGCTAAGCGATATAAAAGGTTATTATTGCAATGACAAGAAAAATACAGTTGAAATTAAAGGCACTGTTAAGGACTATTATAAATCCTTTGAAACAGATATTATTGTAAAAGCTTTGGCTGGTAAAGAATTTTCAAAAAACCACTTAACAAAAATTGTCGGTTATCCTCTTGAAATAACCGGTGTTGCAAATGCTTTGATTTATTATAAATCAAAGTTCAATGACATGAACATCTGGTCTGCATTTATGCTTAAAAAAGGCAACGACATACTGGTTGATGGTGCATCATTAAGTCCTGTTAACTACGACAGAGTTGCAACAGCCGAAATAGATTTTGATGAAAAAAACATAAATATTAAAAAGATTAACTATTATATTGCATCAACGATTGATAGAAACAGTAAAATTAAACCATTGTTAACCATTTGGGGCAAGTTAGATGCAAAAACCTGTGCCCTTAAAAATATTGGTTTTATAATACCAAAACCGCTGCCCAGTGAATTTTTAAATGTTTTAATAGGTCAAAAAGTATTCCGTAAAGGTAAAATTTCAGGTAGTTTAGAGTTATTTGCCGATACAAAAACTCCATATATAAAAGCTGATATGAGTATGGACAAAGTTGCAATTCCTGCACAAAGGCTTTTTATACGAAGTGCAAAGTTTGCAGCTAACGGAAATAAAATTACACTAAATACTGAAGGAAAATTTAAACGCTCTGACTATAATCTAAACAGCACAATACTTAATGAGATAAAACTTCCAATCATAATTAAAGATTTAAATTTAACTGTAGATAATCTCGATGTTGAAAAATTTATTAATTCACTAAATCAACAAAATAAAATTGATAACCAAGACTCACAAGCAGTCGGAAAACTCGTCGTAGCAGACAATAATAATCTCGATGAAAATGCAAATATTGATAGCGCACAAGTTTTTGACACAGGTTTTTTAATTGTTGAAAATTGTATTTTTCATCTTGTAAAAGCCAAATATAAAACAATTGATATAAGTGATTTAAAAGCCAAACTTACGCTTGATAAAAACGGCTTATTAAAAATTAATTCAAACAAATTTAACATTGCACAAGGAATTTCATCCTGTAAAATTGCTTGCGATTTAAAAAAACATAATTACGACTTATTGTTAGGAGTAAAAGATATTAATTCTGATACAATGGCCACATCTATACTTGGTTTAAGTCGTGAAATTTCAGGAAGAGCAAGTGGCATTATTCATCTGCAAACTGATGACACGCTAGCACTTAACGGTAAAATGAAATTTTTAATCAAAAACGGCACAATAGGTAAAATCGGGCTAATTGAGTACGTACTTAAATTTGCTGCCCTATTTAGAAATCCACTTGCTATGATTAGCCCTACAACTTTCTTTGATATATTAAACATTCCGGAAGGTAATTTTGACAAAATTGATGGCGAACTTGAACTTAAAGACAATATAATAGAAAAAATTGTAATTAAATCTATGTCGCCACAATTAAGTTCACTAATTGTCGGTCGTTTTGACTTAATCACAAGAGATGCTACTCTTAGAATATATACTAAATTTTCTAGCCAGAATAAGGGTTTTGGTGGCTTTTTAAGAAATATTTCTCTTAACAGCCTTGCAAATAAAGTTCCACTGAACTCAAGAAATGACAGCAGCTATTATGCAACAGAACTTAAGTTTTTGCCGCCAATTGAGGCTGATGAAAAAGATTGTCAGGTCTTTTTAACAAAAGTGGATGGCGATGTTGAACATAACAACTTTATTTCATCATTGAAGAAAATAAAGTAGCTATAACTTTTTCATTATAGATATTTTTGTAATTTACAGGTATAGATTGCAAAATGCAATTAATCTGAGAATAAGTCAGATTGTTATATTTTGACAAAAACTTTGCATAGTAAGGATGGCAGCTGTTTTTAGCCGACAGATAGTAAGGAATTGTAAAACCCCAAGGGGATTTCTTGTATATTGGAGCAATAACCTGATTTAAAATCTCATACAAACAAGAAATATCATAATTTTTATTAAAGTTATTATTTAAATATTGGGCAAGTATTTCGGTTTGCAGATTCCCGGCTCCACGTCCGATTCCAAAAATAGTCGAATCTATTATCATTTCTCGTGTATTCAGGTTTTTAAAAACTTGTTTTGCATTAGAAAATGAAAGTTGCAAATTATTATGAAAGTGGAAGCATAATGCAATATTTTTCTCAAGAGAGGAATTGCAAACTTTGAATATTTGCATAGTATGAGCTTCATCAAGCGCACCTGTTGAGTCTACTACGCTAAATGCAAAGGGGGAAATTTCATTTACTTGTGCCAGTAATTTTAAAAACTCTTGATTTGTATAATTAGCACAAAACGTAGGATTAACAAATACCTTATACCCCTTTGAAATAAGCTTTTTTGCAGTTGAAATACCAAGGTCAACTTCATGCTTTTTAAATATAAGTCTTATATTTTTAATTTTAGAATAAGCAGCATTTGGGAGATTGTTTAGTGAAAACTTCCCAAGTTTAAACATAACAACAATCTTAGAGTAATCGATATCCTCGGGCAAACTAGCGCAAACATCATCAATAGAAAAAAATAACGTTTTAGACTCAGTATTTACACAATCAGCTAAAAAACCGACTTCCATATACTCAACATTTGCCAATTGCAATTTCGACACGATAAATTTGACACTATCAGAGCCAAAATTCCAATTATTAACATATCCGCCATCTCTGAGCGTACAATCTAAAACTTTTATGTTGCACATAATCTAAATCCGGAGAGTGAGGGATTCGAACCCTCGGCAGGTAATTAGCCTGCACGGACTTTCGAGATCCGCACCATAAACCGCTCGGACAACTCTCCATTTATAATTTTACATAGAAAAATATTCATTTGCAAATAAAATCGGCGCCCAATCAGGCGCCGACAATATTGATAAATAAGCTAAACTAAATCACGATATGAATTTTTAAACATATCCTCATAAGTTGTATGCAACAATTCATGAGCTTTGTGTGAATTTGGTTTTTCCAAAAATTCTTCGTATAGCTTAACTATATCAGGATTTTGATGTGATTTTCTAAAAGGCAACTCAGAATCTTCTTTGTAAAGACCTTCTGCGCGCATTTCTTTAATTTTTAAACTATCACAGCTTCTAGGTTGTCCGCCGCCATTAACACAGCCTCCAGGGCAAGCCATAACCTCTAAAAGTTGAAAATCAGCTTTTCCTTCTTTAAGTTCCCTTATTGATTTTTCTGCTTCTTTTAAGGTTGATACAACACGAACTTTAACTTTTGTACCCTTGATATCAATTTCAGCTTCTTTAGTTCTATGGTTCTTATCCACACCACGCAAAGGCTTGAAATCAAGATTTTCTAAAGTTTCATGTGTTACAAACTCATAAGCAGTTCTTACGGCAGCTTCTGCTACACCACCTGATGCGCCAAAAATAGTTGCAGCGCCTGTATACTGACCAAATGGCGAATCATTATTTTCAGGATTAATAGTAGCCAAGTCAATTCCTGCAGATTTAATCATTCTTGCAATTTCTTGCGTAGTAAGAACAATATCAGTTTGCGCCCTACCATTATCAAAGAGTTGTCCACGAACAGCTTCAGCCTTTTTAGCCGTACAGGGCATAATAGAAATAACGTATAAATTTTCCTTAGTAAAACCGTCAAAGTACTTTGGTACAAGCTCTTTAATTACAGGTGATAACATACCCTGAGGCGATTTACAGGTTGATAAATGTTTTAGCATATCAGGATGTTGTGTTTCTAAGTATCTCACCCAAGCAGGACAGCAAGATGTAAACAGCGGTAAATTTTCACCTTTAGTTAAACGTTCAATGAACTCACTTGCTTCTTCCATAATTGTTAAATCAGCAGAGAAATTCGTATCAAATACTAAATCAAAGCCTAGCTGTCTTAATGCGGCATTTAGTTTACCAATAACATTTTCACCCGCTTTCAGACCGAACTCCTCACCTAGCGCAACACGCACCGATGGAGCCATTTGAACAGCTGTCTTTTTATTCTTGTCATTTATGATATCCCAAACTCTATCTATATCTGATTTTATTGTAAGCGCGCCTGTGGGACAAACTGCTTGACATTGACCGCAGAATACACAATCCACAGTGCCTAAAGCTCTGCCTGCCATTGGTTGTACAACGGTTTTAGAGCCTCTGTTTGCAAAACCTAATACGCTATGCCCTTGAAACTCACTGCACGCACGTACGCAAGCGCCGCAAAGTATGCATTTGTTAGGATCACGTACAATCGAAGGATTAGAATTATCAATAGGTAAATACTTTTGCGGTTTTTTCTTTGCAAATCTAATATCTTTAATACCATATTCCTGAGCATACTGTTGTAATTCACATTTACCTGATTTGTCGCAAGTTGTACACTCTCTATCGTGGTTTGCAAGCAATAATTCTAATACAATTTTTCTTATTCTTCTTGTCTTTTCAGTGTTTGTATGAATTTTAAGCCCCGGTTCAGGCGGCATAGTACATGATGACTGAATTCCCCTACCTTCTATTTCAACTACACACATTCTGCAAGCACCGTATTGAGTTAAATCAGGTCTGTAACAAAATGTTGGTACATT
>CALUXZ010000065.1 GCA_944324875.1 Candidatus Gastranaerophilales bacterium | reverse complement strand
CAAAAGGTGCTTTAAATGTATAAATACGCTCTTGTCCTTGTTGATGTTGCAAAATTAGGCACAAAAACATTTAGCTATTTAATACCCGATGATTTTAGAGAAACAATTAAAATCGGTCAAGCTGTAGTTGTGCCTTTTGGACCTAAAAGAAAAATAAAAGGCTATGTTGTAGGATTTTCAAATTATTTAGAAGAAGGCATTAAAGCAAAATATATTGACGACATTTTAGAAAGTGAACCACTGTTTGATTTAGAATATTTAAAACTGCTTGAATGGGTCGCAAATTATTACTTTTGCGATTTGCCTACAGTTTTAAAGACAGCATTGCCACAAAAGTTTTTTGAAAAAAACGTAAAAAACTATAGAAAAGCAAAAAAAGAAAATGCAGCATTAAAAGAAGAAACTGAACAAACAGAACATAAACTAAGCCCCGAGCAGCAAAAGGTTTATGAAGAAATTAAACATGTAAATGCTCAAAACTCACTTTTATATGGCATTACAGGCTCAGGCAAAACCGAAATATATTTTAAACTAATCGAAGATACGATAAAAAAAGGTAAAAATGTGCTTTTTATGGCACCTGAG
Source organism: Candidatus Gastranaerophilales bacterium (assembly GCA_944324875.1). Lineage (GTDB taxonomy): Bacteria > Cyanobacteriota > Vampirovibrionia > Gastranaerophilales > Gastranaerophilaceae > Galligastranaerophilus. Next base: position 6,042 of record CALUXZ010000065.1, on the reverse strand, counting down.
ATTGCGCTTGTATCACAACTTACAATGCGCACAATAAGACGTTTTGGCTCTAAAAGTGTTGCAATTTGGCACTCATCAATTTCTGAAGCTGAAAAATACAGCGTTTGGGAAAAACTTAGAAACAACGAAATAAAAATACTCTTTGGTGCACGTTCTGCTGTTTTTGCACCAATTAACAACTTAGGGCTGATTATAATTGATGAAGAACACGACACAAGCTACAAACAAACAATGCCCAATCCAAGATATTGCGCAAAACATGTTGCAAAAAAACTTGCACAACTTTACGGGGCAAAAATAATTTCTGGCAGCGCAACTCCTGATGTAGAAAGCTTTTGGGAAGCGCAAAATACAAATTCACTTTTTGAACTTAAAAACAGGTACAACAACGCACAGTTGCCTGATGTCAGCATAATTGATATGAAAAGTGAAAGGATGGATGGAAATTTAGGTATATTCTCACGCACTCTTATTAACAAAACAAAAGAAACAATTGAGCGCGGTGAGCAGGTAATTTTTTTAATAAATAGGCGTGGGTTTTCAAGCTACACGCAATGCATGGAATGTGGAGAGGTTTTAGAGTGCAAAAAATGCGCAATACCCTTAATTTACCACTCTCAAACAAATTCATACAAGTGTCATTATTGCGGATATGAAACAAAAGTTGCAAAGTGCGAGAACTGCTCTAGCGTTGAACTTGAAAACTTTGGTACAGGTTCGCAAAGAGTTGAAGAAATAGCAAATAAAATTTTTGAAGGTATGAGAATTGCACGCCTTGACAGCGACAGTTTAAGCAAAAAAAATGAGCACATTGAAATTCTGCAAAAATTTCAAAAAGGCGAAATAGATATTTTAATTGGCACGCAAATGATTGCAAAGGGTCTGGATAACCCTAATGTTACACTTGTTGGGGTTATTAATGCAGATTTAAGCTTTAATTTGCCTGATTATAGAAGCTCTGAGCGTGGTTTTTCCCTGCTTACTCAAGTTGCAGGGCGCTCGGGCAGAGGCAAAAATAAGGGTAAGGTTATTTTTCAAACTTATAACGAGGGTAATTTATTCTTGCAAAAGGCAAAAGAACAGGATTATTTAAGCTTTTTTGAAAAAGAGCTAGAATTAAGAGAACAGTATGACTACCCGCCATATTCAAAAATAATAAGGATAATTATAAGCTCTTGCGAGGACTTTATGGCAGAACATGCCTGCTGCGAAATTGCCCTGCATCTTGAAAATTACATAAAAAAACTTTCTCTTGATGAAAGAATAATAACCCTTGGTCCCGTTCCTTGTGTAATAGGAAAAATTCGAGGCGAATACCGCTACAACATACTTATTAAAAACAAATTAGAACAAAAAGGACATGATATTGTGCTTGGCTTTTTAAGAAAAGTAATCCTGCACAACAATATAAAAATGATTGTAGACGTTGATCCGAGCGATATTTTATGATTTTACACTCAACCATAAATTCAAATAAAACAGATGTCCTTGTTGAAAAATTTTTGCAACTTGTTCAAAATGGTGCCAATACTGACGAAATTCTTGTCCTTGTTCAAAACGGAAGAAAAAAGAAAAATTTTGTTGAAAAAATAAAAAAAAATTCACCTGTTGGCAATATTGGAAATTTAAACGTATTTAGCTTTTTCGGGCTTGCAAGAAATTTTATTGAAAAAAACTGGGTACATGTCGAAAATAGCATAAGGTATCCAAATCCTTGTGTTTTTGGGCATCTTTGCGGACTGGAAGCGTCGCAATACATTTTTAAAAACTGTATTAAAGAAATAGAATTCAAGGGCTACAATTCTAAAGTAAACCTTTTACACCAGCTTTTAAGGCGTTACTCGCTAATTGTTCAAAATGCGCTTAGTGATAATGAGATAAAAATTCGTGAAAATATCTTACATGAATCTTACTGCAGCGAGGTAAGAGAGGCTATAAAATTATATAAGCTCAAAACTCTTGAGTATAGGGCTTTTGACTATTTAAGACAGGTGAGTATTTTTGAATATTTGTATAAAAAAATAAAAAACCCCTATAAATACGTCATTTTAGACGATGGGGATGAAATAACACCTGCTGTCTTTGAATATTTAAAACACATTAAAAAAGATGTTAAGGAATTTTTTGTTGCTCAAGACCCTTGCGGCTCTTCACGCTTAGGCTATTTAAGCGCAACACACATAGATTTTGAAAAATTTTTAAATGAAAAGGCAATTGATTTAAGAGAGAACAGTATCAAAACACAAAACGCAAAAAAATTATTTGAGAATATCAAAAATAAAATCCCGTCAACTCCTAAAAACAGCGTAATTAAAACATTTGTGCGCAGAGATGAAATGATTTTTAAAACAATTGAACAAATAGAAAACCTTATAAAAAACGGGGTCAAACCAAATGAAATAGCAGTTGTAACACCCCTTTGCGACAGATATCTTCGCTTTTGTTTCAATAAAATCAAACAAGATGTCTTTTTCTTATCCGGTAGTGAAAAATTAAACCAAAACCCGCATGTAGGAGCGATTATAGAAATTTTAAAACTTGCAAATACAGATGACTGCTACCTTAGCGCATTTATATTAAAAGGAATACTCCTTGAAATCCTTAAAATTAATGGCGATGAAGCTATTGAAATTTCTCAAAATTACGCATACAAAAATCAAGAGTATAAAACTTTTGTTAAAGAATATCTAAAAAACATTAAAAACCCTGATATTGAAGATTTTTTAAACTTTCTTGAAGAAATAAAAAATGCCCCCTTGAGCGAGCAACTCTACAAAATATGCACAAAATACACACAAATTGACATTAAAAACCAAAATGCCATTTTAAAGTTAAATAAACTTGCAAAACAAATTGCCGATTTTGAAGATATTTTCGGTTCAGATTTTCAAAAAACCACCCTCATTGAACAACTTGAAAACACAATTATTTCTGAAAACCCGCTAAGTGAGGATGAAATACCTAAGAATTCAATAGTCATCGCAAGTGCGCAAAAATTAATTGACAGCGAAATTTGTGTAAAACATTTATTTTTGTTGGATTGCTCAAATTCTGACTGGATAAAACAAGACATAGGAATGCTTTACAACTCATGGGTATTTCAAAAAAACTGGAATAAAAACGAATTTAGCTCAAACGACAACATAGAATTGACCCTTGATAGGACTGCAAGAATTTTATATAAACTCTACCTGTGCCAGAATGAGAAAATGTACGTATATTCAAGCATTTACGACTCTTTGGGAATAGAAAATTTCGGCGCAATAGACAAATTTTTCACACTAGCTCAAACTGACAAAGTTAAAAAATCCATGCAAATTAACCCTCGTGATGACCAAAAACCTGTATTAGAATACAAATCAGGCAAAATGGCAGTAAGTGCTGTTGCAGGCTCAGGCAAAACTACAATTATGCTTGCGCTTATTTTTAAATTACTTGAGGGCGAAATTATAAAAAATCTTAAAAGCGAAAACATTTTTGTGCTTACTTTTATGGATTCTGCAGCAAGAAATTTTAAAGAAAGAATTAAGCAAAATTATCCTGATATGGTTGAAATGCCTCAAATATCAACGATTCACGGGCTTGCACTTAGAATTTTAAAAGAAAACAATAACTATACTTTTTTAGGCTTAGATAACGATTTTGAAATAATTGATGAGAACAAAAGACGAGAAATCATTGCAAACGCTACAGTTAATGCAGGACTTGATTACAGTAAAACAGATTTATACGAAAGAGCTATAAGCGATTTTAAAAACGATGGCGGAAATTTAAAAAATATCAAAAGCCCAAGTTTTAAAAGGATTTTTACCACGTATGACAGTGAAATGAAAGAAAACAATTTTCTTGATTATGACGACCTTTTAATTTTTGCCCTAAAACTTTTAAAAACAAATTCTGATATACTTAATTACTATCAAAACCTTGCAAGGGTAATAATTGAGGATGAAGCACAAGACTCCTCACCCATTCAACAAGAGCTTTTGAACTTAATTGGCGGCAAATGGGGAAATATTATAAGATGCGGAGATGTTAACCAGGCAATTACTGCAACTTTTTCAAATTCTGATGTCAAAGGATTTAAGAAATTTATAAAAGAAAACCCTAACGTCGAGATGAACAAATCCCAACGCTGCGCAATAAAAATTATTGATTACGCCAATAAAATAATTGATAAAGCCTCAAACCTTGCGCCTGAAGCATTTTTAAATATCAAAATGCAGCCTGTAGAAGGAAAAAATGCCAATAACAATGATGCAATAACTCTGAAACTTTTTGAAAAATCGCAAGATGAAAAGGAATTTATTTTTGAAAAAATAACAAAAATAAAAAAACAATATCCGCAAAAGACTATAGGAATACTTTTAAGAAGCAATTGGCAAATTAAAACATTTTGCGATTTTTTAGAAGGTAAAAATATAAAAGTTCAAAAAGATAACTATATACTGAATGACAACCCTGTGTTTAAAACAGTTCTTGCTGTTTTCAACTTTATAAATGACACAAAAAATAAAAAAAATCTTTTAAAAAGTATCGAAGCAATGCTTGAAATACCCCGCTACAATGACGAAAGAGAAATTTTAAATTATGTGCAAAATAAAGACTTTTTATCGCAAGAAGGGTCAAAATATTCTCTTTGGTGGGATTTAAAATATTTTTTGTTAAAAAGCACGCTAACCCCTATGGAGCTTGTGCTTGAAATAGGCGATTTTTACTACAAAAACACCCTTGAATTTGCAAACGTATCAATGGTTTATTCAATTGTTGATAAAATTTATAATACACACAAGACTTTTGAGCAAACACTTTTAAGGTTAAATGAAATTTCAAACAGGGTAAACAAAAGTGCAAAATTCTTTAGCGAAGAAAAAACACAAAATACTGACACAATAAAAGTTATGACATTACACAAGTCAAAAGGGGATGAGTTTGATTTTGTCTTTATACCTGAGCTGAGCGCAGATAATTTAGGGCTTAAAATTGAAGACATTAAGCTAAAGGAAAGCAGTGATTTTATTCAATCAATAAAACAAAAGCCAAAAACAAGCGAAACTTTAAAACAGGAAATTCTTGAAGAAAATTACAGATTGTTTTATGTGGGAATAACAAGAGCAAAAATAAGACTTTATTTAACTTGCGCAAAAACATTTAAAATGTACAACAAAGAAAAAACTCAAAACCCTTGCGAAATTTTTCCCCAAAAGGAGGCTCAAAATGAATACGTTTAGCGTAAATTCACTCAAACTACTGGATAAAAATATTGAAGATTTTATAAATAAATATATTCTACACCTCGAATTCCTTTCCTCAAATCAAAGTTCAAAACGTGGAGAGCGGCTACATGCAATGATTTCATACTATCTAAAGAACTTTGACATTACAAAAATACTTAATTCTCTTAATCAGGATGAAAAGGAAATTTTAGAAAAAACTCTCACACTTGATATTTTTAAAGAGAAAGAAAAATTTATAAAATCAGAAGAAACATTTTTAATAAAATGTTGCAAAGATGACTTAATTTTCTATCTTTCAGGCAGATTTGATGCAATTTTTAAAGACGGGGAAAAATTTATAATATACGATTGGAAATCAAAAAATATCCCTCAAAATCCGCAGGATGACTTACAAAGTATAGTTTATCTTTACTGCGCCTCAAAAATTTTTAATACAAAAAATATTGCAATAAAATACATATCGCTTGAAAATCAACAAATAACGCAAACAAATTTTGAAAACGAAAACGCTTATTTAGAAAGAATTTTTAATATAGTTAAAAAATTACCAAAAAAATATTTAACTTAATTTTGTTAAAATTTCAGGTCCGTCTTCGCCCACTAAAACCGTATGTTCAAAGTGCGCAGAAGCTTTTTCATCCGCCGTTACAACAGTCCAATCATCATCCAAAACATAGACATCATCTTTGCCCAAGTTTAACATAGGCTCAATAGCAATAGTCATGCCTGTTTTAAGGATTGTTTTATTACCTGTGCGATAGTTAAAGACAAAAGGGTCTTCATGCATACTGTGTCCAACCCCATGACC
>CALUXZ010000064.1 GCA_944324875.1 Candidatus Gastranaerophilales bacterium | reverse complement strand
GTGTCTTTGCCTTTTGATTTCATTTTCATAATGCCGTATTTTGCAAGCGGTTTGTCTGTTTTTTTAACACCTTTAATATCTTTTATGTTGCCAAGACCTAATTTTTCAAAGTTTGGAACATTTAGACCGCCTGTAACTTGCGCAAGGTTGCACAAAGTGTTGCAGGTTAAATCATCCCCATATTCTAAAGCGTCCTCTATTGCGCCAATTCCCATAGAATCTATTACAACTATTGCAGCTCTTTTCATTTTATTACTCCAATGTCATCGCCTAAATGCTCTAAATGCCACTCCTGTATAGCTTCTCCGGGGTATAAAATACCAATCCCCGGCGGGTAGGGTACAACCATTTGAGAGGAAATTTTTAAAAGTGCATTTTCTTTGGATACAAAAGCATAATCCCTATAAAAAGCCTCAAAAGGCAGCATTTTAACAAATGGAAACGGTTGAAAATCAACCTCGGGTTCGCTTTGTTGCTTAGTTAATTTTACTTTTTTAATAGCATTTTTAAGCTTGTCCAATTTTGCCTTTGTCGTGCCTATTCCGCACAAAAATAAAACACCTTTGTTCGACGCCATTTCATCTTCAATGTGAAATTCTTCAAATAATTTTTTAGATAACTCTAAACCTGATACATCGGGACGTTTTATTAAAATCTTTGTCGGGTCGGAATTTTCATTGTCATAAAACTCCCAGCCTTCTTTTCTTAAATCTCTTTTGAAGTTTTCAACATTAGTAATTAAATCATCAATTGCCTTTGCGCCTTCTTTTGAATGTAAAAAGTTTATAGTTGCCTCAATTGCTGCTAAAAGAGGGTAAGAAGGGGATGAAGTATTAAAAAGGTTAATCGAGCGTTGGACTTGGCGCCATTCAAAATCTTCTCTTATTTCGTTTGAAACATGTAAAAGCGCACACTGGTTAGGCGCACCCGCTGTTTTATGCAGAGAATTTATAACAAAATCCGCACCTTGCTCAAGAGCTGTTCTTGGCAAGTTTTGCGAAAAATTGTAAAGCGCACCATGGGCTTCATCCACTATTAAATAAACTCCGTATTGTTTGCAAATCTTTGAAATGGCTTCTATGTCAGAGTTTACGCCTTCATAAGTCGGACTTGTAATAATTAAAGCCTTGTATTGATTAAGTTTTAAATTATTTTCAACTTCTTCAGGGTCTATTTCGCCGTAAATTCCAAAATAATCGTTTTTACTTGGCATAAGCCAATCTACACGAGCACAGGTAACTACAAGACCGTTGTATACTGCTTTGTGGCAATTTCTTGCAACTAAAACCCTGTCGCCTTCTTGGATGACAGATTTCATTGCGGCTAAAATCCCTAAAGTTGCACCCTGAGTTAAAAAGAAAGTATTTTTTGCACCATAGCAATCTGAGGCTCTCCCTTGCGCCATTAAAATAGCACCTGACGGGTCGGATAGATTGTCAAAACCTTCAATTTCAGAGTAATCCCAATTATAAAAACCTTCTAAATTTGATAAATACGGACTTTTTTGCCCATGAGTGGGAGTTGTAAAAAGTATGCGGTCTAATTTTTTATTTAATAATTTTATTATACTCATTGTGTTTTTATAATAGAATATTTGATATGGATATACAAGAAAAAATCAAAAAATTACGCAAAGAGATTGAGCTTTACAGTTATTACTATTACGTAGAGGATAACCCTAAAGTTGAGGACTATGAATATGATGCTCTTTTTAGGGAATTACAAAAACTTGAAAATGAGCACCCTGAGCTGATTACACCTGATAGCCCAACGCAAAGGGTAGGTGGAATAAGTGAAAAATTTGACACAGTAGCCCATAAAAACAGGCTCTATAGCTTAGATAACGCCAATAATGACGAAGAACTTACAAAATGGTACGAGAGAGTTCTAAAGGATACAACGGGTTTAGAGGGGCAAATGAATTTATTTATGCCAAAAATTCCTCTTGCCTGTGAATATAAAATTGACGGTTTAGCGGTGAGTTTGACTTATGTTAACGGCATTTTTACCCAAGGGCTTACCCGTGGGGACGGCGTTATGGGAGAAGATATTACAAACAATTTAAAAACCATAAAAGCAATACCGCTAAAGCTTTTTGAACCGATAAACGTTGAGGTGCGCGGCGAAGTTTATATGCCTGTTCAATCTTTTGAAAAACTGAATACAAAACAACTTGAAATGGGTCAAAAGACTTTTGCAAACCCTAGAAACGCTGCTGCAGGGAGTATTCGACAGCTTGACCCAAAAATTACCGCAAGCAGAGATTTATCTATTTTTGTCTACGGTGGTATTTTTGAGAAAAAAGACGCCCCAAAATCTCACAGTGAAACTATGGAAAAGCTCTCTAAACTTGGCTTTAGGACAAATAAAGTGAGCGTCGTCCAAGGAATTGACGAGGCAATTGAGTTTTGCAAAAAGACGGATTTAGTGCGTCATAACTTAAATTACGCAACAGACGGCGTTGTTATTAAAGTTGACGAGATTGCAAAACAAGAAGAATTGGGCTTTACCTCTCGTGTACCAAAATGGGCAATAGCCTTTAAATTTCCGCCGGAGGAAGTTTGGACGGATTTAGAGAGCATTGAGTTTTCTGTCGGCAGAACAGGTATTGTAACTCCTGTTGCAAATTTAAAACCTGTTTTACTTGCAGGCAGTACTGTTTCTCGTGCAAGTCTTTATAATTTTGATGAAATTAAGCGATTGAACGTGCAAGTCGGCGACAGAGCGCTTGTAAAAAAAGCTGCAGAGATTATTCCAAAAGTCATAAGGGTTGAAAAAACAGTAAATTCAAAACCTTTTGAACTTCCAAAAACCTGTCCCTGCTGTGGCAGCACACTAAAAGAGGTTGAGGGCGAAGTAGCATTATACTGCCCTAATAAAAACGGCTGCAGCGCACAAATAAAGGGAAGAATAGAATATTTTGTATCAAAAAATGCCATGGATATTGACGGTTTGGGCGAAAGTATCATCTCTCAACTTGTTGAGCGCAAAATGGTTTACACTTATGCTGATTTGTATAAATTAACTTATGAGCAGCTTTTAGAGCTTGATTTAATTGCAGAAAAATCGGCACAAAATTTGCTTGATGCTATAAATAATTCAAAAAATACAAAGTTGCCAAAGTTTTTAAATGCCCTTGGCATAAGGCTTGTAGGCAAGGAAAGTGCAGATATTTTAGCTCAAAATTTTAAAGATATTGAAGCGCTAAAAGCTGCAAATGTAGAGGATTTAAGCGCAATTGACGGCATTGGCGAGAAAATGGCAAAAAGCATTTACGATTATTTTCATAACGAGCAAAATTTAAAAACTCTGGATGAAGTTTTAAAACTCGGTTTAGTGCTTGAAAATACATACAGAAAAGAGGAAAATTTAAAATTCAAAGGGCTTTCTTTTGTCTTAACGGGCACGTTAGAGGAATTTTCACGTGATAAAGCTCAAGAAATTTTAAAGTCCTTAGGTGCTAAAACCCCAAATTCCGTAAGTAAAAATACAAATTACGTTATAGCAGGCGCAAATGCAGGGTCAAAATTGACAAAAGCACAAAATTTAGGTATTAAAATATTAAGCGAACAGGAATTTAAAGAACTCATTAGCAATAAGGAGGATTTATGAAAAAAGTTTTAGTAGCAGCGGCAGTACTTGGCGCAGTTTTAAGCGCAAATTGTGTATTTAGTGCGGAAGAAGAACGAGGCTACGTAAGTGTAACGGCAAGGGCAGAGCAGGAATTTGCCCCTAACATTGCAAATTTTAAATTCTACATTGAAACATCAGACAAGGATTTAAATATTGCAACAGAAAAAAATAAACAAGAAACCCAAAAAGCGCTTGAAGCAGTTAAAAAAGAACTTGACAGCGCAAAAGGTGATAGTATTAAAACTGTTAACTTTAGCGCAAACCCTGAATATCGCTATAAAAACGGCAAAAGAGAATTTGTTCAATATAACGTTACAAACGGATTTCAAGTTACTTTGAAAAACACTGATAAATTAGGAAAAGTAATAAGCAAAGGACTTCAAAACGGCGCAACTCGTGTTGGGGATTTGAATTTCTCGCTTGATAACACTCAAAATGCTTGCAACAAGCTAATTAAAGAGGCTGTGGGGCTTTCAAAATCAAGAGCTAATGAAACCGCAAAAGCTGCAGGCAGCTATGTTACAGGCATAAAATCAATTAATGCAAGCTGCTCGGGTGATAATTCTTACTACCCGCAAGTAAGACTAATGAACAGTGCAAAATTTGCATCAGCTTCTGCTGACGCTGAGGCTGAAACTGCAATCCCAACAGAACTTGGAACAATTAAAATGTTTGCAACCGTAAATGCTAATTATTTTGTGAAATAAATATATTATAAAACGGGTCTATCTTAGACCCGTTTTTATTTTACGCATATAAATTAAGAAGTCTTTGTACATCTTCTTCTTGTTTGCCAGATATTTTATAACAAACAGTATCAGCAAATTCCTTAATAAGTTGCATTTTTTCTTCCTCTGTTGCATTTACTTGAATGGTTTTTTCATTTAGTCTGTACTCACAACCATTTTCTTTCTTGCGTAAAACTTTTAATGCCATTTCATCGCTAAAAGACCCTATCCATTCAAATTGCAAATTTATATCCTCGGTACAGTAATATGGTAATTTACCCTTATGTTTTTTTGCTTCATCATCAATTCGTTTTAAAGCACTCTTTAGAGCCTCAAATGTTTGAGGAGTCTTGGCTATTAATTCGACATTACCATCTAATTTACTTGCATTGCTGGCATTAGAAACAATTAATCTGCCGCCAAAATTATTCGCAGAATTTACAGCATTTATTTTCATATTCCCTCCCTTTAAAGTATAATGTATGAAAACATCAAAATAAAAAATGTTGCTTTTTTTATAAATTAATGTTATTTTATGAGTGTAATTGTTAAGCGATTAGATAACCTTCAGGAGAATGGAATTTACAAGGTTTTACTGTTTAGCTTAATAATTTAGATGTTAGTTGAAGTTTAGCTATTTAGCATTTTAGGCATTTCGTGAAGTATAAATTCAACAATAAATATTTAAAAGATAACTCTAAACCCGGCAGTTGGCGCCGAGGATATGAGTATTTCCAAAAGGGTCAGGTTGAAGAAATTACCCTTAAAGATTCTACTGTTACGGGCAAAATTAAGGGCAATTACAAATCTTACTATGAAACATCAATAAAATTTAACAAAACAAGCGCAAAACCCTCTTGTACTTGCCCCTTGGATGAACCATGGTGCAAACACGCAGTTGCTCTTGGTTTAACTGCTCTTAAAAATCACCTTTGGGATGAGTATTTATACGAAAAACAAGACATAACCCCTGTTTTTGAAGATGAAGATTTGCCAATGCACGAAAACCCTCAGGGCGGTTACATTTTCCACTTTAACCCCAAAAGGCGTCAAAATTTCTTTTCTATTTTAGTAATGGATAGGAACACAAAACGTGTAATAAGGGATTTAGAGGGCATTTTTAAAGCAGTTATTGAAGCGCAAAAAAACGACCCGAATTTTCAGCTAAACAATGCACAAAAGCTTGAAGCAATGATGTTTCAAATGCTTTTAAAGCAATCAAGATTGGACAAAAAATCCGGCTGGTACGACGTTCAAATAAATAAATTTGATGAATTTTTCAAAATGCTCTCCAAAATGGAGGATGTAATTGATGCCAAGACTCATAAAAAAATACGTTTTGACAATGAAGTATGGAAACTCTGCCTTGCCGTTAATATTTCATACGTTGGAAATGTTCTTTTATCGCTTTATTGGGAACGACCCGACGGCAGCGAAGTTTACCCGTTTGAAGAAATACGCTATTTTTCCCGCCAACTGAAGTGGGGAAGGTATAAAGATGTAATTTTCCAAACTGATGCACAGGTGTCTATTTTGCCACAGTACCTTACTAAAGCGTCATTTACCGACATAAAAGATGCCGAAGGCGGCAAGTTTATTTATGAAGAATTGCCGAAACTAAGAAAAATGATGAGCGTTTACTTAAGCGAAGAAATGGAAAAACTCGCCTTTGAAAAACGCCCGCCAAAGTGCATTGTAGAACTTAGCATTGATTATGATATGTCCCTTAAAGCCTCGCTTGAGTTTGAATACGACGGCGTCAGGGTTCCTTATTCAAAAACTCCAAAAAGCCCCTATGTTACTATAAAACAGCCTGAAAAAGACCTTTTGTATTGGGTTAAAAGGGATATGCAATTTGAAGAACGTGCTTATCAAATGCTTTTAGCTTGCCGTTTTGCACCAATGCAGACAAATAACCTCGCACTTGAGAAAGAATATGCAATTGACTTTTACAACTATTACATAAATAAAGCAGGCGACGGCTGGGAATTTATTGAAAAAGACGATATGAGCATGTACAAGCTCAACAACAAAGGTTTTGAGCTAAAAGCAACAATTGACTTTATAGAAGAATCAACCGATAAGTTTGAAATAGAGCTCCATGGCGAAGTTGACGGCGAAATTATAGAATTTGAAAAAATTCAAGACTTAGTTTATGAAGGTGTAAAATACTATAATACTAAGGGCAAAGGGCAAGCAGCAATACCATGTGATGATATTTTATCTCTTTTAAAGTCGTTTAATACTTATGATGTTTACAAAAATGACGAAGATAAATTTATTGTCAAAACTTACCGTGCAGGCGTTGTTTCAGAAATGGAGTCAATGGGTGTAAAGCTCAAAATGTC
>CALUXZ010000063.1 GCA_944324875.1 Candidatus Gastranaerophilales bacterium | reverse complement strand
TTAAAAGTTTTCAATGAAGAAAACTTTCCTGTGATGTATAATTATTTCTTAAATTATGCGCAGATGTTTTTGTATAAGTTTGATATAACTAAATATCCAAAGCCCGGGTTTGTTGAGGGTAGTGTATATAAAATACACAAAAACGGTGAAATTGAATTTTGTTACAATCCGCCACCTGAAAGTAGTTTTTACAATTGGCCTACCAATGATTTTAGAAAATTTATACTAAATAATCCTCCTCCGCCTTTTCCAAAAGAGATGGAGGATGATGAAATAAAGTTTGATCTTGATATTGGCAATGAAAAATATCAAGATTTTAATTCAATTGAGATAAAACTATATAGACAAAGCAATGAAGATATAAATACCTTGAGTGTTAATATAAACAAACACAAGAGAAATATGCACATGAGTAAAAGAAAATGTAAAAAACTTGGGTATGAGTGGAATGAGCAAGAAAATTATTGTAAGTTAGATTACAAGTTGTTTTTAAATTATGAAGAATTTGATATGTATCGTAAGAAATAAAGAAATCTAAACATTAAAAAGGCGAATTCATTTGAATTCGCCTTACACGTTTTAATTTCAAAAAACTATTTTTTGTTAACAAGTTCTTTGAATTTTTTACCAGCTGAGAAAGCAGGAACTGTTTTTGCAGCGATTTTAATTTCTTTACCTGTTTGAGGGTTGCGACCAGTTCTAGCTGCTCTTTTTCTAGCTTCAAAAGTACCGAAGCCAACTAAAGTAACTTTTTGTCCTTTAGAAACACTTTTTTGAACAGTTTCAACAAAACCGTTTAAAACTTCTGCAGCTTCTTTTTGAGTAACTTTAGCTTTTTTAGCAATTTCTTGTACTAATTCTTCTTTGTTCATTTTGTGAACTCCTTCCTTTATCATAAGTGATTATATAAGGCTTTTTGACATGTGGCAAGTACTTTTTTTAATATTTACTACATTTTATGCAAATTTTTAAAAAAATTTGATATAATAAAGATATGAAAAAATATATCAGATGGTATGATAAAGACAGATATTTAAGTGCTTTTATGCGACTTTTAGAGGATTTAGACCCCCAAGCACAATGCGAAGTTGCAGTTGATATTATTTTAAAAGTACCAAAAATTATTGAAAAAGATTATGAAAAATTTGTAAAGATTGTTGCCGATTTTGACCCACGTGAATATCAAAGATGGTATGACAAAAATCCAAATCTTCATGCTGCAGTTGAAGCATTAAGGGATTTAAATGATGAACAACGGGAAACTTTAATAAATCAAATTTCTGACATCGTACTGCGACATACGGAAGAACAATCATGAAAAATGTCCTTATCACAGGCTCCACAAAGGGTATAGGACTTGCAATAAAAAACGAGTTAGAATTATCGGGCTACAGAGTTTTTGGTTCAGGAAGAAGCGAGCTAAATCAAGATAGCTATCTTTGTGCTGATTTATCTGACACTAATAATGCAATATTGCTTTACGAAAAAGCAAAACAACATCTTGGCAATATTGATATTTTAATTAATAATGCAGGGGAATTTTTATACAGCCCGATTGAAAATATTAACAAAGATATCACTCAAAAACTTATAAATCTTAATTTTACAACCCCATGCCTGCTATGTTCTTATGTTGCAAAAGATATGAAAAAAAATAATTTTGGTAGAATTATAAATATAGGTTCAATTTCAGGTGTTGTAGGCGAAGCTTATGCCTCAATTTATTCAGCTACAAAAGCAGGACTTGGCGGACTTACAAAATCCTTAGCACTTGAGCTTGCACAGTATAACATTACAGTTAATCAAATAAACCCGGGCTGGGTTGAAACAAATTTAACAAACAATGCGCTTGATAAAGAAGAAAAAGAGCAAACTCTTGATATTATTCCTCAAAAACGCTTTATTGAGCCTATTGAAGTTGCAAAACTGTGCAAATACCTTGTATCTGAAGATGCCAAGGGTCTTACAGGACAAAATATAAATCTTTGCGCAGGGTTAAGTTGCGGAGCTTAAGAACTGTAATTTAAGCCATCATTTTGCGCAGTATTAATTTTATCTTGATTTTCTTCACTATCTCTACCAGAGAGTGTTTTGCCAATTTTTTTACCTATATCAAAACTTAAAATAGATACTCCAACAAGTGCCAAATCTGCAGCAATTGATACTAAAACTTTCTTGGTTCCGCTTAAATTTTTTGTAGCATCCTGCAAAGTAGAAACAATTTTACTTGCCCATTTTGCAGTGGTCTTAACTTCTTTCTGAGTTACAGGATTAGCAATTAAAGTTTTAAATAATTTCTCGCCCGCAAACATTGCACCCATAGCGCAACCTTCCTCAATTAAAGCTGCGTATTGATCATCATCTTTTAAAACTCTAATACCGGAAGCCACGCACAAAAGAGGATTAACTGCTTTTGAGGCTATGTTTGTAACTTTAGATGCAGCATTTGTAACACCGACAAATTTTCCAACATCGTCAACACCATTTAAAAGAGTATTTGCTACATTTTGAACAGGCTTAAGCGATGATTGCGATGCAGCATTTAAAAGATTTGTTGTCTGAGCTGCAACTGCACCTACTCTGCCTATATCTCCATTTTTTACTTTCCCGATATTTCTGATATCGAAAATTGCCGTAGCATAAATGCCCATAATTATACTAACCTTTAAAACCTTTCCACAAATAAATAAAGTATTTTTTTGCAAATAAATTGCCAAAGAACTAAAAATTTTAATATTTTTTTACAATCCCGAAAGTCGCTTTACATCAAGCTTAATATTTACTACAATAATTTTAAAAACGATAATTTTATTTTGGAGGATGTTTTGGATATTAAACCTATAAAAGCAATTGTTTATAATCAGGAAAAAGTCGATATTAACGATGTTATTGCGCCGCCTTATGATGTAATTACATCTGCACAACAAGATGAATTGTATAAAAAATCACCATACAATATTGTGCGCTTAATTTTAACAAAAGGCGATAATCGTTATGAAGATGCTAAAAATTTCTTTGAAAAGTGGCAAAATGAAGGAATATTAATACATACAGACAAACCTTGCATTTTTTACCTCATTCAAAAATACACAACGGAAAATGGCAAAAAAATCGAGCGAAAAGGTTTTATTGCAAGAAATAAAATAGAAAAATTTGAAACAAAAAAAATCTTGCCCCATGAATACACAATGGGTGGTCCAAAAGAAGACAGGTTAAAACTTACAAAAGCAGCTGAGGCTAATTTTAGTCAAATTTTCCTTGTTTACAATGACCCTGAAAAGCAAATTGAGAGCAAAATTTTACCAAAATACCTTGCAAAAAAACCTTTTATTGACGCAACAGATTCAAACGGAGTACAAAACATCGTTTATCTAATAGATGAACCTGAAGATATTAAAGTTTTCGAGCAAACACTAAAAGACAAAACAACCCTTATTGCTGACGGACATCACAGATATGAAACTGCAATGGCATATTCTGAAATTTCTAATAACCCTGAAGCACAGTATGTAATGAGTTACTTTACAAACGCAGATGATGAAAATTTAATCATTTTCCCGACTCACAGGATAATTACAAAATTTATTGAACCATATATACTTTTAGAGGCTGTTAAAAAATATTTTAACTTGGAAGAGTTTGTGTTTAACAGTACAAATAAAGCAAAAGTTAAAGAACAATTCTTGTCGGCAATTGAAAAAAGTAACGAAAAAGTCATTTCTATGGGACTTTATATGAAAAATGTCAACAAGTTCTATCTCCTTAAGTTAAAAGAAGGTATGACAGACCTGGTTGACGCGCCTGATGTACTTAAAAAACTTGATTTAACTGTATTGCATGACTTAATTATAACTAAAGAACTTGGCTACAGTGCACAAGAGCAGATGGCTCAAAACGGTATCAAATACATTAAACAAGAGTTTGAAGCATTTGATATGGTAGATTTGGGTAAAGCAGAGGCATCGTTTATTATGGCATATCCCAAAATGAAAGATATTTTGGATATTTCATCTCAAGGATACAGAATGCCCCAAAAATCAACGTATTTTTACCCGAAACTGTTGAGCGGAATTGTCATCAACCCGCTAAAGTAAGGACAAAATAAAATGTTTCATATTCCGGATTCAAAAACAAATCTCGGTGCAAATATGAGCTCTAACGGTAAAGAGGTCATATTTAGGCTTTATTCAAAAAATGCAACAAAAGTGATTTTATGTATTTTTGAAGAACCACAAGGGCAAGATCCTGTTATGAATCTTATTATGAAAAAAACACAAGATGACATCTGGGAAACATCTGTTAAAATCTATGCCCTTAAAGATTTAAAAGAACCCGTATTTTACGGATATAGACTCTTTGGTCCAAATTGGGAATACAAAGAAACTTTTGAACCCGACAGCAACATTGGTTTTATTTCAAGGGTAGATGAGAATGGTAACCGCTTTAATCCAAACAAACTTGCTTATGACCCTTATTCAAAAGAAATAAGCCACCTGCCTTCCGATGTTTGTCCAAGTCTTGAAATTTTTAGATCTGATGATAACAATTACCTTAAAGATAATGCAAAATACGCACCAAAATCAGTATTTTTTGCGGATAATTGTAAAAAAGAAATAACAATGGTTAAACCTCGACCATTCAGTAGTGAAATAATAGGCGAAGTTCATATAAAAGATTTAACAAAAAATTTACCCATAAAAGAATGCGGAACATATTTAGGGGCTGCGAAATTTGCACCTGTTCTAAAAAGAATGGGCCTTACAATGATTGAATTTTTGCCTTTGCAAGAATTTGATTTCAGAGAAGACGGGCAAAATTATTGGGGATATATGACGCTTAATTTCTTTTCTCCTGCACGTCATTATGCACACAACAAAAAATACGGTGAAATTCTTAATGAATTTAGACAAATGATTGATACTTATCATAAACATGACCTAAAAGTTTGTATGGATGTTGTATATAATCATACAGGAGAAGCAAGAATACACCATCACAACAATTATGATGCAAGCCTTATGTCTTATGCTTTGATAGATAATCAAAGTTACTACAAGCTTGTTGATGGCAATATTTACAGACAAAATTCCGGCTGCCACAATGATACAAATTCTACAAACAAAGGTTTTTGCGATATGATTGCAGATTCTGTTGCCTTTTGGGCAAAACAAGGGGTTGATGCCTTTCGCTTTGACCTTGCAGTATCGCTAATGGATATTTCAAAAGATAATAAAGCTCAGTACTGTTCACATACAAGCCTTTGCGCAAATTTAACAAACGAATTGGAAAAAAGAGGTGTTAAAGTAATTTCAGACCCAACTCAAGCGCAAGAAGGAATTATGCTTATAGCTGAACCTTGGACATGCGGCGGTGAAAACTCCTACCAGCTTGGAAATTTTCCAAGTAACTGGATGGAGTGGAACGATGTTTCACGTGATACCATAAGAAGAGCTGCCCTTTTTGGAAATCACATAAATTTATATGATGTAATAAATATTTTTGAAGGAACAAAAACAAGATTTAAAGACAAATATGGCGCAATAAACTACATCTGCTGTCATGATGGGTTCAGTCTTTATGACTGCAATAGCTATTCAAAGCGCAACTCCGACACTACTGGAGGCTCAGATTGGGAAATTTGTTTTGATAATTACAAAAACGAAGAATTTAAAGAAAATTCAATAAAAAAAGAACTTGCAATGTTGTTTTTGTCAAAAGGCGTACCTATGGTGCAAGTAGGCGATATAATAATGCACACAAAGAAAGGTAACAATAACAGTTATAATCACGATGATGAAATTAATTATTATAATTATGCCAAATCAAATACCAGAGGAACTTTTGAAAACCGCATTTTTGAATTTTGCAAAAGCTTAATAGAATTTAGAAAGAATAATCCCATATTTTCATCAAAAGATTTTGACAAAAAACTGACCTATTACAATGAGCATGCACAGTTTATAGACACAAAAAGTGAAAATCTGAAATCCGACTATAACAAAAATTACATAGGAATCAGGGTTGAATGCAATCAAGGCGACTTTTTTGTGGCATTTTCAAAACATCCTCATAATTATAATTTTAAATTGCCATCTGCTAATGAAGGAAAAAACTGGTACATAATTTTTGATACATCAAATAAAGAACATATAACATTTGAGCAAAAAACATTTTTTGGACTCGATTATACACTAAATCCAAATTCACTTGTTGTGTTTAAAGAATGTTAAATCAATTTTTTAGTCTTATTTGCGAGCATTAAAAAAGAGAGTCTTTTTGACTCTCTTTAATGGTAGCCAGAAGGGACGTTTTGAGCCCTTGGGCTTGAAACAAAAAGTTTTGTGGGTTCGATTCCCTTAGCTTTATTTGCGAGCATTAAAAAAGAGAGTCTTTTTGACTCTCTTTAATGGTAGCCAGAAGGGACGTTTTGAGCCCTTGGGCTTGAAACAAAAAGTTTTGTGGGTTCGATTCCCTTAGCTTTATTTGCGAGCATTAAAAAAGAGAGTCTTTTTGACTCTCTTTAATGGTGGGCGAGAAGGGAATCGAACCCCCACGCATTGCTGCACAAGATCCTAAATCTAGCGCGTCTACCAATTTCGCCACTCGCCCAAAAACTGCTATTCAATTTTCAATTCATCAGGCGAAATTGGTTTTTTGAGATTCCTCATATCCTCGTTTCACTCGGATAGTCGCCACTCGCCCAAAAACTGCTATTCAATTTTCAATTCATCAGGCGAAATTGGTTTTTTGAGATTCCTCATATCCT
>CALUXZ010000062.1 GCA_944324875.1 Candidatus Gastranaerophilales bacterium | reverse complement strand
CGCAGTGGACTCGAACCACCGACCTCACCCTTATCAGGGGTGCGCTCTAACCACCTGAGCTAGCAGCCCGTATATTTAATTTTTGCTTGCGCACCCCTTAGGGTGCTTATTTTATTTTCGAGGGTTTCACCCTCTTGGCCACCTGAACTAGCAGCCCGTATATTTAATTTTTGCTCGCGCACGTCGAAATTTATAACTCCGACCGTGTTTTTAAATTATCACAGACAAATTTTAAAATCAACTACATTTTTTGCGGCGCACTAACCCCAATTAAATCAAGCATTTTTCCAAGGATAATTACAAAACATTTTACAATAGCCAATCTTTCTTTTGAGATTTCCTTATCATCACAAAGTACTCTCGAATAGTTGTAAAAATGATGAAAAGCAGTTGCAAGTTCTTGAGAATATTTGCACAAAAGATAGGGCGCTCTCATTCTTGCTGCCGCTTCAATAATCGCTTTTGATTCTTCAAGTTTCAAAATAAGAGCTTTAGCTGCTTGTTTTGATTCATCGCTTTGTTTTTCATCAAAAAGTTCTTCGATGCTTGTTTTTTCTATCTCTGACACTTCTTCCTTGCTAAAAAGTGGCGGCAGTTCTGTTTTATCCTCAACATCAATACGCTTTTCCGTTGCCTTTCTTAAAATGGAACATGCTCTGGCATGAGCATACTGAACATAAAAAACAGGATTTTTATCACTTTGGCTTTTTGCAAGGTCAATATCAAAGTCGATTGTTGTGTCAATAGAGCGCATTAACATCCAAAATCTTGTTGCATCAACTCCAACTTCCTCAACCAGCTCATCAAGTGTAACCATTTTTTTGCGCTTACCCATGCGCATTTGTTCGCCGTTTTGTATAATATTTACCAACTGTCCTAAAAGCACTTCAAGACAAGAACTGTTGTAACCTAAAGCATCAATTGCAGCTCTCATTCTTGGTATATAGCCATGGTGGTCTGCCCCCCAAATATTAATTAATCTTGTAAAACCACGCTCTAACTTATTTTTGTGGTAAGCAATGTCTGCCGTCAGGTAAGTATTTGTACCGTCAGATTTCTTAAGAACTCTGTCTTGAGTGTCTGTGTAATCGGAGCTTTTAAACCAAATTGCGCCGTCTTTTTCGTACAATTTACCTTTTTTTTCAAGCTCCTGAACACATTTTTCAACTTCATTATTTTTATACAAAGATAATTCTGAGAAAAAGCAGTCAAAATGAGTTCTAAACTTCTTTAACAGCTCCTTTTGCAGCCTCAACATATCAGCTTTTGCAAAATCAGCATAACTTTCCTTTTCGCCGGAGTCGATATATCTTTTTGCACACTCAATTAAATATTCGCCGGGGTATAAATCTTCTTCCCACTCGACTTTTTCGCCTTTTAGCTCTTTTACTCTCAACTCAAGCGAACGTGCCAATTTATTTATTTGATTCCCTGCATCATTTATATAGAATTCCTGATAAACATTGTACCCGCAATAGTTCATAATGTTTGCAAGAGCGCTACCTAAAGCTGCCCAGCGACCATGACCTATGTGAAATGGACCTGTCGGGTTTGCGCTTACATATTCAAGATTAACTTTCTCGTCATTACCAATGTTTGATGATGCAAAATTTTCTTTTTTTTCAAAAATTTCTTCCACAATGGAATTTAGCATTTGTTTTTCTAATTTAAAATTTATAAAACCTGCAACAATGTTTATACTAAATCCTTGTGCTTCAATGTATTTAGCTATATTTTGTGCAATTAATGGCGGTGCCATTTTGGCATCTCTTGCAAGGGAAGATACATTTACTGCATAATCTCCAAATTGAGTATTTTTTGGAATTTCGCAAATTGGATTAAACCTATTCTCGCTCAATTCACCCAATTCTTTATTTTTAATCGCTTCATCAATTGCCCCATGCACAAGTTGTGCAAAAAAATCTTTTTTCATCATGTCCATAATTATATCAAAAAAAATTTAATATTTTTTTGTAAATATTTGTGAAGTATAAATTAATTTGTAGCAATTTTTGACAAAATTTATTTTTTTAATAAAATAGATAAGCACATAAAAATATGGAAACTTGACATGTCAAGAATTAATGGAATAAATTGCAGCAATATTGCAGGTCTGGGCTTGAGCTTATATACAAAGCGCAACTATGAAGATAATAGCGAGATGTATATAGCAAGCAAGCTTGACAGGCTTTATAGACAAGCAATTTCACGAAATACAGGATTTTTAAGGAAACGTTCTTTAAGACAAATGGTCGAAGGAAATTATTTGGATAAAGAAGCTTAATTTTTTTTATTGCTCATCTGCCGAACAACTTTATTTATTTCGCCAAATTTGGCGAGTGCTTTTTGCTGCGCTTTTTTTTGGTATAAATCTTTGAAAAAAAATCTGGCAGCATTTTCAAATAAATTTTCACCTTTGATTTCTTGTGAAAGTTTACCTGCCTTGCTTTTTAAAAACTCAAGTGCTGCTTTTTGCGAATATATATAGTTTTGGTAGTTATTTTTATTTTTAGACTCTTGCATATACTTTTATTATGCACTATTTAGATTTTTTTTCGCCATATTTAAGTTGTATTTTTGTGCGTGCTATAATGTTGTTGATTTTAGGAGAGAATACAATTATGTGGGAATATTCCAATAAAGTTAAAGAACATTATAAAAACCCAAAAAATGTTGGCTCTATTGAAAATGCCGACGCTATAGGTGAAGCAGGCGCACTTGCTTGCGGTGATAAATTAAAAATTTATTTAAAAATTGACAATGGAATAATAACCGATGCAAAATTTCAAACTTTTGGTTGCGGTTCCGCAGTAGCTTCATCAAGTATTTTAACTGAAATGATTATCGGTAAAACTGTTGAAGAGGCAAGAAAAATAACAAACAAAGATATAGCAGATGAGTTAGATGGCTTACCACCGGAGAAAATGCACTGTTCTGTTATGGGACATGAAGCTCTTGAGGATGCTCTCAAAAATTATTTTGGCGAAGAAAAAGAAGAAAACAAAAAAGAAAATGCTGAAAAAATCATATGCAACTGTTTTGGTGTTAGCGAAGCAGAAATTATAAAAGCAATTAAAGACGGGGCAAAAACTCTTGATGATATAAAAGAAATTAATTACGCAGGCGGCGGATGTGCACGATGCGTACCTAATATTAAAATGTTATTGGATAGGTATTCAAAAAAAGACACACAGCTCAACCCTGTGCAATTTATTTTAAAAATTAATAAAGTTCTTGAAACCAATGTTGCAGGTGAACTTGGTAAGGATTCCGGCGGAATTGAACTTGTTAATGTTGACAATAAAGATGTCTATGTAAAACTAACGGGCACCTGTTCGTCTTGCAAAAACGCTGCACTGACTCTTAAAAATTTTGTAGAAGCACAATTAAGAGAGCATGTAGATGAACAAATTAATGTTATCGAGGTAAAGTAAATGACACTTGTATATTTAGATAATAATGCCACTACAATGGTTGCGCCGGAAGTAATCGAAGCAATGATGCCTTATTTTAACAGCGAATATGGTAATCCTTCCAGTATTTACGATTTGGCACATGGCGCAAATGAAGCAGTTAAAAAATCAAGAAAAACACTTGCAGATTTTTTAGGCGCAAAAGACCCAAAGGAAATAATATTTACTTCTTGCGGTTCAGAGTCTGCAAATATGGCAATTAAGGGTGTTTTAGATGTAAATCGTAATAAAAAACATATAATAACAACTCGTGTTGAACATCCTTGTGTACTTAATTTATACAAAGAATTAGAAAAAAGGGGTTATCAGGTAAGCTGGATTGATGTTGACTCAAAGGGGGATTTAGATATCGGTCAATTACTTGAACTTGTAAATCCTGACACAGCTTTAGTTTCAGTTATGATGGCAAACAATGAAACAGGTACAATATATCCTGTCGATAAAATATCAGAGGCAGTTAAAATGCAAAATCCGGAAACAAAAGTATTTGTTGACGGAGTACAAGCGGCAGGAAAAATTCCAATTAATTTAAAAGATACAAAAATTGATTTATTTGGCATTTCAGGTCATAAATTTCATGCACCAAAAGGTGTTGGAGCACTTTATGTTAAGACAGGCACAATATTAAGTCCCTTAATCGTTGGAGGACATCAGGAAAAAGGCAAGCGTGCAGGAACAGAAAATGTGCCATACATTGTAGGCATGGCTTGTGCGGCAGAACTTGCAATGCAAAATTTAAATGATGAGCTTACCCGTGTTAGAAAGTTAAGAGATAAGCTTGAAAAAGGCATTTTGTCTAATGTTAAAAATGCAGTTCTTAATTCAAAAAGTGCAAATCGAGTCCCCAATACAACAAATATTGGTTTTCAATATGTTGAAGGTGAGCTTATTTTGCTGCATTTAAATGATGAAGGAATTTGTGCCAGTTCAGGTTCAGCGTGCACTTCAGGCTCTCTTGAGCCAAGTCATGTTCTGCGTGCTCAGGGTGTTCCTTTCACTTCGCTTCATGGTAGCATAAGGTTTTCACTTAGCCGCTATACAACCGAACAAGATATTGATTACACTATTGAAAAATTACCCGTAATTATTGAAAAACTTGTAAAAATTTCACCTTTTCAAAAAGAATTAAAAGAAATTTTTAAATAATTTCAACAGACTTTTTAGACTTTGTAATTTTTTTGGCTATAGAGCTTCTCATTGCAATCCATAAAACCATTTTTGCAGGTATAGCTAAAAGTAAAAATATAAAAGAAATTATTACGTCATAAAATGTTTTAATTCCGCCTAAAGAATGTATTGCAGAAGACACATAAGAAAAACTGACAACTTTTAACAAAGCTAAAAGTACGCAATACAACATTCCGCACAAATGTATAGTTAATACCCCGATTACTGTTGCCAGAACTATACCCTTGAGGCTATAGTTTTTTTCTAAAATTCTACCGGCAGGCACGACTGCAAAAATATAGCCTAAAATATATCCGAAAAGTCCGCTTTTGATGTAATCTAATCCTCCACCCAGCGCAAATACGGGCCATATAAAAAAACCTACAAGCAAATACAAAAGCATTGTTAAAAATCCAAAAACAGGTCCCAGTATTGCTGCAATAAAAAGTACAACGGGAATTTGCGGTACATAAGGGTTTGAAACACTTTTAAATACAAATTCTCCCATTTCATCAAATGATGGCATTAAATGCGATACATTTATTTGTGTAAAAGTTGCAACAATTATAAGCAATAAACATAAAAGACAAACAACTATCGTGCCTATGCTAAGTGGAATTTTTTCGCCTCTGTAAATAAACTCGTAAAACTGTTCTTTATACCTTTTGTTCATTTTAAAATCAAATCTCCGATTTTTGCTTTTAAATCTTCATAACGTTTTTTAAAATTTTCACTAAATATATTCTCGCTCCACATTATAAGAGCATCTTCATTATTATTTTGATAGTATTTTTTTCTTACCCCCAATGATTTAAACCCAAAGTTTTCATAAAGCTTTATCGCACCTTCGTTAGATACCCTTACTTCAAGTGTTAAATATTTAATTTTTTCATCGTAGCATTCCTCAAAAGCATTTAACAACAATGCTTTTGCAGCACCTTTTCTTCTATAATCAGGATGAATTGCAAGATTTGTAATGTGCGCTTCGTCAATTATCTTCCATAATCCCAAATACCCTGCCATCTTATTCTCCTGAGTATAAGCACAATTGTATGTTGAAATTTTATTATCAATTTCAGCCACAAAGGACTCTCTACTCCAGTGGTGCTGTCCGTATGCAAGGGCTTCTATTATCATAACCTCATCCAGTGAGGACAGGGTCATTTTCTCAATTCTGAATTTATCCATAGAATTATTTTAGCACAACAAATCAGGCGTGTGCAAAACGCCTTGAATTTGCCCTTTTTGTTTATTACAGTTGCGCACTTATATAAAAAGGCGTATGTTCAACATTCAAGTTCTTATCATCTAAGATACCTCTGTTTAACTGGGTATAAGACGTATCTTTAGAGTTGAAACATTTCTTTAAGAAATCATAAGCAACTTTTGGGTCGCAACTTTCGCCACATGTAAATAAATCTACTGCAGCATAACCAAGTTCAGGCCATGTGTGAATTGCAAGGTGGCTTTCAGATATTATAACTACACCTGATACACCATGCGGGGCAAAAAGGTGAAAACACTTATTAACAATAGTAGCACCACATTCAAGTGCAGCTTCCACCATATATTTTTCTACCAGCTTCGGATTGTTCAATACATTAGGGTCACATTCAAAAAATTCGGCAAGTATGTGTCTGCCAAGATAGCGTGTGTGAGTTCTAAGTGTTTGCTCACGTGCTTCAAGAGTTGTTATCGCCAATTCATATTCCTCCTGATATTTTTGTACTTACTTTATTATGCTAGATAATATTACAACATAAGAAAAAAACACACAAGTAATTTTTTATTTACATATTTAAAATTTATTTTAACATTCTTTTACATTTTTTCCTTATCCGATTAATCTATTTTGTAATAAAATTTGTTTATGAGTAAAATTCTTGTAATTGATGACGACCAATCTATATGCGAGCTTATAAAAATTAATCTTGAGCTTGCAGGTCATAACTGCAAATATTGTACTGACCCAATTAAAGGATATGCATTAATTAAGCAGGAAATGCCGGACCTTTTAATTCTGGACGTTATGATGGGCGATGTTGACGGGTATTCACTTGCGCTTAAAATAAGGCAAAATGATAATATTAAAAATATACCAATTATTATGTTAACAGCGCTTGGTGAATTACAGGATAAATTAAGAGGTTTTAATTCAGGCGTTGATGATTATTTAACAAAACCATTCGAAATAGAGGAGTTAAAAGCGCGCGTACTTGC
>CALUXZ010000061.1 GCA_944324875.1 Candidatus Gastranaerophilales bacterium | reverse complement strand
AGTATAATTAATCAGTTTTTCGTATCTTAATTCATTCGGGCACAGTGTTTTTGTAATGTGCCCGTTTTTTTAAAAATTTCTTGCAAAATTGCAAAAATACCGTTAAAATTATAATATTCAACTATGCGAGCAATAGATTTTTAAACAAATTTTCTGCTCTGTGGTCTGAAAACAACTTACTAATCAAAGGAGACCAAAATGTACCAAGACGAAACCCTAAAATGCGAAGATTGCGGCAAAGAATTTATCTTTAGCGTGGGTGAACAAGAATTCTACGCAGAAAAAGGTTTGGTAAACAAGCCAAAAAGATGCCCTGAGTGCAGAAAGGAACGCAGACAAAAAAACAGAAGAAAAATGCATGATGCTGTATGCTCTCAATGCGGCGCAAAAACAAAAGTTCCGTTCAAGCCTATCGAGGGTAAAGAAATCTATTGCAAGGAATGTTACCAAAAAAGACAAGCGGAAACAAATGTTTAGAAAGTCGCCCTTCGGGGCGATTTTTTTGAGCTGAATCAATCCCAAAGGGTATTTTAAAATAATTACAAATATGCTTTAATATTATATGTATTAGCTTAGGGGTGGCAAAATGTTTAGTGAACATGTGTTAGCAATGATTTTAGCAGGCGGACAAGGCAAAAGGCTTTTTCCTCTAACTCGTGATAGAGCAAAACCTGCGGTACCCTTTGGCGGCAGATACAGAATTATTGATTTTGTTTTAAATAATTTTGTAAACTCAGGTTTTTACAAAATAAAAGTTCTAACACAATATAAATCAGACTCGCTTAACAAGCACATTTCACGTGGTTGGAATTTATCATCTTCCGTTGGGCAATATGTAGACTGCGTTCCCGCACAAATGAGAACAGACGGAAACTGGTACAAAGGCACAGCTGACGCCATTTATCAAAATTTAAATCAAATTTTAGACGATAATTTCAAAATCGTTTGCGTATTTGGCGGAGATCATATTTATAAAATGAATGTGCGCCAAATGATTGATTATCATATCGAAAAATGCGCAGACTTAACAATATCGGCTATTCCCATTCCAATTGAGCTTGCAAGTGAATATGGCATTATGGAGGTTGACGACAACTGGAGATTAATAAACTTTGTTGAAAAACCAAAACACACACCAAAACACATCCCCGGCGACCCTACAAAATGCCTTGCTTCAATGGGTAATTATGTCTTTAAACCCGAAAAATTAATAGGCGAACTTGAAGCAGATGCGCTTGATGAAGCTTCAGCTCATGACTTTGGAAAAAACATTATTCCTAACATGTTAAAAGGTGGAAAAGCAATTTATATTTACGATTTTGCTTCAAACACTTACCCCGGGATGAGTGATTCAGAGCGTGGATACTGGAGGGATGTAGGCAATATTGACAGTTATTGGCAAGCAAACATGGATTTACTTGAATACAGTCCTGAATTAAACCTGTACTCGAGAGATTGGCCACTAAGAACATTTAACTACAACTACCCTCCTGCAAAATTCATTTGGGATGAAGATAAACGTGTAGGTATGGCAAAAAATTCACTTGTGTCTGAAGGTTGTATTATAAGCGGTGGTACACTTTCACGCTGTGTTTTGTCACCAAAAGTAAAAATTAACAGTTTTTCAAACATTTCAAATTCAATCTTACTGGAAAATGTAAATGTAGGCAGACATGTGCATATAAATCGCGCAATAATTGATAAAAACGTAATTATACCCCCTTATACAGAGATTGGCTTTAATCAGGAAGAAGACATAAAACGTGGTTTTTATGTTTCACAAGGCGGCATAACTGTTGTACCAAAAGATGCTATTTTAAACTAAACTCGGGCATTTTTACACATTTAACATCATCTTGAATATCAAAGAAAAGTTTTGCGCTTTTCTTGAATTCATCAGGAGCTTTTGTAACGTAAAAATCAATATCACCTTTGGCATTTGTATTTCTGATAACAGCTGCAACACTTTTTGCAAGCGAACATGCCGGATTAAAGAAAATTTCTTTCGGCGCAAATTCTGACAATAAGTCAACAAGGTAAGGGTAATGTGTGCAGCCTAAGATTACCCTTTTTGCATTATTATCAAGAACAATTTGCATTTTTTCTTTAACCAGATTATAGCTGTCTTTGCTCTCATAAAGCCTGTTTTCAACAATTTCAACAAACCCCGGACATGGTATTTCAACAACTTTTAGTGTCGGATTAACTTTTTTAATTTCTTGAGCATATTTTCCGCTTTTTGCAGTTGCAGTTGTCGATAAAACACAAATGCAGTCATTATCATCTAGACCTTGCACTGCATTGTATGCAGCAGAGTGAATTAAAGGGAAAATTCTTAAGCCTTTGGGGGTAAATTCTTCTTTTAAATCCTCATAGGTTAAGGCAGAAGTTGTATTACAGGCTATTGCGATGTCTTTTACACCTAATGTTAAAAAGAAATTTAAAATGTTTCTGTTGAAAAATAAAATTTCTTCCTTGCTTTTGCAGCCGTATGGCAAATTTGCCGTATCACCCAAATAAACATACTTTACTGAAGGCAAAACCTTTAAAAGTTCTTTTAATACAGTCAAACCGCCAACGCCTGAATCCATTACACCTATTGTATCGCAGTATGTCATTTTCTATCTTTTAAATACTCCATTATGCCATCGGCTATTGCTTTTGCGACTTCTTCCTGTCTTTTTTCCTTAACAAGCTCTCGCCTTTCATTAGGATTTGAAATAAAACCTATTTCAACAAGAATAGCAGGGGCATTTGTATGATTTATAACATAAAATTTCGATTGGAACAATCCACGGTCTTTTGTTTCCCACTTTGAAAGATTCCTTGAACTAGCAATTTTTGCATGAACCTTCTTTGCAAAATCAAGACTTTGCGGATGATACCAGTGAGTTTCAACACCAATAATATCCTCTTTAACAGAAGAATTAACATGCACGCTTATAAATACGTCAGGATTAATTGAATTTGAAAAATCACTTCTTTCATTTAATTCTACCGTTTTGTCTCTGTCGCGCGTCATATGGGTATATACACCTTGTTTTTTAAGGTAATTTTCCAACAATTTTGAAACCTCAAGAGTTATATCTTTTTCATAAATATTTACTCTTGTTGCACCTACATCAGCCCCGCCATGCCCGGGGTCAATTACAACAGTATACATTTGTTTAATTGTACTTGGTCGTTGTTTCTCTTTCTCCTGCTCCTGCTCTTTTGGTTCTTGAGGTTTTGTAACCACAACAGGGGACACAGTTTTAACTCTTTTCTTAAAATATATCCTTAGCTCTTTAGCATCAGGTGAAATTTGAGCATTTATTGCAGTAGAATCCTTTAGGGGAAAAATAATTCTTGTTTTTTCGCTTGCAATTTTTTGTGCTGTAATACCATTATAATCAGGGTTTTTATGGAGTTCATCAATTGCCTTTTGATTAAAATCAACAACATTTTGCAAATCTACATAAAATTTTGAATTTTCTTCAAAGGTTGTAAGCGCAACCGGATTAGAAAAATTAATATTTACAACATCTAAGTTTTCACCGGCATTTTTAGCCTCATAAGACAAAACCGTACTTGTTGTTTCAGTTAATTTAGCATTGAGCACATCTGTTCTCTTTGCAATAAAAAGCCCCTGTAAATCGGGCGAAAGAACTAATCTGTAGTTTTTAGCATCACTCCCCTGAACAACAAGCCGTGCGGTGGAGGGAGTATTTTGCCCGACCCTTAAAATATCTCTTGGCATAACAATACCATTGACAACAAGCGCATTATTTGTCGGCAAAGAAAAACTTTTGTTTCTTAAATCTTGTGCTACAACAGCATTTTCGATATCATAAACAACCCTTAAAGGGTTTTCAAGTACAAACGAATTTTTAATGGAGAGCATACCGCTCCCTTTTATCATAAGTCCGTTTGAAAGTGAGGAAACAGAATCCAAATAATAAAGTGCTTTTAATTTTGTATTTTTTTCATCCTCTTTTACGGTTTGAAATTGCGCTTCTTGAGTGTTTGAAACATTTAATATTTTTTCTTTTGTCTCGCTTGAATACGTAACACTTTCCAGTATATCCGCTTTTCTTTCTCCTTGAGTCATATTATTATATATAGTTTTATATTTTTCACTCCCGACCAAAGTGCTGGAGTATCGTATCGCTATTTGCCTGTCATTTGCATAAACCGCAAAGTTTTTAGGGTCAAATTTTTTATTGTATTCAAAAACTATTCTTACAGTATGCGGATTTGTTGAAAACTGTGAAATTTTTACGTTATTTAAAGATGAATTTTTTAAAGTATAAGTCCTTTGATTACCCGCTAAGACTGCATTTGTAATATCTACAAAAACTCTGTCGGGATTATCCAGAAAACATTTTGTTATAATATTTTCGGGAGTCCTTAAGCTTTTGTCATTATCTTCGGGCGTTTGTTGAGTTTTTGGAAAAATTTTGCCGATAGAATTTATAATTACAATGTTATCCGAGTTATCGAATTCAAGACCTGTAATCTTTACAACAGGAGCAGCTTCCGCACAAAAAGTAACGGTAAAAAAAGTAAAAATTGCCAGTATGAATTTAATAAATTTCCCCATAACTCCTCATAATTAATAATAGCACTAACTTAGTTTTATAGCCAATAACAAACGTAAAATTTTTTTAATTTTCTTTAGCAAAGTGAGCCATGCCTTTTTGAGTTTTTCAAGTAAATTTTTCTTCATTAAGTTTGTAAATTTTAATTTTTCCTATTGGTTATTAGGGGCATGGTTAATTGTAAAAAAAAATTAATATTAAAAACATTGCCCATGCGCTTATTTTAGTATTTGATAATTATGTCAAAGGAATTAAAGAAACACTTTTGAAAGGAGTGGTGGCATAGTATTTCGGTGTTTATCATCGCAAAGAGGAATGAAAAAGAGAAAAGACTATTAACAACAAAAAAGATTTTAAAAGGCAGTTAAGCTGCTGGACTTGAAAAAGAGGAAATGACCGTTTCGTATGAAACGGTTTTATTTTTTAAAATATTGCTCCATCGGGCTAATTTTGTAAAATTATTATGAGCTTTTTTATTTTTTTGTTAGAATTTATATGTAAATTCTTATAAGGACACTAAGAGATGAAAAATAAAATCATTCTTTTTTGGGTAATTGTAATAATAGCAATTGCTTGTTTGGGTGTAATAATCAAAAAGCCGACATCTTTAGGGCTTGATTTAGTTGGAGGTTCAAGGCTTACCCTTGAGGCGCAAACGTCTGCTACCATTAAAAAAATCACTCCCGAGATTATGGATTCTCTGCAATATGCTATTGAAAACAGGGTAAATGCACTGGGTGTAGGCGAAACAACGGTTCAAAAAATCGGCGAAAAAAGATTGATGATTGAAATACCAAATATTTCAGATACTACAAAAGCAAAAGAGTTCTTGGGTGAAACAGCAGAACTTGAATTTAAAAAACCAAACGGTATTAATGAAAACGGTGAAATTATTTGGGAAAGCACCGGTTTAACCGGTAAAGACCTTAAAAAGGCTCTGGTAGGTTCATCCCCCGGAAACGGCGAATGGGTTGTTTCTATTGAATTTAATCAAGAAGGCGCAAAGAAATTTGCTAATTTAACAAGACAACTTGTAGGTCAACAAATGGCAATTTTCTTTAACGGCGAACTAAAATCTGCGCCAAGAGTAAATGAAGAAATAACAGGCGGACATGCTCAAATTACAGGCGGCGACGGCGGCTTTGAATATCAAGAAGTTAAAAATATGGTAGATTTATTAAATGCCGGCGCATTACCAGTTGGTGCTGAAATTATAGAAGAAAATTCAGTTGGACCTACTTTAGGTGCTGACAGTATCCAAAAAAGTAAAGTTGCAGGTGCTATAGGTCTTGCGCTTGTTATGATATTTATGATTTTATACTACAGGGCTCCTGGGGTTATCTCTTGCATTGCCCTTTTGATTTACAGCATAATTGTTTTTGCAATATTTAAAATAATTCCTGTAACACTAACGCTAGCCGGCATTGCAGGTTTTGTACTTTCAATCGGTATGGCGGTTGATGCTAATATTTTAATATTTGAAAGAACAAAAGAAGAATTAAGAGCCGGACGCTCACTCTTTACTGCAATTAACTCAGGTTTTGAGCGAGCTTTTACAAGTATTTTTGACTCAAATATGACAACAATAATTACTTGTGCTATTTTGTACGCCCTTGGCACAGGTGTTGTAAAAGGCTTTGCGCTAACACTTGCAATAGGTGTTTTAGTTAGTATGTTCAGTGCAATTACCGTTACAAAAAACTTTATGCACCTTGTATTTGGTACAGGTGAACTTAAACACCCTGCATTATTCGGCTTAAAACCTGAAGAAATTCAAGATGCATATTCTGCGGTTGAAACAAAAAAAGAAAAAGCTAAATTTGGCGTACTTGACTAATTTTAAAGGAGATAAAAATGGCTAATCCCAATTTAATAAAAAGCAGTTATTTAATTGATGTTGTAAAACACAGATGGCATTATTTGGCAATAAGTATAGTTATACTAATTCCTTGTATCTTAGCAATGTTTTATCTGATTTTTACACAGCCAAACCACTCTCCTGTTAAATTAGGCATAGACTTTACAGGCGGTACAATTTTGCAATACGGTGTTGAAAACTCTGTTACTCCTGAAAAAATCAGCACTATAAGAGCTCAACTTGAAAAAAACGGTATTGCAAATCCTGTTATTCAAAATATAAGCAATCAAGGCAAAGATGAAGGCATAAAAAATATTATCTCTATTAAAACAGGTTTTATCGGTGAAAAAAATAACAATCAAATTAATAAAATTACTGCGGTTTTATCTCAAAACACAACAGCTCCGCAACTTATCTCAACAACATCAGTCGGACCTACTTTAGGTAAAGAACTTCTTAAAAACTCTCTTGC
>CALUXZ010000060.1 GCA_944324875.1 Candidatus Gastranaerophilales bacterium | reverse complement strand
TCAAAACCGTCAGAACAAAAAGGTTCGTAGTCGTAAACCACATAGTTATTGTATTTTGAGCGCCACTCTTTTTTCTCGACTCGACAGCGGTATTCAAGCGCTAAGTCCTCCAACCACTCAATATAATCTTTATTAACATCCCTAAATTCCATAAATACACATTCTTCATTTTGTAAACATCTTTTATCGACTAGCATTGAACACTCCCTTGTTTAAATGTCCTTTCTTGTTTACCAGTCTAGCCGTTTTAAGATATAAAAAAAATAACCAAAGTGGCAATTTAAGGATTAGACTTTTTAGCAAATAAAATAGAATTATTTTGCAAAATTATTTAATGTAATCTTGAAAAAACTTCTTATAAGCGAATAAGAAAATACTTTTTTGAAGAATTTTAACTTACTTAATCCTTTGTAAGTCCTGAATGTTCTAAACAAAAAGAAAAGATTAATAACATCGGCACTTATTAGTATAATTTTTTTTATATTAAAACTTTTAACTTTAACAATAAAAGAAGCAACTTTATTAAATTTCTTGATTAATTTCCTAAAAGTCTTTATGCCAATTTCAATTTCATCTTTAAGCAAAATTACTTCCCGATTAATTGCCACAACTTTTTTATCAAGCTTAATAATAGCATTTGCAGCCTGCAAAAACACGACAATTTCAAGTATTATTGTAAAAATGTATATATATTGTTCCATTTGTGTATTATAATTTATGTATCAAAATTATTCCATACGCATGACAGGCGATTTTAAATGAATTTTAAACAGGCAATAAACTATACAAATAAATTTTACGGGCTCCTAAGAAAATTAAACTCTGAGGGCACATCTTTGCCGGGGAAGTATTTAAGAAAATTCTACCCTGATTTTTTGCAAGAATCGCAAAATTATGTAACATCATATAAATTTGCAATAACGGGTACTAATGGAAAAACCACAACAGCAGGTCTTTTAGCACAAATTTTAAGAGATGCACAAAAAAGTGTTATTCATAATGAATTAGGCGCTAATATGCCAAACGGTATTGCAACCTCTATTGCGCTTGGTTTATATAATAACTTTAAAGAAAATGGTGAAAACGCAACTGTTGACAATTTTGTAATAGAATCTGATGAAGCTTATTTAAAAGAAATTTTTGAAAATATAATTTTTGATTATTTGCTTGTTACAAATCTTTTTCGTGATCAACTGGACAGATATGGCGAACTTGACACAACCAAAAAGAAAATACAGGAAGGCATCAGGCTTAATCCTGATTTAAAAATAATTTTAAACGCAGATGATCCAAGCCTCTATGACATTGATAAAAATATCAAAAATGACATGATTGCAGGCAAAAAGAAAAGAAAACTTATATATTTTGGTTTTGATAACGTTGAATTTTGCGATTTTGATGCTAAATCAAATAGTCCATCTGAAGTTATTTATTGCCCTGTTTGCAAAAAACCGCTTAAATATTCAAAAAGATTTTATTCTCAGCTGGGTCTTTGGAGCTGCATTTGCCACATAAAAAGACCAAAACCTGAAATTAGTGCCGATGTTAAGGTGTTCAAAAATTATTCTATTCTTAATGTTAAACATGAAGGCAAAAGCATTATGTATAAACTTAATTTATCAGGACTATATAATGCTTACAATGCTTTAGGTGCAATAGCCTGCGCTTATATGGCAGGAATTGACAGAAAAATAATTGCCCGTGCACTTAATAATTACAGACCTGTTTTTGGCAGAGCTCAAAAAGAAATAATTGATGGCAAAGAAGTTAATTTGTATCTCATTAAAAACCCGACAGGCGCATGCGAAGTTTTAAGAGGATTAAAAAATTTAAAAGATACAAAGTTAATGATTGCAATTAATGACAAGTATGCCGATGGCAGAGATGTGTCTTGGCTTTGGGATGCTGATTTTGAAATTCTTGAAAAATTTAACAATAAAATATTTATAACGGGAACTCGTGCCGATGATATGGCGCTAAGGCTTAAATATGCAGGGGTTGACCCCTCTGTTATGGTAATTGACAACAGTATTAAAAAAACTTTTAATTACGCTTTAAAATCAATGTATTCGGGCGAAAAACTTATAATATTACCAACCTACACTGCACTTTTAAAGTTAAATAAAATAATCAAAGAACAAGTTTAAAGACAAGTACCCCAAATTTCTCTTAAAAGGGCAATAAAACTTTTATCTGCAAGAGGCAAAATTTTTATTTTTGTATTTTTAAAAATTTTATTTTTAAAATTGTACATTACAGGTAAAAAATTAAAAACAGAAATTAAAATATAATCGGGATTATAATCTTTAATATTAGAAAGCGGAACAATTTTATAATCGTAAAGACTTTTACCATTATCGTAAATATCATATTTTCTGTCGCTTACTGCAATAATGTTTAATTTTGATATATCATAATTTTGCACAATTGTTGAAAAAAACAACCCTGTTCCATAGATTATAATTCTTTTATTTTTACATTTTCTCTCAATATTATTAAGCTGTTTTTGAAAATTTATGCTCTCTAAATATTTTTTTAAATCTTCACTCATTATCTTTAAAATCCCAATTATCAGCCTGACAATAATTCCAGTTTATATTTTCTTTTTTGATTTGTGCAGGCATGCCTGCAATAACACAATTTGTTTTATCAAATTTTTTATTTACAAGCGCACGTGCTCCAACAACACAATTATCAGGTATATACGACCCTTTTAAAATCAAGGCATTTGCGCCAATCCACACATGATTACCTATTTTTACATCTTGTGAGGAGTTTAAAACATTGCCACTATCTAAATCATAAATAACATGTGCATCTGATGTTCTTATAACAAGACCATAGCTGAACAGGCAATCTGAACCTATTTCAACTATTCTGCCACATGAATATGTTGTAAGTATGGTTAAATCGTTAACCGAAAAATTATCGCCGATTATAACTTTTGCTTGGTTACTCAAAGATAATTTCATTTTTCTAATCCTTGAACCTTTGCCCAAAACAAAAGTATTTGAATTACCCCTTATTATAATTACTAAATTAATTAAATTTACAGGTTCATGAATTTCTATGTAGTTATTTGTAGCCTCACCTAAAAACCTTATTTTAACATTTTTAATTTTTTTATTATAAATTTTTGTACCGTCTTTTTTTATGTAAACAACAGTATTTGTTTTATTTCTTACCTTGCCCAAAATAAATACTGCCAAAGGACGCAATATTTTTTTTAAAAATTTATTTTTATAAAGATAAAAGGCTATTGAATATTTTAAACTCATACCTACACTTGCCCTAGAATCTTGAGTTCAAATTCATTTGAAATTTCTTCAAGACAAATAACTGGAATATCTGTATAGATTTGTGAAATAAGAACAAATAAAAGCTGGCGCAAGTGCTGCGGAGCAACAAGAACAGCTTTTTGTTCAAGCACTTGTCTTAATTCTTTTTTAAATTTTGAAAACTTAGTGCCATCGATTTTTACAACCCCGTTTTGCTCATCTTCAGATTGATTTTCAAGCATGGATATTAATTCTTCAGATACTTCATAACCAAAAATTTGTTTATCTTCATTTGCAAGGGAATAACAAATTTGCCTTGAGAGTGCAACACGCAATTTATCGAGCAAATCTGCTTTTGTTGATTCATCTGAAAAGTCATTTATTTTTTCAAAAATAAACACAACATCTTTTACACTTACTCGTTCTCTTATTAAATTGCAGAAAATGTATTTAAGCTCACTAACTGTGATAAAATCACCCAAAACAGAATCTATAAGAAAAGAATTATGTTCTGAAACAAGCTCAATATAACGGTTTATATCACTATAACCAAATATTTCACTGACATGACTTATTGCAAAATATTTCAGATATTCAACAACATACTCACAAGGTGTAATACCTTTTGTCCAAAAATCTTTGCAATATTTTTCCTCAATCCAAACTGCTTTTCTGCCGCTAAGCTCGTCTTTAACTTTTATTGTATTTTTAGGATACTTTTCAATGTTTAATTCATCTTCAAAATACATTAAGTGCTCAGGATATGCAACAGCACTTACAACAGGTACCGCATGAATTGAAATTGTAAAAGTATATTCATCAAGCTCGGGATTTTCTATAAACTGAACTTTAGGTATTATATAGCCGAGTTCATTTGTTAAATCCTGACGTGCTTTTATAGTCTGTTCCAGTAAATTATGCACATTTTGCGCATCGTTCAAACAGTACAATTCTTCGCTTAAATTAATTGAAAGCTTTTCAACACCAAGATTTTGAGCCATTTTTGAAGGAGATAAAAGACTTTTTAATTGTTTTTTTAAATTGTTTAATTTATCAATTTCTCTTGAAATTTCTTCATTTAAAAATTCACGTTCGGAATCCTTTGCGCCTTCTAAGAATTTTTTAATTTCTTCTATCTTTTCACGTCTTTCACGAATTTTTTTCTGAATATTTAAACACAATTCCCAAGGTTGCTCTTTTGAATAGAGCATTTTTTCCATTTGAGATTTAAAGCCTAAAATGTCCTCAAATTCAGCTTCATCATAAATATTTTCAACCTCACGCACAAAAAGACAATTATACACAATTTTTGAACCATTATCTGATTCATAAATTGAATATAGATCCCAACCTTCCTTTGACATAGAGTTAAGGGTGTTTTCAAGAAGTGAAATTTCATCACTCGGGCAAACTTTTATAGAAAACTCCTGACGTGTTGGTTTAAACATACATTTATTTTAACACAAATTTATGCTTTTTTCTCGTCTGCTTTCTTTTTTGAAATTTTATTTACCGTAAAATCAGCGATACCACCGATTATAAACCCGCACAATGCGGTAATTACCGCCGAAGAAACTATGAAAGCCGCTTTTCTTGCACCTTTGTAATAATTTTTCTTATTTTTTACAGCTTCACTCGCAGCTTCTGTTAATTCTTTTATGAACTCATCCGAGTTCATTGCTTTTTTTGCATAATAAATTCCACCTAAACCAAAAGCGCTTGTTCCAATTATTCTTCCCAGACGAGTAATATTGTATTTATTTCCATCGGGTGTTGTTGCTTGCGTGCTTAAGACTCTCATATTCTTCCTTTTATTCTCTTTATATATTATAACCTTTAATTTTTTAAAAAATCGGCATGTATATTATCCATATATAAATATTGTAATAATATTTAATAATGGAAAAATTACACTTATTTGTGTTATTATTTTAAAGCCACGCTTCACGGGGTGTTGCAAGCCCTCGACCGAAAGCTTATGTCGGGTGCAAAGCCTGCTATGAGGCGTTTAGGGTGCAATTTGAAAGTTAGAATATTGTTGATTGTGCAAAATTTTGCGGCGATTATGCAGCGAACCGTGTCAGGATGGAAACATAGCAGCACTAAGTTGAAGTTAACGGGTGCGGAATTTTACAAGGGAGGTATTTTAATCGGATTTTTGTATTTTAGGCGACGATAGGCAGGGCGTGGCTTTTATTTGTTATCGTTGCCGTCGCAATCTCTTGCAAAAACGCAAGCTCTTAAGACATCAGAGTATTTTTTATCCAAATGAGCCCAATCAAAAAGCACAATTCCTTCAAGTCTTTGGTTTCTTATAATGTGAATTTGTTTTAATAAATCTTCGCTTTCGCCTTCCATAAAACCAACAAAAAGCCCCGGATAAATTTTTGTTTTAGATGAGCTTTTGCGCTTTAACTCCTCAATCATACTATCTGCAAGGTTATAATCCGCAGTTAAAATTAATGGAGTTAGTGCATCAACATAATTATAGGAACTCCACCTTTGCCAATTTTGTTGTTTTGTTTCAAGACTTGTTTTGTAATCTGGGAAAACAACCGCAGAAAGTACTACGCCTCTGTTTTTTAGCGTTTCTCTAATATTTGCAACGTATTTTGTAATTCTATCCTGCCTGTAGCTGTCCCATTTGTTCCACATAGCAGTGTTTGCGCTTATGTTTATTGGGTCAACACCATAAATCTTTTTAAATTCTTCTCTTGCATAAGGAGTGTAGCCCCAGTTACTTGCCTCGTAGTTTGATGAGGAGGCTTTAGCTGAGATGGGATACCTGACATAGTCAAGGTTTACACCGTCAATATCATATTTTGCGCAAATTTCAAGAATTAATTTAGTTAAAAAGTCAACCACTTCAGGGTTTGCAGGGTCGATAAAATAACCTCTGTGCTCGCTAATATGCGCTACAGGCTCATTTGATTCGCTATTTGCCTTGTTTCGATTGCCCCAAGCAGGTCTTATGGCAAGAATATTATAAGCATCTTCCTGTGGAAGTTTATTACCAATATAGAAAGATTCAAACCAGACATGCAAAGTCATATTGCGCTTGTGTGCACCACGAACCCAGACAGAAAGCGGGTCGTAGCCTCTAAAGTTTCTGTTTTGCCCTTCAAAGCCGTAACTTTTCATTACTTCAGATGGGAAAATTGTTTTGCCATGGAAATATGTTTCTAAAAATATTGTATTTATTCCCAATTGCGCCATTTCATCGAGCGTACGCTCAACTTCAGCCTCACTTTTTTCCGTAGGTCTTATCCAAACGCCTTTTAATTCATCTTTTAAATAAGGCAGGGTATAGCTAAGTGCAGCTTGAGAAGATACAATTGATTCTTTTGCACACTGCAGCGCAGTATTTGAATTTGAAGAATAAGAGCGTTTTAGTTGTTTTTTTGCAAGTTTCAAATATTCTTTTACTTTTCTTTCATCCCTGTTTTTATACTGTTTTTTAGTAGTTTCTAAAATTTGCTCTACTTCTTTTATTTTTACTTTTGCACAGTAACGGTAACTATCAATTGTTGTAAATGAATGCAAAACATTATTTTTAGCATCAATTCTAACTTTTGTACCAACTTTTAAATTATCGCTAATCCATTTTTTAGCACTACCATGACCGCTTATAACAAAGCCGTCATGGGGGATAATTGAATCCGCACCGGTTAGGCGCACAACTGTATCACCCACAACAACAGCTTCTTT
>CALUXZ010000059.1 GCA_944324875.1 Candidatus Gastranaerophilales bacterium | reverse complement strand
AATATCTTCTATCTTTTTTATAGGTTGTACTACATTCATTTTCAAACTCGCTTAATCACTGACAATGATTGCTTCTTCCCTATAAAAAGTAAAGTTGTATGATACAAAAATACAACACAACTTCATTTTGTTGTATTTTGGTAAACTAAAATTCTTTTAACATTTTAGTACAATTTTTTTGTACTACCGATAAGATATCTTTTCCGATTTTATTGTCAAAACTGTTTATCACACTCTCAACAATAATTGGAAGATTTTCACATTGATTTTTTATAACCTTTTTTAACTGGGTAAAACTGATATCATTTTCATTTGCTAATTTTTCAAAATGCCTTAATAAAATCTCATCATGTTTATAATGTCCGCCGATTTTCATTGCCATTTTATTTGATAATTCAGGATAAACTTGAGAACATAAAATATCGTATGCAGGTGCAAATTTTATTTCCCCATTGTCATAATGCAGTATAGAAAAATTTTTGCCATGTGCGTCGTTATTCCCAATTAAATAATTAAAAATCATTAATTGAATAAACTGATTAATTGCAACTGCGGGTTGAGATGTGGCTCTTAAGATTTCAAAACATCTTTTATAATCAACCCCGCCTTCGGCTTGGTATTTATACGCACTTACAATATTAGAAGCCTGAGAAAAATCTTCTTGATGAATTCTTTTTATTTTATTGGCAATTATTTTTCTATCGTATCTTTGAATTAAAAAATATTTTGTTTTATTTGCATAACCGATTTTGACATCTGGAACATTTATGCCCAATGCTTTAGCAGTTTTTATACAAATAAATTCATTTTCAATAGTTTCATTAAATCCGTTTATTGCCGGTTTTAAAATATGGCTTGTCGGCACATTACTTTTAGGAATTCCTATTTGCCCGTCAACAACAATTACAGAGGTTTTATCCTGTGCTCCGGCTAAAGATAATCGCATATCCTCAGCCCCAGTTGCCAAAGGCTTTTGAGGAAGTTCATTAATAAATTTTTCAAGCTCATTATCTGATAATGGCATATAATCAATTTCATAAGATTCTTGCAAGTATTTTGAAGGTGTTTGTTCATCAGAACTGTCAAAAAATGAAACAGCACCCGCACAGTCATAACCTATTGCTTGCAATATTGAAAAATCGTTTTTTTGATTAATCCCGTATTTTTTCCCGATAGCAATTCTTGTATGCTCGCTTTCCGGCAGCAATCCGTTAAAAAATCCTCTGCACTGTTTATTATCAAAAGGGGCTTTTTGAATTGGCAAACTCAAAGATAAGATTCTATCCGCATTGTTTGAATATTGAAAAATTACGCCGCCATTTCCGTCTTTTTCTAATATTCCGATATGTTTATTATTTAAATATACATTCAAAGAATTACTCAAAATCTACCTCATAAATTTTTCAAAAGGGGATTTCACATCTATTACAATTCCCAAGGCATTGCAGACATCTATAACTTTTCCGATCTGTGCTGTTTTTTTGCCGTTTTCTAAATCAACAAGAAACCTTACTCCAACATTGGCTGCAATTGCCAAATCAGCTTGAGTAAGATGTTGTGCCTTACGGGCATTTTTAATATATGTTCCCAGTTTTTTAGTATCAGTTATATTCATTTTTACCTATCGGTAAAATTTTACAATATTTTTATAAAAAAATCAATTTTTTTACCGAACGGTAAAATCATATCATCTTTTTGTGCATTTAATCTTTAAATATATGTTTCTTATAACTAGGACCTTAAGACGGAGAAAATTTAATAAAAAATCAAACAGACAGCCGATTTGAGGCTGTTTTTTAGTATTGAGATGTATGGGACATTTTTTGCACCCATCTACTCATTTTTTGCACTAAATTGCACTAAAATTTTGTCACCCTGAATTTATTTCAGGGTCTAACCCGCCCACAAAGCCTATTTTAAGCCAGTGCAAATAAGTGCAAAAAAGTGCAATTTTATTTTTGCTCGCAAATTGAAATATTGCATTGATAAGATTTTAATATTCACGCAAATTTTAATACACGATAAAAAAGTAATAAATTAGTTTGGATTTATTTTTTCAAAATTACCCCTAAAACTTCTTCTTTTGAATTAGCAATATGAAATAATTTTCCAATAGGATTTTCTTTCAAAAGTTTCATTTCAAAAATTTTTTTGTATTGGGAAACAAGACCCTCCCAAAAATCAGCCCCGAAAAGAACAATTTTTTTCACTTCGCCTGATTTTGGATATCTGTTACCTTGTATAAGAGTTGAGGCTTCTTGTAAAGTTGTTGCACTGCCCGGGAATATAACAAAATTATCAGCAACTTTAGTAAATTTTACGATTCTTTCTGCTTCGCTGTTTGCTTTTCCAATAAGGACACAGTCTTGAAAATTTTCATCCCCCCATAAAGGTTCAACAATGATTGCAAGATTTTGCAATGGTTTACCCGTAGAATCTTTCACTGAAGCTTCCTTGGCCACTTGATAAACTTTTCCCATAATACCTTGACTACCGCAACCATGGACAACATTAAAACCATTCTCAACAAAATGACGTGTAATATCAGAGCTGGCTTTTAGATATTTTTCAAGAAGCTCGCTGTTTCCAGAGCTACCTAAAATTGCAATGGTTTTTTGTTTACTTTCAGCACTTGTATAACTGGTATTTAAACTCGGAATTTTACTTATTAAATCAATTGAATTTATCATACTTGTTTTAAAAGTCCTAAATATTTTTTTTGCTATCAATAAATTTTTAATATCATTTTAAGCCAAATTAAAGTTAAACTCAGCACAAAAAGTGCAATTTATCATTCTTATAAATTTAGATACACTATATCGACAATATAAAGATGATTCTTCTCTGCTTAACTTTTTCTGTGTTCGCAGATTTTTAATATTATTTACTGATATTTGTCTAATATCTTAACCGTATTAACCAAGCTATTTTGCGAGTTTATCAATTAAATTGTAATACCAGGACATAAAGCCTTCTTTATGATTTTTTTGGTATTTTTCAAGTTCTTCCTTGTTCATTTTCTTTGTTGGCATAGCAGTCATTTGACGTGAAACAATATCTGTCAAGAATGTACTTAGTGCAACTATCAAACCTGCGCCTATCATTGAACCTTGATATTGACGTTTAAATAAACTGTTCAACGCTCCTGAAATTGCAACCTGACAGCTCATTCTGGCAAATTTATTTAAACCCCTTTTTCTGGCAGCAACTTCGGCATCTTGTTTATTGCTTCCATTTTTAATTGCAGCATTAAATTCATCGTTCATATTAAACCACATACCTGTAAGAGTGCCTGTAGTTTGTGCAATAATTGCAATTTTTGAGTTATCGACTTTTGAAACCGTTTTATTATTTAAAGATGCAAGACGCATTTTTTTAATGTAATCAGCAAATTCTTGAGTTAATTTATCTGAATTTGCACCATATTTATTTTCAAATTGCTTAAATCTTAAAAACAAATTTCTGATGTTATATGGATCATCCATAATCTTGTTAAGTTCTGAACGTTTTATAGGCTCGGTAATTTTAATTTTTTCTACAAAACTTGGGATTAAGACTTCCCTTAATTCTTTCATAGCATTCTCAGGGCTTACCATTTCACAATTAGCATTATTGTCAATTATGCCAGTTGCTGCAGCGAGATTTTTTACTATCTTATAAGGATACGAAATAACTTCTTTTATAATTCTAAACGGGGCAAGCAGAAGTTTTTTAAGCTCAGCAGAAGAAACTTCAATTTTACCAAACAATTTATAAGTTTTTTGCGTTCTTCCTACAAAAAACAGCTCGTTATTCATAAAATCATACCTTATACTGCTTGCCAGAGCATCTTCACCTGCCGCAGACAAGATATCGGCAACTTTTTTAACATCCTTATCGGTTACAACAACACTACTTGTCATTTTAGCTTTAAATTTTTTCGAATAGTCTTGTATAAATTTAGATATTCTCTTACCTAAATCCATATGCA
This sequence comes from Candidatus Gastranaerophilales bacterium, assembly GCA_944324875.1. Lineage (GTDB taxonomy): Bacteria > Cyanobacteriota > Vampirovibrionia > Gastranaerophilales > Gastranaerophilaceae > Galligastranaerophilus. The sequence continues at coordinate 3,046 of CALUXZ010000059.1, read as the reverse complement.
AACCGAGTGCCCTTAATGTAAAGCCTGCTGCAACAGAAATACCACAGAAAAGCAAAATATTTTTAAGTGAAAGTATTGGCTTTTTAGCCTCTTTATCCATTTCGCTTTGAGTTTTGCACTTCTTATTTTCTTTTATTGACTTTTGAAATTCTTTCATTGAATACTCTGGTACATCCGCTCTTGTCAATCTCATACCCGAGCTTTTTCTCGATATTATTCTTGAAACCAAGCTTATTGCGGTGCCAAAAAGTGCAGAAGCCCATAAATTAGAATTCACAAAGCTTGAGAAACAAGAAAGTAATCCAAACTGCATTAATCCTTCCAAAATATTTTCTTTAATCTCTTGCCCTTGTTTTAATCGTTGGGATTTTTTAGCTTCTTCATCTGTTTTACCTTTTAGTTTTGCACTGTTAAAAAAGTCATTTCCCAAAAATACTGCTGCAGTAAAACCCGACACAAGCCTTGTAATAAAACGCTCTTTTTTAGTATCATATACCGCTCTGTCAAAATCCATTGATTTATTTAAAAGGGCGTTAAATTTTCCGACAAAAGAGTTGCAGACTTCACGGCATAAATCCCCACAGTTGTCTTTTTGAGTGCTTATTTTTGCAAGTTTGTCTTTTGCAAATTCATTAATAAATTTAGTGCCGTCTTCATACAAACCTTGCAGCGCCTTGTGTTGGTTTTCCTTGAGTGCGTGTTTCTTATACCATTGAAGAATCGAAGAATCTGCAATTTTAGAATTAGAAAATTTTGAAATAAAATCTTCAAATAAATCAAAAGGTAGTTCAAATAAATCCCTTACACCTTCAATAGCATTTCTGAAAAAACCTATTTTTTTGGGCAGCTCAATTCCTTGGATTTCTTCAATGGCTTTTGGAATTTTTGCTTTAACTTCACGTGTTAAATTATCTGCAAGTGAATCAATACCACAATTAACAAATTTTCTTATCTTTTTAAGATCGTCAATATCAGGGGTTTTGCCCCTGAAATTAACTGTTGAATAATTTTGATTCAAAGATGCTTTCATTGCCTTGTTAATCACAAACTAATTTGTCAAAAACATGAATGCAATGAATAATTAAAATTGCCTAAAAAAATTATTTATTTACTAAAATGTAAAAATTTTGTTACAATTTAATCTGCAAGGTCATTCATAACCCAATCCCAAATTTCTCGCTCACGTCTTTGCGCTTTTTCACGCTCAGCATCTGCAAGAATCCTTTGACCCGCAGGAGTTTCTGCAAATTCACAAATAGCTTGAACAAAAGCATGTCTTGCCTCTACCCACTCCTTGTGAGTAGGTTCGTTAGGATTTTGGTATTTTAAAAAATGCCAAGCCCTTACCCTAAAGGCTTCTATAGTTTTTGCGGGGTCTTTATAATTTAACGCATTATCAGTTTTTAATAAATCCACATAAGGCTGACCTATTCTTCTGTTAGCAAACTCTTCGTTCAATTCTACTTTCAGTTTTTGTCCTTCAGATGAAAATATAAAAAGCTGAGAATTAGACAAAATACTTAATGTACATTCATTTTTTGAATTTGCCTCAATTATTTCTTGAGCTTTTTTGTCTTTAATAATCCCAAAACTAACTTGATTACGGGGTTTAAAATTGTAATTTCTTACAGCGCTTACTCTCATTTTTACCTAACTTTCTAGTGATGTATACCTATGGGGAAGTATATCATACCTCCATTACTTTTAAGTTTCAAGAGATGTTATATATTATATTTACAATATTAAACATTTCACCCATATTATGACAAAACAACAATAAATTACTTGTTTAAATATTACCTCAAAAAATTTGTAATAAATCTTTTTATTTTACAAAAAATACAAGAGTCTTTTTTATGAATTTCTTTAATTTCAGAAATTAAGTAAGGCTCAGGTTGAGCTGTCCTTTGGTATTTGACTTTTGGAATACCAAAAAGCATTACATAGACAGGTTTATAGCCTGATGGTATTTCAAGCATTTCACAAATTTCAGGGAAAAATTTTAAACAAGCTTGTGCAAAACCACACCAGCAAGTACCTATTCCCAAGTGTTGTGCGTAAAGTTCAAAATAACTAAGTGCAATTACAGGATCAACATTGGCGCATGGTGCGCTAAGTGGGGATGAAACAACTACCATGTGCGCTGCACCTCTAAATATTACATCTTCACCATTTAAAAACGCATCTTTGTATCTTGAAAACTTGTTCATAATCGGCGAAAGTGCTTTATAAGACATTGTTTTTATAATTAAATCATTAACTTTATTTCTTATAACATCCATTGCCGATTTTTTCTCGACAATTGAAAAATGCAAACTGTGAGAGTTGCAACCTGTTGGAATATAAGGCAGCATTTGTTTTAGTTTTTCCATTATTTCAGTGGAAATTTCTTCATCTTTATACTGTCTTACGCTTTTTCTTGATTTTATAAGCCCTAAAATATCATTATAGTCAACAACTTGAGAATCTTGCGGATTTTTATCACAAAAAGAAAGTGCACCTGTCGGACAAATTGCAAGGCAATGCTGACAAGAAATGCATCTTTTCTCATCATCCATTTTTGGAATATTTTCATCATTAAAACTTATGCAACCTGAAACACAATCGCTTATACATAATCCGCAATGCGTGCATTTTTCTTTATCAACGACGATTTTTTTCATAACATTCTCCCTTTGTCAACATTTTTAGTATATTTTTTGCAACAGGACATGTCAATTAATCGTTTAAATTAATACTACATAAAAATATGATTAAAATGCAGCAATAATCCGGCTATTGCGCCAAATGCAAGGTATAAAAGCGGATCTTTTTTTACTTTTAAACTCACTAAAAGCAAAATAACAAAAAGCAAAAATGCTTTAAAGTCGACATTTTTAAAGGTAAAATCAGAAAAAGTATTAAATTTAACTACAGATTCAAAAAATAACCTAAAAGCAACCGAAGCAAGCAATGCAGCAGCTACAGGACGCAGGACATACATAACAGAATTTAAAACAGGACTGTCTTTAAATTTCTTAAGCATTTTAGAAACAATAACCACAAA
>CALUXZ010000058.1 GCA_944324875.1 Candidatus Gastranaerophilales bacterium | reverse complement strand
AAAGTCGTCCAAACGTATGAAAAAATCATGCAAATTCAGATATAGCGTTAACTATTAACGAAATTAATAGTATAATTAATTGTGTAGTACTATCACCTGTTGTATAAAGATATGGATTTTAAAAAAATACTTGAAAATAAGCCTCTTTTTTATGGAATTATCGCGGGAATCGTGATAGTTGTCCTTTTGTTTACCATAACTTTAACGGCAGTTATTTCCTCATCAGCTAAAAAAAGCGGTAGCGCACAGGTCGTGCAAGAAAAGGTTATTAAAGAACCGCTTGATTTATTTACAACGGATAAAATTGGTCAAGCATTGGAAGTTCAAGCACTTCTTGCACGTGAAGGTATCCATGCGCAAAGAAAAGTAGACGGTACAAAATCAACTGTTTACCTTGCTGAATATACAATGTCTGAGCGTGATAGAGCACTTTTAGCCATTGTAAAATCAGGTTTAATTGATGAACACACAGGGCTTGAAATTTTTGATAAAGGTGATTTTACTTCCACCAAAGACGATAAAAAAATTCGCCTTGTACGTGCAATTAACGGTGAATTATCAAGACTTATAAGAAAAATTCCGCCTATTGAAAACGCTCAAGTTTTCATTTCAATACCTGAGCAAACTTTTTTTGCTTCTCAACAAAAACCAATTACTGCAACCGTTCAAGTTACAATACCATCCGGTGAAAGACTTGATAATATGAAAGTAAAAGCAATCACGAACTTGCTTTTAGGTGCAGTCCAAGGTCTTGAGCCAAGCAACATTTCAATAACCGATACTAACGGTACGGTTTACAATAGTATTATAGGTGCATCTGATGATGCATTGTCTAAAATTGAAGAAAATGACAAATATATGCAATCAAAAGTTGCCTCCCAATTAGACAGGTTAGTTGGCAAGGGTAACTATGTTGTTACCGTTTCAACGTTTTTAACTCAAGCACCGGTTGAAAAAACAAGTATTATATATGACCCTAATCAAAAAACTTCTGTAAGCGAGCAGAATTTTACCGAAAAGTTAGGAGATAACACAAGCGATGTCAGTTCTGCAACTAATGCAGTCAGTACATATCTGCCTTATGGAGTTCCAAACAGCGGTTCAAATTCTTCGCAAGACAGAAAATATGTACGTCAGGCACAGGAAACCCAATACGGAGTTACAAAGACTCAAGTAAATGAATATACAAAAGCAGGTGTTATAGAAGAAATATCAATTGCTGTGTCCCTTGAGGAGTCTTCAATTCCAATGAGTATGACGATAAGTGAATTAAAAGAACTTATTGCACATGCTGCAAGTCCAAAGGTAAATCCTGAAAATGTTTCCATTGCTTTTGTAGAGTCTAACAGTCCAATACTTGCACCTGATGAAGGTCCAAATTTACCAAAGCCCGAAGAATCAGGAAATCCTTGGTGGCTTGTTGGCGCTATTTTGCTCACCGGACTTGGTTTTGGTTTAAAGCATATTATGCAAAAAGTTAGAAAAGAAGCTCAAAAGCAGGAAGAAGAACTTGCGCTTTTAAGAAAAAAAGCACAAGAACAAGAAAAACAACTAAATGATGTTAATATGAAGGCGGCAGAGCTTATTCAAAAACAAGCTCAAATGGCACAAAATCTTATAGAACAACAAAATTTGCACGCAGCTGCAATTGCACAAGCTGCAGCGCAGGCACAAGGTGTACAAGTACAACAAGTTGCACCCCCTCCTGCTGTTTCGCAAGGTGATATTAAAGAGACACTTGATGAACTTAGTATGGATTTTAATGACATTGACGAAAACGAAGCTGCAGAAAAATTAAAAAATTGGATAGAAAATTAAAAATCCTGATATACTAAATAAGAGGAGAGATGGCTGAACATAAAATAGAAGGATTTGACCATAAGGCATTTGCAAAAAATCTTGCTAATCAAGCAGGACAAGTTGTTCCTGCCGATATTTCCCAAGAAGATAAAAAATTTGTAGTAGATATAGTTTATAAATTTTCTTTTTTATCGGGCGATGCGCTTGTAAAAGATACAACACTTAATTTAACCGCTCCACAGGCTGCTTTAATTACTCAATTTATCGGTGAGTGGTCTTTTCACAAATCAATTGACTTGATACGTTCAAAAATTGACCCGTCCCTAAGAGAAGGAATATTGCAACGTGTAGCCTTTACGGTGTTTGAAATAGCAAAACAGGCGACGCTGAAAAAAATGCCTCAAGAGCAGATTATCCCCCTTGTTGAACACCATGTTAATGTTTGTTTTAAACAAGCACTTGAAGATTTAAAGAAAAAAGGTGTGCTTGACGACAAGGCGGAACAAGAGGTTTTAAGTCATTCTAACATTGACGATATGGCACGTGTAGAAGCCGAAAAAGAAGCAATTGGTGCTGATATGAGTGATACAAAAATATTAAAACTGGCATCGCTTGCACTTTTGATAAAAAATTTTCCACAAGAAAAAATCAAAAGTATTTTATCAAAATTTAATAAACCGGAAAGAGAAGTTTTGCTTCAATACTTATCCATGAAAGATTTAGAAACGAAAATTGATACAAAAATTACACAAAGATGTTTAAATGAAATAAAAAATACACTTCCGGAGCCGCAGAATATGTCAATGGAAAGAATTCAGAAAAAAATATTTAAAATTGTAAAAAATTCGGACAAACAGGAAATTTCTAATATCATTAAAGATGAACGTCCGCAAATAAGGGAGTTTGTTCTCTCCGGTGCTCAAGAAGATTGCAATATACCTGCAAGGGTAGCAAATGTAATTTATAAATATCTGGAAGAAAAGATTTTATGATTATAAAAAAAAGACATAAAAATACAGACAATATAAAAATGCCTGTTGTCAAACAAATCATTGACACTCCTGTTGAAGAACAAAAAAACGAAACCTTAACTGAAGTGCAAAATGATGTTGGTAACTTAAAAGTTAAAACCGAGCAGGATACTTTAAAAGAATTTGAAAAAATTGACATTTCAGATATTGAATTTAAAGAAAGAGTTGAAAGGCGCAGAGGGGATAGAAGAAGAGGTTATCGAAGAATAGACGAACGTGCCCTTGTTTCTCGTGCACAAGAAGAAGCACGCTCAATTCGTGAGTTAGCTGCAAAAGAAGGTTACAAAAATGGTCTAGAAAACGCACAAAACGAAATTGATAAATTAAAGAAAGCACTGGAGGATTTTTTATCTTCTCGTTATGAAATTTATGACGAGCTTATGCCGCATATACTTGAAATTTCACTTGAAGTGGCTAAAAAAATCATTAAAAAAGAAGTGGAATTATCAGATGATGTGTTGAAAAATATTATTAATGAAATTCTTGGCGAATTGACTAACAGTGAAGAAAAAATAACAATAAAAGTTGCGCCGGATGATGCAGACTTTGCTCGAGCTTCTTTGCCCGAGATAGTTTCTTCAAACAGGCTTGATGCAAAGGTTGTTATAACGCCTGATGAGTCAGTTGAAAAAGGAAGCTGTATTGTAGTTTCAAGCAATGGTGTCGTGGATGCAAATTTTTCAACACAACTGCAAATAATACAAAACGCCTTTGGCATATACAAAGGAGGTCAGTAAACTTTTAAAGGATGGCACAACCAAACGCACAATCAAACCCTATAAGTGAAATTTTTCTTGCAATATTTGTAATCGTATTGATATTGATATTGCTTATTGAAATGCCAAACTGGGTTATTAACTTTTCAATCAGCTTGAATATTACCCTTGGCATTGTTCTTTTAATGATTTCACTTTATGTGCAAAAGCCTCTTGAACTTGCCTCTTTTCCATCAATTATTCTGATTGGTACAATGTTTCGGCTTGTTTTATCTATTGCCTCAACCCGTCTTATTCTTGCAAAAGGGGACGCAGGAGAGGTAATCCATGCATTTGGTACATTTGTAACAGGCGGCAATATGGTTGTTGGTGGCGTTATATTCCTTATTATCACCGTTGTGCAATTTATGGTAATCACAAAAGGTGCAGAGCGTATAGCTGAGGTTGCGGCTCGTTTTGCATTGGATGCTATGCCCGGTAAGCAAATGACAATAGACGCTGATTTTAACGCAGGATTAATTTCCCCTGAAGAAGCGGTAAGACGCCGTGAAGACTTGCAAAGAGAATCGTCCCTGTTTGGTTCAATGGACGGTGCTATGAAGTTTGTAAAAGGTGATACGATTGCAGGTATCATTATTACTGTTATAAATATTGTCGGCGGCTTGATTATAGGTATTTTGATGAATGGAATGCCGGCAGCAGACGCTGTTTCAAAATATACGGTCTTAACAATCGGTGATGGTCTTGCAGCTCAAGTACCTTCTTTGCTTATGGCAATTTCGGCAGGTATTGTTATGACACGCTCAACTGCAACAGGTTCATCTTTGGGTGTTGATTTATCAAGTCAAATTTTATCAAAACCACAGAGTTTGTTTTTTGCATGCGGTTTTTTAATTTTAATTGCAATTACAAGCCCTGTTACAGGTTTACCTTGGTTACCTTTTGTTTTATTTACTGCAATACTTGCGCTTGCGGGCTTTTCCGTTCTTGTTAATGCGGATGTTCAAGCGCAATTGGGGCAATTGGATGCAGTTAAACAAAACATGCAAGACCTTGTTAACCCAAATAAAATGTATGAAAGATTGGGTGTTGATGTATTAAGCTTGCAAGTGGGTTCTGGTTTATTGATTATTGCCGATCCCGATCAGGATGGTCAACTTTTGGCAAAAATTGCTGCCCTAAGGCAAAGAGTAACAGATGAACTTGGTTACATTATACCTAACATAAGGATTATGGACTCATCGGCCATTGCAGATAACGAGTATTTAATTTCAATACGTTCAAACACTGTTGCTACAGGCATGGTTTATCCTGGTAAATTTATGGTAATTGCCGACCAATGGGAAGCTCTAGGTAAAAAATTGCCTGATAATGCAATTGTGAGTGTTGACCCTACATATCAATCGCAAGCTTATTGGCTTGATCCGCAATTTATTGATAAACGTGATAATATAACCGCTGTTGACTCTGTTGATGTTATTGTTACACACTTGCAAGACTGTGTTCGTAAATACGTAGATGAAGTCATGACAAAAACAGATGTCTTAAAGCTTATGGAACTTGTAAAATCTCAAGACCCGACACTTGTTAACGACCTTGTGCCGACAATTATTTCAACAAGTGATTTAAGAAAGATTTTTGTTAACTTGATACGTGAGAAAGTTTCAATCAAGGATATTATATTCATATTTGAACGATTATGCGACTATGCAAGATTTTCAAAAGAGCCTGATATATTATCTGAAAGGTTGCGTGCTGCATTAGGACGCCAGATTTGTCTTGCACACTGTAATAAAGAAAAAGTCTTGTATGCACTTACATTATCAAGCGAGTGGGAAAAAACACTTGACGACAGTTGCCAGAGAACAGAACTTGGAACAATGTTTTTGCTTAATCCTATGCAGGTTCAAGAGCTTATTGAAACAACTGCAAACACGCTTATGCGTGCTCATCAGGCGGTTGGAGTTCAGCCTGTAATACTTTGTTCGCCAAGAATACGTTTGCCACTGTATCAAATGCTTGAGCGTCATATACCGACAATTGTTGTTATTTCTTATTCTGAACTTATAACTGATATTAGAGTTGAAGCTATTGATACAATTGGCGAAAGCTCATACGTCTAAGATATTTTTTAAAAAACTTTTTCTGTGATACTTTGTAATTCCAAATTTTTTAATGGCGTCGATATGCTCTTTTGTTAGGTATCCTTTGTTTTTTGCCCAGTTGTATTGGGGGTATTCTTGAGCAATTTTTTTCATAAAATTATCACGTTCGACTTTTGCTAAAATGCTGGAAGCTGCTATTGAGGCTGATTTTGAATCCCCTTTTATAATTGTTTTCTGTGCAATTTTTAAATCTTTAATTTTTTTATTGCCATCAATCAACAAAAGTGGTGCTTGAGGCGAAATTTTATTTAGAACATCCTCCAGCGCAAGTTTCATAGCTAAAAGCGATGAGTTTAAAATGTTTATTTCCTCTATTGTTTCAACATCAACGGATTTTATTGAAAATACGCTATTGGCACAGATTATGGGGTATAGTTCTTCTCGTGTTTTTTCGCTTATTTTTTTTGAGTCGTTTAATTTTGAAAGTTCATTTTGAATTTCAGAATTTAAAAAACAAACACATGCTGCCCAAACACCGCCTGCAGCCGGACCTCTGCCAGCTTCATCAGTCCCTAAAATATGGCTAAATGTTTCTAATTCTATGCCCAAGGGTGTTTTTCTTTTTTGTTTAAATTCTTCATCAAATTCAAACAGGGGGTTTTTCAAGAGTGATTTTTCCAATTTTACCTTCTCTAAAGTTTGTTAAAATAAACTGCGCTGTTCTTGTGCTATCGGGTTGAGCGCCTTTTATGAGCCAGTTTCTGGCAAGTGCAATATTTTCTAGTGTGATTTCATCCTCAACTTTGTAGTATTGTCTTAAAAGCTCCTCGTATCCCGCCTCTTGAATTAATTTTAAAAGCTCACGTGCTACAAATTCATTGTCATAAGCATTTTCACTAATTGAATTAACACAAGCAAGCTTAATCGCCTGCGTTTGGTCATCTTGAGCAGTAGGGATTATCCCCGGGGTGTCTAAAAGCTCAACTTTTCTGTTAATTCTAACCCACTGTTGTTGGCGTGTAACTCCTGCTTTTGCTCCTGTTTTTGCTTTTCCTTTTCGAATTAAGCGATTTATTGTGCTTGATTTTCCTACATTTGGCATGCCAATAACCATTGTGCGGGCAGCACGTGGCAGAAGTCCTTTTTTAACAAGTTCAAGCATAATAGGGTTTGCTATTTCTACAATTTTATCAATAATTGTATTTATATCTTTTTGGTTATTTAAATCAGTAACTATAACAGGGGCACAGCTTTCTTCTTCAATTTTTTGCGCCCACAATTTATTGAGCTTAGGGTCAGACAAATCAGCCTTATTCAAAAGAATAAGGCGTGATTTATTTCCTATTAAATTTCTTACATTTTTGTA
>CALUXZ010000057.1 GCA_944324875.1 Candidatus Gastranaerophilales bacterium | reverse complement strand
TTGAGCTTAAAAATGTTTATAAGCTGCTTGCCATAGTTTACGATGAAAATAAAATGCAAGAGCTTATAAAGTTTATGTCAGAGCGCTATAAGGGTGTTTTGTGTATTGTTCGCTCGCACAAATATTATATGGAAATAACAGACCCTAATGCCACAAAAGGGGCTGCGTTGAACTTTTTGAAGGATTACTGGGGAATAACACAAGGCGAAGTTTTAGCGACGGGTGATCAGGATAATGATTATGAAATGTTAAAAAACGCGGGCATTAAGGTTGCAATGGAAAATGCTTCGCCAAAATTAAAGGAAATAGCTGACTATGTTTGTCCTAACGTAAAAGAGGACGGTGTTTGCAAGGCAGTTGAGAGGTATATTTTATGCGAATAGGTACAGGGTATGATTTACATAAATTAGTTGAGGGTAGAGCATTAATTTTAGGCGGGGTAAAAATTCCTTATGAAAAAGGACTTTTGGGTCATTCGGATGCTGATGTACTTATTCATGCAATAATTGATTCACTTTTAGGCGCAATGGGTGAAAAAGACATTGGTACACATTTTCCTGATACTGATGAAAGTTTTAAAAATATAAGCAGTGCTCTTTTGCTTCAAAAAACAATGCAGATAATGCAAAATAACGGCTATAAAATTGTAAATGTTGATTCAAATATTATTTGTCAAAAGCCAAAGCTAATGCCCTATATTGATAAAATGAAAGAGAAACTTGCGCCTCTTTTAAATATTGATGAGTCAGCCCTTTCAATAAAAGCAAAAACTAACGAGGGAGTTGATGCAATAGGCTTAGGCGAGGCAATTGCAGCTCAGTGTGTTTGCTTGATTGAGAAAGTGTAATGAAAATTAAGAAAAGTAATATTAAAATTTTTCTTGCTTTATTAGTCCTTGTTCTGGGTTATTTTTTCACAAACGGGGATGAATTTAGTGATAATTTCAAACCTGTTTCAAATGTTTGCAAGAAGGAAATGAAAGAAAAAGACTATGTGCAAAAATACTGCAAGGGCACAATAGAATATGTTTTGAGCGATAAAACAAGAATAGACTGCTTAACTGATGAATATGCAATTGAATACGATTGGGCACATAAGTGGGCTGAAAGTATCGGGCAGTCTTTGTATTATGCACGTATGACAGGCAAAAAGCCTGCTGTTGCAATTATTATGAAGTGTCCCGAGGATGAAAAATATATAAAAAGAATTCAACTCGCTGATGAGAGAATAACAATTTTTAAAATTAAAGGTTATGAGTAGTTACCACAAGGCTTTTGGCATTAATCTTTCATAAAACCAAACAGGCACATCATCGTAGCTGCCGCCTTTAAAGTCGTATTTAAATTTTTCATCAGCCCCTATTGCAATAATAGGGATATTTGTTTCTTTTGATACTTCTTTTAATATTTCATATCCTCTTATGATGTCTGAAACTGTTGTTTCGTTTGACAAGTGAGTGTTTGAAATAAATCCTGAAAACTTTTTCCAGGGGGTTTTGTTAAGCCCTGAAGAAAAATCTATATATTCAAGAATGCTTGCTTTGTCGAATGTTTCAAATTTTGATGTATTTACAACAAGATAGATTTTAAGATTTTCCTCTTGTTCAATGCCGTTTAAAATATCAAGCGTATCTAAGCCTGTAGCACCATAACCTACATCAATTATAATGTCGCCTTTTGTATTTAAGCAATTAATTTGCTCACCTGTTACATAACTTCCGGCTTCACCCAGTCCAAAGTAGTCGCTTTGTGCTATTACTTTTATGCCACGTTCTTCAAGTTCGCCAATAATAGGGCGCATACAATACGCAGGTTCTACTGTATCCAAGTCAACAAGTGTTATTTCCTTATTTTCTTTTACATACTGTAATGCTCGATTTATAGATGTTTCGCTTTTTCCTGAGGCATAAGCTCCGGTGTATACTTCAACTGTTCTTGTCATTTTTCCTCTGTGTTTATATTTACATTTGTTTGGAAATTTTCTTTAAATTTCATTTTTTCTTCGTATTCTCGCACTTCTTCAAGAGCGTCGGGCAGTATATCTTTAAATAGTTTTACAAGTGCGGGGTCAAATTGTGTTCCCGCTTTTTCTTCTATAATTCTCATTGCTTCATCAGAACTCAAACCTGCCCTGTATGCTCTGTCTGATACCATAGAATCGTAAGCATCTGCAACTGCTATAACTCTTGAGCCAAGCGGAATTTCATCACCTTTAAGTCCGTAAGGATATCCGTTTCCATCAAAATATTCGTGGTGATATTTAATTATTTCAATAACATCATAGAGTTGTTTAATATCTTCAAGAATTTTAACCGAGTGGTGTACGTGTTTTTTAATTTCCTCAAATTCTTCCTGAGTAAGCTTTTGAGTTTTGTTCAAAATATCTTCTGCAACACCAATCATTCCTATATCGTGCAGTAAACCTGCAAGTTCAATTCTACCCTTTTCTGCACTGCTGATGTGTAATTTATCCGCCATTTTAAGTGAGTAAAAAGTTACACGCCTGCTTCTGCCCAGTGTAAAGGAGTCTTTAGCGTCAAGTGCTTCAATTATTGCTTTAATTGTGCCTGAGAAAAGCTCTTTTAAATCTTTTATAAGATTTTCATTGTCAACTTTTAATTGGTGGTATTCAAGACCTGCTTCAACTATGTGTACAAGCTCGTCAGGGTTAAAAGGTTTTTTTATGTAGCGATAAATTTTAGCATAGTTAATCGCATCAATTAATATCTTAACATCAGAATATGCCGTAACAAGCAGTCTTGTTGTGTTTGGGCATACTTCATAAGTTCTTTTTAAAAATTCAACCCCATCCATCTGAGGCATTTTATGGTCTGATAAAATGCAGTTAAATTCTTGATTTTTAAGTATTTCAAGGGCTTCAACAGCACTTGAGGCTTTTGTTATGTCGTATTTTCCCCTTAGCGTTCTGTACAAAAGTGCCAAATTATCAGGTTCGTCATCAACAATCAGTATTTTATATTTTTTTTCTTCTTCCATTTATCAGCACTCCTGCATTTCTTCTGTATTTTCCTGTTTTTTATAGTTTATTGGTAATTTTATTGTAAAAGTTGTTCCTTTTCCAACTTCTGAATCAATGAAAATTTCTCCGTTGTGATTTTTAATAACACGATAAGTAATTGACATGCCAAGTCCTGTACCTTGTCCTACCGGTTTTGTTGTGAAAAATGGTTCAAAGACTTTTCTTATATCTTCTTTTTTGATACCTTCGCCTGTGTCAGAGAATTTTATTACAACATTTTCACCTTCTTGCTTAACGCTTATTGTAACTGTGCCTTCACCTTTTATTGCGTATTGTGCGTTGTCTAAAATGTTCATAAATACTTGATTTAACTGTCCGCCATAAGCTTCTATTTTTGGTACATTTTGTTCATAATCTTTTATAACGGTTATTCTGTTTTTGTATTTATTATTTAAGATATTCAAAGTAGTGTCTATTTCTTTTGGTATATTAAATTGTGTGAGCACCATCTCTTCCATTCTTGAGAAATTTTTAAGGTCAAGGACAATGTTTTTAGTGCGTTCTGTGCCTTCAACACAGCTTTTTATAAGGTCTTTTACATCATCTCTTATAAAATCTATATCAATATCAGCTTTTTTCTTGCTGATTTTTTTCATTTCATCCTCAGGGATTGAGTTTTCATTTGCAATATACAGGTCAATTAATGAGAACATATCTTTAACATATTTATCTAAAATCATAATGTTCCCATGGATGAAATTAACAGGGTTGTTTATTTCATGGGCAATGCCTGCAACAAGTTCACCTAAAGAGCGCATTTTTTCGGAATGCACCATCATTGCTTGAGTTTCTTTAATTTCCTGATTTGCTCTCTCAAGAGCTAAAGTTCGCTCTTGCACTTTCAATTCTAATGAGTCATATAAGTCATGCAACTGAAAGGCCATATAATTATATGCATCTACAAGTTTGTTTATTTCCGAAAAATTAGATTCTTTAAGTCTGAAATCGAAATTACCGTCCGCAAATTCTTTAACCCCTTTTGTAAGTTCGGTTATGGGGTTTAAAATAATTTGAGCCAAAACTGCGCTTGCAAGAACACCTATAAACAGGAACAGTGCAAGAAATATTTTTACGTTTTCAAACAATGAATTTAAATGTGTGACAACTATTTGTTCAACCGGTATGCCAATATATAAAGTGTAGTCTTTTGTACTTGAACTTGTTTGGGTTATATTTCTGTTTTGATATTTAAAAAATAAATATTTTTTTGCTTCTTCGGTGCTTTTATTCATAATTTCGGGCACACTGGAGAAAAATACTTTATCGTTATTTGTATCTGCAGCATAGATATACGATATCATGCCCCTTGCTTTTAAATTGTTTGATATATCCGATATTTTGTTTAAATCATATATTTTGTATGCATCTTCAAATGTTTCGCTAAGTAATGAAGAAAGAGAGTAGTTAAATGTTTTTAGTTTTGTATCATATTCTATTGCCATATATTTAATATGGTTGAATACGTAACTCATTGTGATAATTATAATGCCCGCTATTAAAAAGCTGGTCATAAGCGCAAGATAACTGCTAAGACTCTTTTTTCCTTCAGGTTTAACATTTTTTATTCTTTTAAAAATATTACTGATTTTGTTCATCTTCTTCCGTTTCGTTGTTTTGTTCAAACATACTTTGTAAATTTTCATCATCAGTTTGTGCATCGGCAGCAAACATACTTTGAATTTTATATGCATTATCTATTTTTGGTGCAGCATTTTTCTTTTTTCTTTGAAACGGGTGAAAATTCTCACCTTCGTCGAATATTTTGCCTATTACAAAACCTATAAATCCCATAGAAAGTGAAACAGGAACTACAATAGAGAGCATGATTAGCACGCTGTAATAGTCCAGTGAAAAATTATTTAAAAGACTTAATGCACCGAACGCCAGCATTGATGATGAAGCGAAAAGTGCACTTAAGCTTTTTTGATAAGAAATTTTTTCTTCCGCCCTATCTTCCATTTTCTTTGTTTTCTGTTTCCATTAAGGTCTTGAATGAATATTGTACCAGTGCAATTTTATCTATACTTGCTATTTCTTTGTAACAGCCGGAAATGGCATAAAATGTTTCACCTTGTTTTTCTTGTTCTTCTATTCTTATGGGATGCAAAAGACAATGAATTGTTAAATTGTTTATGAGATTGATTGTAATTTTGTAATCTTTTGTTGCATCGAGCGGTTTTTTTGTAATAAGTTTCATTCCGCCTGCTGAAATATCTTCAATTGAAATTATATTATCGTTTTCACCTTCAAGGTCTATATTTCCCATAAATTTAACACGTGAATATTCTCTTCTTTGAATATTGTTATAATTTTGAGGTATGCTGATAGTTAGAATTTGTCCGTTCTGATGTTTAATTTTAGTTTCAAAAAATATAAGTCCGTCTGTTCCTGACCCAAAAATCTCTACATTTGCATCTGTTTGATAGTCTTTTAATTCTTCGGGTGTTGCTTTTGTAAGGACTATTTCAAAATCATTTTCGTTAATATTTTTAACTTCAAAAATAGTTGCACTTTCAAAATTTTCAGGGATTATCCTGTAATCATGCCCTTTTTTTATAATTTCACGCATATTTTTTCCTCATTTTACACGGCTGTTGTTTTTAAATCCGTTCGTATAGTACCTATGGATTTTGCTTTTGTATTATTTGTTACTTCATTATATGACATTATAGCAATTTGTGGATATGTTCGCTCAATTAATCTTCTAAAAATCAACCTTATGGGCGATGAGCATAAAATAACCGGACGATTTCCTGTTTGTTGAACTGCTTTTGTAAATTCAAGATTTAAGCTGTCCATAAGTTTTTTAACAAAATCAGGATTTAGTGTTAAACTTTCTCCGTCAGGGTTTACACCTTGTGCTATTTGTTGCTCAACGTCTTGAGAGAGTGTAATTGCAAGTAATTCGCCTGTGTCTGCCAGATTTTGCTTGCAAATGTTTCTGGCTAATGCCTGACGACAAAATTCCGTCAGTGCGTTATGATTTTTATTTGTCCTTGCTTGCAGGCTCATTGTTTCAAGAATTGTTTTTAAATCCCTAATTGAAACACCCTCTTTAAGCAGGTTTTGAATAATTTGTTGAACGTCAGCTGTTGAAATTTCTTTCATCAGGTCATTAACGTACTCGTCAGAAACTTCTTTTTTAAGATTATCAATAAGTTGTTGAACATCAGCTCTTGTAATAATTTCACTTGCATTTTTTCTTATGATTTCTGTTAAGTGAGTTGAAATAACCGCTGACGGGCTTACGACAGTGTAACCTACAGTTTCTGCGTATTCTTTATCTTTTTCTTCAATCCAAATAGCAGGAAGTTTAAAAGCGGGCTCAATTGTGTTGATACCTTTAATATTAGGGTCTTCCGCTCCACCCATAGAGTTCATTGCAAGAGAGCGCTCAGGATAAACTTCACCCGATTCTATTGAAACACCTTTTAATTTTACCTGATAAGTGTTTGGCGGCAGTTGTAAATTGTCCCGAACACGAATTGAGGGTAATACAATACCAAGGTCAAGCGCACTTTGACGCCTTATTTGAGCTATTCTGTCTAATAAATCCCCGCCTTTTTCGGGATCTAGCAGACTTACAAGTCTGTAGCCTATTTCAATTTCAAGTGTTTCAACATTTAAAAGCTCAAGCACACTTTCGCGAGTTGCTTTTTTGCGTTTTTTGCCGAGTTTTTGAGCTTTTTTAGCGTCTTCTTGAGCTTTTAAGTCCTCAATTTCTTTTTTCTGAATTTCTTTGTGTTTATTCCAGCCATACCAGCCTGAAGCTGCCGAAACTAAAAGAAACGGAATTGTTGGCATACCGGGGACAATACCCATAAAAAACAAAAGTCCTGATACAATAAAAAGAACTTTTGGGTTTGAAAACATTTCAAGTCCGATATCTTCGCTTAATGGGCGGTCTGAACCTGATGCACGGCTTATAATTAAACCTGTTGCAGTTGAAATAATAAGAGCCGGAATTTGAGATACAAGACCATCACCTACCGTTAAAATGGTATATGTTGAAAGCGCAGTTGCAGGCTCCATTTTAAGCTGCAATATACCAATAATTAAGCCGCCTAC
>CALUXZ010000056.1 GCA_944324875.1 Candidatus Gastranaerophilales bacterium | reverse complement strand
TTTACATAAAGAATTTTAATGCCGTTTGTCATTCTTGAGTTAAGCTCATTCACCTTTTCTTTTACTGCTTTTGAAAGATTTATAATATTAGCGTCAGGCAACTGAGAAATTACAACAACCGCAGAAGGTTTACCGTTAACTAAACCTAAATTAGAATAAGATTCTGCACCCAATTCAACTCGGGCTATGTCTTTTATTTTTACATTAGATCCGTCTGAATTAGAACGTATTATAATATTTTCAAATTCTTCAACACTATCAAGCCTGCCTTCGGTCTTTAGCGTAATTTGCAATGCACGCTTTGAATCAGTTGGCAATTGCCCTAAAGCACCTGCTGTAACTTGTGTATTTTGCGAAGTGATAGCACTTTGAACTTCACTTGTTGAGATATTTAAACCTGCCATTTTTTGTGGGTCAAGCCAAATACGCATAGAGTAATTACCACCGCCAAAAACACTAACGTCAGCAACACCTTCTACACGCTTTAGTTCGTCTTTAATGTAAATTGAGCCATAGTTAGTTAAATCAAGTTGAGTCCAATCGCCTGATTCAGGGTATAAAGTTAAAATAACAGCACCTGAACCGGATGAACGACTTATTGCAGTAACACCTGTCCTTTGGACATCTTCAGGAAGTTGAGATTGTACCTGCTGAATTCTGTTTTGCACATTCATCAGGTTAATGTTTTTATCAGAACCGACTTTAAAATATAAAGTAAGCGAATAGCTGCCATCGTTTGATGTTGATGTCATATAAGTTAAATCTTCAACACCGTTTAATTTATTTTCAAGCACTGTTGCAATACTAGATTCTATAACCTCAGCACTTGCGCCCTGATAAGAAGCACTAACACGAACTTGAGGAGGTGTAACATCAGGATAACTTTCCTGTTTTAAGCTAAAAATAGATATTAAACCCAATATAACAATACAAACTGATATTACAAGTGCAAATCTTGGTTTTTGTATAAAAAAGAATAACTTTTCTTTATCAAATATTTTTTTCATATAATGTTACTTTTCTTTTTTGTTTATAATTTTTAGTTTTTGTCCTTCAGTTGCTATATTTTGAACACCGGACACAACAACAAGGTCATCCAGCGCAAGACCGCTATCAACTACCCAGTTGTTATTAATATCGTCTGATACTTTTATATTGGTTTTAACAGCTTTATTGTCTTTTACCGTCCAAACATAGTATCCGCTCATTGCATCCCCTTTTGTACAAGATTGCGGAATTGTAACAAATTTTACTTTTTGCGGAGCTACAAGCTCAACTTTCATATAATCCCCGGGCATTAACCAGCTTTTATCGTTTTCAAAAACCGCCCGCATGGTAACAGAACCTGAATCTTTATCAATTTTATTATCTACAAAATTAATTTTACCTGTCTTATAGTACCAGCTGCCACCGCCAAATTGAACACGCACAACAACATCTTTAAACTTATCGCTTGCTTTTAACAACTTTATAAAATCATCGCTTTTCAAGCTAAAAGTTACATACACAGGGCTTATGCTTGCAATATTAACAAGCGAACCCGAAGTTGGCGTAACATAGTTACCTTCTGTAATATTAACCTTACCAATTCGCCCGTCTATTGGGGATTTTATAGATGTATAGCTTAAGTTAACTCTTGCTAATTCAAGCTGCTGACGAGCTGCATCGTATAAAGCCTTATTTTGATTTCTTGTTGCAAGGCTCTGATCGACATCCGAACGACTTATTAAATCTTCCTTAATAAGCGCATTAGCACGATTAAGTTCTTGTTGAGCATTTTTTAAAAGAGCACTGTACTGATTAACTGTTGCCTGGGCATTATTAACTTCAATTTGAAACTCTCGTGGATCAATTTGAAAAAGCAATTGTCCCTTTTTAACAAAATCACCTTCAGCAAAATATTTTTTAATCAAAAAACCCGAAACACGTGCTATCAGGTCAACAGAGTATTTAGCCTCTACTCGTCCCGTTGCCTCTGCTGACACATTAATTTCTTCTACATGAGGTTTGTCAACCTCAACTTCTTTAGGCATCATCATAAGACGTTTTTGTATCATTCCGCCTATAAAACCCGCAGTTTTATTGTAAATAATGGGGACAATTATTATAAGTAAAATAACAATAGCCCATTGTTTTCTGGTTAAATTAATTTTCACAATATTCTACTCCCCATACCCATGTTAAAACAGGGTAACTCTAACTGTATTGTAGAATATTTTAATTTAAACTGTCAATGTAGAATGGCATTTATACATCATTTAGTTTGGTTGTACATGCAAAAAATCAGCATATTCTTTTGTTTTTCCTTGCAGGACAAAGTCCATAAATAATTCGTAAGAGGTATTTATTTTGCCTGTAATATACTCCATAAATCCTCCTTGCTCGTAAACAGCCATAACTCTTGAAATAGCTTTTATGATTTCATCGACTTCTTTTTGTCCTATTTCTTTTGGAAGCACATTAGGATGTCTTACCCCTATATTATCAGGGTAAAGTATATAATCTATGCACAATGAAACATATTTAAGAAATTCTTTGTCGCTTGATGCACTTTCAGGTATATTATTATCTAATATTTCGTTTCTTAAAGACAACATTGCACCGGTAAAACTATTCACCGCAATTGTTTCTTGTACTTGTTCAGTGTGCATTTTTACTTGCTGCCAGCCTTTTTTTACTGCCGTTGAAAACGATTGTTTTGCCCAAGAATTTTTTTGCCAGAATAGTTTTAGGGTATCTCTTTGGTTTAAACTCATTCTGTTAAAATCCGCTTCGTAAACAAACTCATTTACATCTACATTTTGTTTCTTGAAGAATTTAACCAAGTGTTTTTTAATACTTCTACCTTCTTGTGTTTTATTCCAAGCAAAAAGCATTGCATTTCGCATTAGAATTTTTTGATCAGGGTTATTTGCAAAATATTCCTTCTGTCTTTGCGACATTGTAACAAGCTTTTCGGGATGTTCCGAGTAATGCTTTATTAATCCCTGAGATATATGTTCCTTGTGCGTATCACTTAAAGGACCTCGGGGGATATAAACAGGCTCACCTTGCGCCAATTGAGCATGTCTATCACGTGCTTCCATGCGTTTATGCGCCATTTGCGATGTTAAACGCTCATTATATTCCCTATCCGAAAATTTAAGCACATGTGCATAATCTCTATCCATCAAAGGAATTTGCAGCTTATTCATTGTATGATAAAGATCCGTACCTGCATATTTCTTTAAATCATTTAACGAAAAACCTTCTGCCCAGTACAATTTTAAAAGTTGAAAAGCCAAATCTTCTTCAGCGCCAAAGTTTTCAACTTCTCCGTTTTTTACACGAGAAATAAACGAGCCGTCTTGATATTCAACATCTTTATCAGATAATACGTTAGCAAATTCATCATATAACCCACGCACATCATCTAAATCATAACACTCATTCAATAAGGCATATCTTTGCTTATGAATGTCAATTAAAGTGTTTCTTAAGGGATTGCCACTGTTTATAACCTCTTGCGCCATTTCTTTGACTTGTGGGGGAAATTTTGAGTTATCCGCACCGCTTGAGCTGTCTAAATTATCGACACTCTGTTTCAAATCCAAACTGCTTCCACCCAAAAAACTCAAATAATGAGCTTTTGAGGGCATGATTTTAATTTGTTGTTGAACAACAGGTGAATTTTGATATTTTATTTTATTGGTTGCAGATTTAATATTATTTTGAAATAAAATTTGATTAACGCGCATGCTACCTCTTTATTTTGTGACAAAACCTATAAAACAACTAAATATAAAAAATTGCTAGTCAACAATTTTTTTCATGCAATTATAAGCGGTATTAACGGCATAATCCATGTCATTTTTTTCAATAATCAAGGGCGGATTAAAGTATATGACATCTCCCAAGGGGCGAAGAATGACACCTTCTTTAAGTGCTTCTTTATATATTTGATAACCTATTCTTAAATTTGACTCAAACGGTTGTTTTGTTTTTTTGTCATAAACCAGTTCAATTGCATTAATAAGCCCAATTGAGCGAATATCACCCACATTTTTATGAGATGAAAATTTTTCTTTTATTAAATTATTAAAATACACTGCTTTTTGTTGCGCTTTTTCAATAATATTTTCATCCTTTAAAATTTTTAAAACTTCACAAGCGGCTGCACAAGCAAGAGGATTGCCGCTATATGTATGCGAGTGCATAAAAGCCTTACCTTCAGAATATGGCGCATAAAAGGCATCGAATATTTTTTTTGTGGTAACAGCAAGCGCCATTGGCATATAACCACCTGTTAAGCCTTTTGATAAACACATAATATCAGGTGAAATTCCTGCATAATCGCAGGCAAACATTTTTCCTGTCCTACCGTAACCTGTCGCAATTTCATCCGCTATTAAATGAACATTGTATTCATCACATAATTTTCTTAATTCGATTAAATATTTAGGGGAATATATTTTCATACCCGCAGCAGCCTGCACCAGAGGTTCAATAACAATTGCACAACATTCGTCACCCCATTTTTTGAAACTTTCTTTTGCATTTTCTATACACTGAGCTTCACAGTTTTGGCAATTTAAACCGTAAGGGCATCTGTAACAGTCAGGTCCTTTAATTCTTATAATATCCAGCAAGACAGGTTTATAAATTTCAGAATATAAATCTACGCCACCAACAGAAAGTGCTCCTATAGTTTCACCATGATAAGCATCAGACAATGCCATAAAACGAGTTTTTTGTGGATTACCTGTTTGATAATGATATTGAAAGCTCATTTTCATAGCAGCTTCTATTGCAGATGAGCCATTGTCAGTAAAGCAAAATTTTTCAAGACCAAAGGGTAAAACTTTAGATAAACTCTCGCAAAGTTCTATTGCCTTAGGATGAGAAAAGTTAGCAAAAATTACATGCTCAAGAGTGTCTACCTGTTGTTTAAGCGCATTAGAAATTCTTTTATTGCAATGCCCCAACAAATTACACCACCAAGAGCTTACAACATCAAGATATTTTTTATTATCAATTGAATATAAATTAACTCCTTCACCCCTGTTTACAATTATTGGTTTTAGCTCCTCGTAATCTTTCATTTGCGAGCATGGGTGCCAGATGTATTTTAAATCTTTTTCAATAAGTTCATCATTTAGTGTATGCATAATTACTCTCCTTAAGATAAAATTATTACATAACTTCAAAAAAATGAGTATAGCAACGAGGAATTAAACATGAATTCACAGGCAAAAGTTTTATCACTTCAATTTTGTCCAAAAATAGGCGACAAAATGTATAATTGTAACAAAATCGGACAAATGATTTGCGATAACTCTAAGGATGGACTCGACCTTGTTGTTATGCCGGAATTTTTTTCAACAGGAATTGATGACAGAAGTTTTGTCGGACAACCGGAAGAAGAAAATTCTTCTGCAGTTCTTAGTTATTTTTCACAGTTAGCAAAACAATTTAGTACAAATATTATATGTGGAACGATAATTGAAAAAACAAAAGATGGAAAACTCTACAATACTTCCTATGCCCTTGACAGAAAGGGCTCTATAGTAGGTAAATACAGAAAAATTCATTTATATAACTATCTGGGAGGTAACGAAGGCAATAAAATTTGCGCCGGAGATACCCCTGTTGTCGTAAATTTTGACTTTGCACGTGTTGGTATGAGCATCTGTTTTGATATCAGATATCCGCTTTTGTACAAAAAGCTTATAAAAATGGGGGCGGAAATTATTGTATCACCATCTGCCTGGTGTACATTAAGCAAAACAAATGAAGAAGATATTGCAGATTTTATAAATTGCTGGAGAGCCTTTAACATTTCAAGAGCTGCAGAAAACCTTGTATATTTTGTAACATCAAATTTAATTGGCACAAGTAATCCGTTTTTATATTCAATCGGCAATTCTATGATAATAAACCCTATGGGAAAAATTCTTGCAAATGCTCAGAATATTGAAAATTCAATCTTTAAAAGCTTAGATATGGCACTTGTAAGAAAACTTAAAAAAGATTACCCGATTTATAATTTGGATTGATTTTTGTTGTGAATTAATGAAGAAATAAACGCAGCAACAATAAATCCAAGCCCTAAAAGCCCTGTTATGACTTCAGGAACTTCATGAATTGCCGAATAAAGCATGATTGCACTAAGTGCGCCTATTGCCCAATGAGCACCTTGCTCCAGGTATATATATTGATTAAGCGTTTTCTTTTCTACAAGCATTATCGTTAAAGAACGCACAAACATAGCACCGATTGAAAGCCCTATTGTGATTATGAGGATATCTTTACTTAATGCAAATGCACCCAGCACACCATCAAGAGAAAAAGAGGCATCAATCAATTCAAGATACAAAAAACCTGCAAAGCAACTGCTCTTTAAACCCAAACCTGATGTTTGAGTTGAACAAACAGCTTTTTCACTTCTTGTTTCAAGCATGTGTGTAAAACCATCTATTAAAAGATAAATTATTACACCCCAAATGCCTGCAATAATAACTTCAGTTCTAATATCATCAGGTACGAAGTTTTGCATTAAATAAAGGGCAAGCAATGTAAGTACAATTTGAATGCCTTTAAAATCACCAAAATGCGACATCTTCTTTTCAATAAACTTTAACCAATGTACATCTTTTTTCGTATTAATAAAATATGAGAAAAACAACATCATTAAAAATGTTCCGCCAAAAGTTATTATTGGAGGGTGGGAAATGTGTAAATAATGAGCATATTTATCAGCATTCGTCAATGCCATATTTGCAACTTCAACAAGCCCTACATTTGCAAAGATGGACACAACCAATATTGGAAATAAAAAGCGCATGCCAAATACTGCAATTATTATTCCCCAGGTTAAAAATCTATGCTGCCATTTTGGCGACATTTTTTCTAATCTTGCAGCGTTTACAACCGCATTGTCAAAAGACAAGCTTACTTCAAGGATACTTAAAACAAAAGCAATAAAAACACAGGTTAAACCAGTACCGCTATGAACATGCTCGCCCCAAAGATAGGCAAGTATTAATCCGACAATAGTAACTATATAAGAACCTGTAAAATATTTAATCATACCCGTAAATTCTAAAAATGGGCCCGGAGGGATTCGAACCCACGACCAAGGGATTATGAGTCCCCTGCGCTACCGCTGCGCCACAGGCCCGTGACGACTTTAAATTATTCAATTATCAATCGGGCTTGCGGTAGCTGCGCTACCTTCCCTCTCGAA
>CALUXZ010000055.1 GCA_944324875.1 Candidatus Gastranaerophilales bacterium | reverse complement strand
GCCCAGTTGCGTGCAAGTTCTACAATTCCAGTTCTTTCATGGTAAAAAATCTTGCATTTGTGTCTTTTTGCAATTTCGATTGTGTCATCTTCCGAGTGCATGTCGCAAATGATTATTTCATCAGCCTCTTTTACGCTTTCTAACACATCGTCTAAAAGCCTTTGGGCATTTAGGGTATTTATAACAACCGAAATTGTAGCCATATTCTTGTAACTCCTTGCATATAAGGCAATTGTAATACATCATAGCTTAAATCTCAAGAGTTGCTACATTAAATATTTAGATGCGTTATTACTTTCGTTTTGTACTTCATTTGGCTTTTGTTCGATTTCACTGTAATCTGCAAAATTTCTTATATCTTCTAATTCTTTCATTGCAAGCATGTCAGCAACACGGGATGCATTTTTTTGTTCTTTGGTTATGAAAATATCAAGTAAAATTGGAGGAATTAAACCGACTGCGCCCCATTTTAATATTGGTTTAAGTATCGATACTTCACTTTTGAGGTTTTTTACTGATTTGAATGCTGCCACAATTGGGAAAATCGAACCTAATGCGCTTGCTAAGCCAAGTGCTACTTCGCCTAACATTTCAGTACTTTCTGCATATTTTTGTGATTTGTCATCAACCCTGTTAAATGTTTTGAATATATTCATTTGTAGTTGCTTTGCACGTTTTTCCTGTTCGGGCGTGAGTTTTATTTTTTCAAGCGCTGCACGTTTTTGTTTAATTTCAACATTATTTTCTTTTAAGTATTGTTGATATTCTTTATTGTCCTTAAAAGCTTGTAATATAAATTTAAAAATATTTGTTTTTTCTTTTTCTTTTTTAAATTTTGTACCGTCTTCGCTTTTTGCTTTTTCATCGTCGACATAATAAAGCTTTTCAGGATTTTGTAAAAAGTCTTGTTTAACCTTGAAACGTGCAATTCTTGAACCTTGTTTTTGCAATTTTAATGCGCTTAAACATATTGCAGTTGCTGAAAGTGCACCAATGGCAATTGGCAAAACTTTTTTTGTTAATGGATTTTTAAAGTTAATGTTTTTTACGATTTTATTTGTTAAAAATCCTATAATCCCACCACTGCCAAGCGCAATTGTTGAAATTGCGTTTGTTGCCAATTCAATGTTTTCTGCATAGTCTTGTGATGCTATGTCTATTTTTTCAACAACATTAAAAATAAGCTGTTGGTCTTTTTTAGCTTCTTCAAGTTGTTTTTTGCTTAATTGAACGGTATCAAATTTTTCTTTATCTTTTGCAATCTTATTTTCAAACTCTGCTTTGCTTTTTTCATAATCTTTGTCTTTTACAAAAATATTTTTAAATGCTTTTGCAAAGGAATTAACACCGCTTACGTTTGCTACTGATTTTTTTGCCTCTTTTTGACTGATTTTAATTGTTTTTGCCATTTCATTAACTTGTTGCTCTTGTTCATCGGTTAAAACCGCAAAATGATTTGCCGATGAGAGCTCTTTGTTCATTGATTCGTGGCGACCTATTCTTGATGCTTCAACTTCTTTTTTTGCAGACCAAGCGCTTGTTACAAAGGATAAAATTATTGCACTTAAGGCTGCAACTGAAAGTGGTACTGCCATATACAAAGTGTCTTTTGGAATATTCTTATTGGCAGCAATTTTGTCCAAAATGTTTCTAAGGGGTTTAATTAAAAGAGCAAGCCCGCCAAGAGCCATAGAACCTGTTGACACTGCTTGCGCTGTCATGTTTATAACAGGTTGCATTGCCGTTTCAGTGTCTTCTGCACGTGTTTGAGAGTACTCATCCATTATATCCACAGCATTTAAAACAGCTTTTGCACGTTTTATGTTTTCTTGTTTTTCTTCTTCACTGATTCCGTTTTTACTTATGTAGGCCAACCTTTTAGATTCTTTTTCTTCTTGAGAATTTTTCCAAGGGTCGTAATCCGGCTTATTTTTGCGATAATCGAGATAACTGTTTAATGCTTCCACGCTAACCTTCTTGCTTTTATATATTTTTTAAAAACATAAAAATAAAAAAATTGCCAATATTTTGTTTGTGTTATACTTTTATTATCCGGGCTCGTAGCGCAGTTGGTAGCGCAGGAGACTCTTAATCTTTTGGTCGTGGGTTCGAGTCCCACCGGGCCCAGATTTTTAATTATATTGTGTTATTTGGTTGTAATATATCTTTAAAATATAGCAATTATTTAATCTGTATATATTTTATTAATGTATATATACATTTATTTTTAGCGGAGAGAAAATGTCTGAAATAAATATTAATGCTGATTTGGCAACCAAGTCCTCATCTTCAAATCAAAACTGTTCAGATACAAAAAATCCAATTGAAAGTACACAAGAAGAATTGATTTTTGATAATTCAAACCCTCAAGTTGATGAAAATATTGAAAGTTTAAAAGAAGAATTTGAAACAGCACAAGATGAACAAGGTTTTTTGGGTAAACTTTGGGACGGATTTAAAAATTTAACAGGATTGGGTCATAGTTCAAATGATGTTGAAGATAAAATTGAACAATACGAAAATGGTGAAATAACTTATGAAGAAGCCTTAAATAGTATAGACAGTTTTAAACAAAAACAAGACGGAATGGTTAATATAATAGCAAATACTGTTACAGGCCTTGCTACAGCAGGACTGACTATTGCTACAGGTGGTGTTGGTGCACTTGCTGCAGGTGCGTTAATCGGCGGATTAACAAAAGCGGGTTTAAAGACTTTAGATCGCGCAACTAATAATGTTGAAGGTGATGCGCTTGATGTAAAAGAGATTATAAAGGATGGTGCAACAGGCGCAGTTGACGGTTTGGTTTCGGCAGCCACCGCAGGGCTTGTTAAAGGTCCTATTGCGGGTCAAACAGTAAAAGAAGCAGTAAAACAAGGCGCAATACAAGGTGCAAAAGCGGGTGCTATTTCAGGTGCCGTAACAGGGGCTACTGATTACACTGTCGAAGCTGCCGTTGAAGAAGATAAAGAATTCACATTTGAAGGACTTTTGACCACAACTGCTCAAAATGCTTTATCAGGAACGATTTTTGGAGGTCTATTTGGTGGTATCACAAGCGGGGTCGGACAAAGCAGGCTTAACGGGCAAACAAGTCATGATGGTGCTAATATCTTGACTCAACAAGTTGATGATATACCTGATACAACAGTGACTGCCACTGAAATCGATGAAGTTTCAAATGTTGCAGCAACAACACCACAACAAGTTGACAATTTGGCAGATGTGCCAACGGTTGTTAGTCAAGTTGATAACAACTATCAGGCACTTGATTATATTGAAAACTATAATTTAAAAAATCCTGAAAAAGCAATTAGTGAACCTCAACAAATCGCTGAAACAACTGCTGTGCTTGAAGAATTATCAAGAAAATCAGAAAATTTAGCTGTTAAATTTGGCGGTCAGGTTGATGAGGCCACTCAACAGGTAAACAGTGTTTTTTCAGGGAATGATGATATAGAAATTCTTACTTCAAGGGCAAAGGGGCAAAAATCCATATTTTCAAAACTTGCAAAGAAAAAATTGAGCGGGTCTTCTTTAGAGGATATGAACTCATGTTATGACGCTATTGGTGATGCCGTAGGTATTAGAATTCAAATGAAGGGGCTTGATAGTAGTGAAGCAAAAACAATAGTCGAAGACGTTTTTCAAAAAAATGGTATAAATTTAAGCTTTGATGATTTTAGTAGGTATATACAAGACGAGAACGCTTTTAGTGGGGAAACAAAAGAAATTTTGTCGGGAGTCAGAGGTGAAATTATTGACGCACTGAAAACAAGCCAAACCCAAAGTGTTGTTGATCAATTAGCTGATGCTGTTAGTGAGGGTAAAATTACTATTACCGAGCTAAATAATTATGGTTCGGATATCACATCTTATTT
The DNA here is from genome assembly GCA_944324875.1 of Candidatus Gastranaerophilales bacterium. Lineage (GTDB taxonomy): Bacteria > Cyanobacteriota > Vampirovibrionia > Gastranaerophilales > Gastranaerophilaceae > Galligastranaerophilus. The sequence goes on along the minus strand of CALUXZ010000055.1, from coordinate 3,609 downwards.
TACGGATAAACAAATTGCACAGATTACGGACGCTTATGCGGCAGGTGTCAAAAACGGTAAAATAGTTAACGACAAACCTTTTGAAATAGTTAGCCAAAACAGGGCATTAGAGTTGGCGCAGGGTGACTGTGATATAACAGATACAATAGTTTCCAAATATACCCCTAAAGATCCTGCAACTGGTGCTGAAATAACAGTTAAGCAAAATACGGGTAAGGCAATAAAAGAATCAGGCTATTCAACTTCGCAAATGAATACCAAGCATGAGATTACAGGTGGCGTAGTTGCAAATGGAGAACTTCAAATAAGAGGTACAAAACTTAATGCTTTTGCGGATGTAGAACATATACCTTATGACATAAGGACAGGCAAAATAAGTATCAATGATCCAAAATATTCTGACGTATACAAAATCATTGATGGTATGTCAGATGCAAATTATAATAATTACAATGAGTACTTGACAGATGTTTATAAGACGTTAAGATTGCAAGAGTTAGGACTTTTGCCTGAAAATGCCTCTATGCCAAGTATTAAAAACTATATTAAAAATGGTGAAATTGCAGATGAATTTTTATCTATGTTGGATATGGACGGCTTGATAAATATTTCTAAAAGAGGGCATTAATAAAAAGGCAAAAAATAATTTGTTTTGTTTTTTATTATGTTAAAATCAAGGAGAATAATATTGAACGGTATAAATAATAATTTTAATTATCAAACACAATTCCATGGTACAAAAGAAAGAACTTCAGACATGCAAAAAGACGAAAATATAATGGATGAAATAGCAAATCGCATGTGTGAGGTTTTATCTCAACGTGCAGAAAGAGAAGTTCCGCAAAACGGTAAATTTTCTAAAATTTCTGTTTCCTGTGCAATACCTGAAACACAAAACAAGGCAAGAGTTATAATTGAGCATGATCCTATAGAACCGAAAAATTTAAGACGACTGTCTGTTGCTTCGTTTCGTATGGGTAGCGACAGACTTGTTTCAAGTTACATTTTAAAGGGTACAAAACAGGAAATAATTGACTATATTAACTCACCTGTCTGTGCTCAAAAAGTTTCGCAACTTGCAAGTCAACTTTCAGACAGTGTGGATAAATATTACAACGAAAACTTTTAGTTAATTTATAAATTATCTGTTATAATTCTATAATAGGTGAAATATGAATAATAAAGAAAAGATGCTGAACGGTTATCTTTATGATGCAACTGATGTTGGTCTTTATAAAGAGCGACTTAAGGCAAAAGATTTATGTTTTAAATATAATCAAACAGAACCTTCAAATGTTAAAAAAAGGCAAAAAATTATTCAAAAACTTTTTGGGCAAATAGGTAAGGTTTTTAATATTGAATCCGATTTTTGGTGTGATTACGGCTATAACATTGAGGTTGGAAATAATTTTTATGTGAATCATAACTGTGTTATGTTGGATTGTGCAAAAATTAAGTTTGGTAATAATGTTTTAATTGCTCCAAATTGCGGGTTTTATTGTGCAGGTCATCCTCTTGACGTGGAAAAGAGAAACAAGTGGATAGAATTTGCTTACCCGATAACGGTCGGAAACAACGTTTGGATTGGTGCTAATTCGATTATTCTACCCAATGTTACTATTGGGGATAATGTTGTTATAGGGGCGCAAAGTTTAGTAACTAAAGATATTCCTTCAAATTCTCTTGCCTATGGGTCGCCTTGCAGAGTTATAAGAGAAATAAATGAAGAAGATAAAAATAAATATTTTAAAAACGGGGATGAAAATGTCGAATAGCAGTGTAAAAAATAAAACATTATTTGTGATAGTTTTAACTATTCTGACAATGGTTTTTGAAATATTTTTCGGAATAATCACTCGCTCCATGGCCCTAACTGCTGACGGTTGGCACATGGGTACGCATGCTTTTGCACTTTCAATAACATTTTTCGCATACATATTGACTGAAAGGTTAGCAAAAAGTGAAAAAATTACACTATCACTCGATAAAATCGGTACACTCGCAGGGTTTGCAAGCTCAATACTTCTTGGTATAACAGGTGTTTGGATTTTATTTGAATCCATAGAAAGGTTTTTTAATCCCTACCAAATTCATTTTAACGATGCCATAATTGTTGCAATAATAGGTTTAATTGTTAACCTATTAAGTATTTTGATTATGGGTGTAAAATCCCATCACCACGAACATCATCAAAAAGATTATAACTTTCTGGCTGCATACATGCATATTCTTGCAGATGCTCTTACTTCATTTTTTGCAATTTTTGCTTTATTGGCGGGAAAATATTGGGGGTTTGTTTTTCTTGATCCGCTTGTCGGTATAATTGGCGGTATTATGATATGTGTGTGGGCTTTTAATTTAATCAAGTCAACTTCTATAATTTTACTTGATATTAAGAGTAAGCAAAATTAATGTTTGCCAAGCGAAAGTCTTGCCATTTCATCGGAAGAAAATCCGGCATGGACTTTGTTTATTCTGCTTTTAATGTTTTTGGGGGGATTTTTAATTTGTTTGTATGCTGCCCAAAATAGTGCTTTTGAAAGTCCGGGGGAAAAATTTTCAAATCTTTTTACGTAAAGTTTGCCGCTTGTAGGATTTGCAAATAAAAATTCGCATCTATAGCCGTCTAAATCCGGAAATGTTAATGATAATGATTTATTTGCGACAAAAGGTATATCAATCCACTTTAATTCATCAATTTTAATTAAAAGAAATATAATATCTTCTTTTAAAAATATTTGAAAAAAAATTTCGTTATTTTCAATTATTTTAATTAAATCTTCATCAGGATTTTTTCTAAGCAAAATAATGCGGGCATTTTTTCCGTCAAAGAAAAAATTTTGCCCTTCACGAAGATTTATAAAATCATCATAGTTGTTGCCTATTAAGTAGTCCACACTTGTATTTTAGCACAACATAACTGCGGTAGCTAATTTTTGATTGCAATAAGCTCTATTTCAACAAGGGCTCCTTTAGGGAGCTCTTGTGCTGCAACACAAGAGCGAGCAGGTTTAGAGGTAAAGTACTCGCCATAAATTTGGTTAAAGGCTGCAAAATCATTCATGCTTTTTAAGAAACAAGTTGTTTTAACGACATGTTCAAAACCAAAACCTGCCTCTCTTAAAACAGCCGCCAGATTTTCAATTACTCTTTTTGTTTGATGTTCAATATTGCCGCCAATAAACTCATTATTTTCAGGATTAATTGCAATTTGACCCGATGTATATAAAGTATTGCCGCACAAATAAGCTTGAGAGTAAGGACCTATTGCCTCTGGTGCATTTTTTGTATAGATAACTTTGTTCATTTTTTCTCCTAAAAAGTTGATGAAATTTTGTAACCTTTTTCAACAAAAGCTTGTTTTATTTCTTCTAAATGTTGAGCATTTTTTGTTTCAAGTGTAACAGATAAATAGCACTCGTTAATCTCGGTTCCCTTGCCGCCTTGGTTGTGTCTTACCCTTATAACATTTGCGCCATGTTGAGCAATTATTGTTGACACATCTCTTAACTGCCCCGGTTTGTCTAGCAATTCAATTGTTAAATCGCTCAATCTGCCCTCTTTCATAAGACCACGATTAATTACACGAGATAATATATTTACATCAAT
>CALUXZ010000054.1 GCA_944324875.1 Candidatus Gastranaerophilales bacterium | reverse complement strand
TAATGGCGGGGACGACGGGTATCGAACTTTGCGCAAGCATAAAATACTTACTCACAAATACTCATTTAACAAGGCTTTGAGGCAAAAATAGTATCAATAAGAAACCGTGAGAAAATACAAGAAAAATACACAGGGCGGAAAAAAAGGGGGAAAATTCCCCTTTTGCCTTTGTTTATTTTTTGTCCATTCTTTTGGCAATTTCTATTATTGCTTTAATATCGGACTTATTTAAATTCAAGGTTGCCTCACATAATGCACCCAAAATAGGATTACAACTTATATTTCTAAGTAATTTCTCGGTTTTTGAATCAATATAGTATGGTTTTAAGTTACTGTATTCATGCATTTTATCCGGCGTTATATTGTAAGTTTTCATTATTTTTTCAATAGTCGATTTTCGCGGATTCTTAATTCTGCCGGAAGCGATTTTTTCAATCGTACTTATAGGAATTTTCGTATCATCTGATATTTTACGGCTTGATATTTTATATTCTTTTTTCAATCTTTGTAAAAATACTCTATATTTATTATCTTCATTAAAATTTTGCATATTCACCAATATTTCAAGAACAAAATTAATTGATGTAAACATCAATTAATTTGCTGTTTTGCTTTTCCAATTCCCACTATATAGTATGTGCGGGTTATTATCTTAGCACAGCAAAAATTATTTGTAAACTTTTTATTGATTATTTCGTAAAATTAATTGATGTTTTTATAATTTTTAATGCCGTATTCGTCAATTATAATATTCAAATATTTTTGCCATAAATAGCTATTTTTATAAGCTTTTTAAAAGTTTTTTATGCAAATTGTTAAGGTAAAAATTGATGTTTTTTTATTTAGATTGACAAACTACATCAATTTGTATATTGTTATATCAAGAAATAAACAATAATCACAAATTGATGATTACGTCAATTACACGAGCAGCTTTATATAAGGACTAAGTTAGATGTTTAGAAACTTGCGCGCTGAAATAGTACGCAGAAATGTAAAACAGGAACAAATTGCCAAAGTTGCAAAAATGCACAAGTGCACATTATCCAGAAAATTATCCGGCAAGGTTCCTTTTACAATTAATGAAGCTATAGATATAGGCATATTTTTAAAATGCAAAGACCTGATAAATCTATTTAAAAAGTATTAAGCAGCACAGAATGATATTTGCAGGACCTTCAAAACGAAGGAGAGTTTGCAATACAAAAAATTAGGAAAGAGGTTAATTATGCTTTACACAGACGAACAAAAGAAAATGATACAAAACGGATACACGCTTTGTATGGAATGCAAAAGGGGATACTTGGGCGATAAAAGCTGCGGGGCTAACGGTGAAATGAACTTGCCTCAGGATATGCCATCCGGCTGTACCGGCGGCGAGAAAATAGACGATACGGAATTAAAAGCCATTGTATCAAACAGTGATGACATAGAAAGAATTTTAAACAATTACGGCAGGGATAACAAACATTTAATCGAAACAAAAATTAGTTTCAGTATATTAAGCGCAATTGATTTAAGCGAGTATAAAAATATTTACAGGGATTGTCAGGACGCAAAAAAGCGCAGCGTTGAATTTGAAAGATTTTGTAAGCATAAAATACAAAATTTGTATAAGCAAATAACAAATTTTGCATCAGACATAAAAGATAATACACAGGTAATCGGAAGTTGTGAAATTACATCTAAAAGTTTTTCAATAAAAGAAAAATTGCCGAGAATATTTGCGAACTTTTAAAAAAATTTAGTTGACACACCATTCCTCTGATATGAACACCGGCCCGCTTGTGTTGATAAAGCGGGCTTTTTTTAAAAGGTCTTAATTATGGCAAGAAAAAATAAAAATATTGTTGATTACTTCCCGCTATACTGTACTTTTGGCGATGACATAGAGGCGCTTGAAGATAAATTCGGCAATGATGCTTTTGTAGTTTGGGTTAAAACACTTCAAAAACTGGGTAAATCAGATAATCACTTTATTGACTTCAGGAAGTCAAAACAATGGCTTCTGTACTATTCAAAGCTAAAGATTGAAGAAAATAAGGTAATTGAAATTTTAAACGAACTTGCAGAACTTGAATGTATAGATAAAAAACTGTGGTCCAAAAAAGTTATCTACTCTCAAAATTTTGTCGATAATATACGCGAAGCATATAAAAGAAGAAAAACATCCCCGCTTACATATAATGAAATATGGCGTCTGTTGTTTGATAAAAAGAGCAGTCAAAATAATTCATGTATACAAAATGACATCATAAATGCACAAAGTAGAGTAGAAAAAACAAGAAAAGATGAGATTAAAGAAAATAACCCCCCTTTAGTCCCCCCGCAGGAAAATAATGCGCTTATCGGGGAGGAGGTTTTTTTAAAATTCTCCAAAAGTCTTTCGGGGGTTATTGAAAATTCAAAAATACCGGCTCTTTTTAATGCACTATCCGTTGAACTCGGAAATAAAAACTATGTTCAAAAATGTGTTAATGATTGGCTTTTGGGGGTGTATAACCATGGAGGAAAAACAAAATACCCTATTAAAAGTCTTTTGAGTTTTGCGCGCAAAAATTTAAAAAAATACGGAGTATTAAAATGCTACTCTCTCCAGACGCAAAAAGAAGCGGAAACAACAAAAAAAGAAAACGAAAAAAAATTTGTGCCGTTTGATGTTGCTACAAGAATTGAAGCAATTAACTACATACAAAAAAATTTCCCGCCCTATCAAAGGGGACGGACTTACGGGCAAAAAATTTTAATTGAGAAATTCAAATTAAAGCCGGAAGAATATGCATAAAAGTAAATAAGTTTTGTTTAACGAAAGGAGTTTTAACTATGACACGAAGCAAAGAAGAATTAATCAATGAACTTGCAAAGCTTGGAAATGAACTAAGTATGAGGGAAAAAATTGCTTCAATTTCAGAACATGAAGGACTAAGGATTGCATTTGATGAAATAACCTCTAAATGTATTGACAGCGTAAAATGTAAAAAATACAAAATGTCAAAAGACCAGATTAAGGGGCTTGAAATTCTAAATAATTTTATTGTGTATCTCGAGCAGCAAAAAGAAAAAATCTTGACGCTAAAAGCTCTTATTGCAGAATGCAAAGAAGAACTTTCCCGCTATGGGTCATCAGGAGTGTAACAAATGCGCAAAATAGGTCTAATCACTGATAGCGTAAACTTTCCCAGCTTGCCCTTAATGAAAATATCTGCATATCATAAAAAGAAAAACAATATTGTAAAAATTGTAGATAATTTTCTTGAAACATACGATATTGCCTATATTTCCAAAGTATTTAATTTAAATTTACCAACAATCAACCCGTTATTATATATACCGCGTGCAGATAAAATTTACAAAGGTGGCAGCGGTTATGCGATAAAAGTATTGAACGGATTTGAGAATTACGAAACAAAAAATGATTTGCCATTACCGCAAGAAATAGAAAATATTTATCCCGATTATTCCCTTTATCCACAATATGCAAATAACACAGCATATGGCTACTTAACAAGAGGATGTCCTAATAATTGCACTTTTTGCATTGTTTGCAAAAAAGACGGCTTAATTAGCAGAAAAGCAGCTGACTTAAAAAATTTCTGGAATAATCAAAAAAATATTGAACTACTTGACGCAAATATCAACGAAGACGGCATAGAGTTTATAAAAGAATTAAGCGGAGGCGGTGAAGCAGGTGCGGGATTTTTCAGGCTTGCACCTTTATGTGTTAATCTCGGGGCTGCTGATGGCATTTTATACGATTATGGATTTAATATTTCAGAAGAAAATCCCGCCGTGGTTACATTTGCAAACGGTTATACAAAAACGTTTAAAACACTTGCAAGCGTGCCGGATGAGCCTGTTGATACAAACACAACAATATATTTTGGAATTGATGAGAACGGACATATTGAGGCATTTAAAAGCATTAAATATGCGGATAATCAGCCTGCAAATATCTCAAGTTCCCGGCTTCCCTGCCTCTGGATTAATACGGCAAGTCCGATAAGGCAGACAAAGGCAAAATATGAAGAACAAACCGAGTGGGAAAATAAAAATATTGTTCCTTTTGCGGATTATAAAAAATCAGGCTCTATTGCAACAATCAACAACTACGAATACAACTCAAACGGTTTTAATGACGATTTTTCAAAGAGTATAACGGGGAAAAGTCAAAATTGCGAACTTGAACTTATTTATACAAATACAATTGAATTAAATCTGTCAAATAAGTTCTATGACCTTGGTAAAACTTCCTACGATCAAACTTACTTTTTAAAAAAGGATGTAAATTTTCCCAAAAGCGGTATGGGAATTTTTTATTTAAGCATTTATACCGAGCAGGAAGTAATTATCGATATTAAAGCTCCTGATTATTCAAAAGTAAAACTATCAGGCGGCAAAATAGGCTCTTTAGGCTCTGGACGCTATCTTGTAACCCTTTATTATAATTTTTCAAATGATGATACATTCATGATGGTTAACTGCTTCTCTGAACCCGAAGCGGATTTGCCTCCGGAAGTTGAATCTTAGAAAGAATTTTATATAAAAATATCCAATTATTTTATCAGGCGCTATGCGCTATTTTTTGTACATAAAAAAGAAAGGATGTAATTTATGAATTACAAAGAAATTTTGGCAGGTCTTTTGGCATGGGTATTGCCGCTTATAAAAGAGCTTGTTGAAAACAAAATCATTCCCGCAATTATCAAAAGAAGCTACGAGGCCTTTGATAAAAAGGCAAATGATGTAATTGAAAATCTTAATGATTTACTTGAAAAAATTAAATCAACAGATGACCCCGAGAAAAGAAATCGACATCTGCAAGGGTTTAAACTTGGAATTGCAATAATTGAGGCGGTAGGAAATAAATTAACTCAGGCAGCAAAACTTCTCAATAAAGAGGTAGCGCAGAATGATTGAATATTTGCCGTATGCCGTGATAATAATAGCGGTTCTGGGGTTTTTTGTCCAGTTTAATATCTTTGTAACGCCCGAAAAACTCGAGAAAAAACACAGGGAAATATTATCCGATGCAGATAAAAAATTTGTTTCTCTGCAGGTTTTTCAATGTTTCAAAGATGATATCAAAGAAGATTTCAAAGAACTTAAACGCGGACAAAGAGAAATAATAAATACACTTGCGCAGCACAAGGAGTTATAGCCATGTCAAAAGTATTATATGTTATAGGGCATTGGACGGCGGGAAATTACAAACCTAATGCAAAAGATAAATCAAGTTATCAGGCATTAATTGACAGTTCGGGAAATTTAATACTTGCCAAAGCTCAGGGAACAGCTTCATCAATTGGCGGAATGAACTCAATTACATATAATGTTGCTTGCTGCGGCGGGCTTGACAGAACGCCGATTACAAAAGTGCAGCAAGAGGCATTCTGGTTTCACTGCGCAAGAATCCTTGCAAGATATAATCTTACTCCTTTTGATTTTTATACTCACGCTGAAATAGGCGAGATGTGCAGAGATAAGACCATAGAAAAACTCTGTCCGTGGAATAAATATCTTGTTCAAAACATAGGTAAAATTGATTTAAACAAAATGCCCGAAAAAAGCGGACAAGCATATGCCATGGGGGATTATCACAGACAAAAAATCAAATGGTATTATCAGAAGATTAAATAGGGGGCAAAATGCCCCCTCCTCCTCTTAATAATTACAGCTCATTTTCATATTCAAGTATTGCAATCGCCCGCACAATATTAACCGCAAAGTAATACAAATAAACCATATAGAAAGATTTTGATTTTTTAGCGTAAAAAGATAATTTACGCCACATTTCAAAGAGTTCGGCACGTTTAACACTTAATCTTTGAACATCAATATTCTTGATTCCCGTAAATTCATACAATGTTGCTTGTATTTCTTGTTTTTCCAAAAGCATTTCGCACTCCTTTTTGTATTTCTCTTTTATAAAATTTTAAACAATTAAAATACAGTTGTATATTACCCGTAAGGGTATATTTATATCTATATTATCAATATATGTCTTAATTATCATTGTAAAACGCAATCATAGCATTTAATGTTAAGCTATGATTACATTATCAAGACTTAAAAAGAATTTTGGTTTAAAAGTTAAAAAATACAGAGAAGATTCAGGGCTTACACAAACAAAACTTGCTGAACTTATTGGAATTGAACCCGCAAGCTTATCAAGAATTGAAAGCGGAAAATCTTTTGTATCTTCCGTTATTTTGCATAAAATCTGCAGGACTTTAAACGTAGAACCTGTTAAATTATTTGATTTTAAGGATATATATGAAAATGACTTGCCAAAATGTGCCAAGATTATTGCAATTGCTAAAATACTTGAATGTCTTACAGATGAACAGCTCGATTTTATTTACGGAGTAATTGCAACTTTAAAGAAAGATTGATTTTTTGTAAAAAATATATAGTTTCTTAGATTAGATAGTTTTATTGTTTTTAGATAAAGTTACTAGATTTTTAAATGAATAAACAAATTGTAAAGTTATTTTAAGGTTTTATTTATAAATGACAAAAAAATAAAATTACCAATTTTGTATTACTGAAATACAATAATCAAGTATATTATGCGCATAAATAATATCTATAATACAAAAAACATTAATTCAATATTTTTCAACGGTGTATTTACAACAAACATTAAGGATATTGATAAAAAACACGCACCGGTTGTTACAACTGACTATGTAGATAGTTTTCAAAAAAATGCCGATAATATAACAAGTACATATGAAAGAGAAAGAGAGAAAGCAGAGAATAAGTGGTTTGGTCGAAAAAGGGCATTAAGAAAATTGGACGACGAATATAGAGGAAGGATGAATGCCTGGCGAGAAGACCAAATTATCTTTCAAAAAGCAAAAGAGGCGCATTTAAAAGATATCGAACAACTTTTAGAAGCGGCAAAAAAACGCAATGCTACGCTTGACGAATTAACGAAATTAAAATCTGATTTTGAAGCAACACAAAAAACAATCAATTTGGCTAAAAAACAGCAAGCTGCTAACAAAAACTGTGGTTTTAGCAGATTGGCCGGTTATGAACCCGAAAAAGCAGCATTGCAAAATGTATTAATAAATAAAATATTTGAAGAGCAGTCCGGTGTTCCAATCAAACTTCCAAATGCAGCTTTATTCTTTGGACCGACCGGAACCGGGAAAACTACATTTGCAATTGCGCTGGCCCAAGAAATAAACAATGGTGAAAAACCGGTTATGATTGATATGTCCGAAGGACCGGATGACATAATGGATGAAATAGAAGTTGAAACAAGAAGGTCAAGAAAAAAATATAAGCAAACAGGCGAAAGAACAATAATTCTTTTGGATGAAGTAGAAGCAATTGCACATCAAGATTCTGAGGTATTAGATGAATTAAAAGCAAAATTAAGCAAAGCATTTGATGATGATAAATGCATTTATATTATGACTTCCAATAATCCCGCGGAAATATCGCCGGACATTTTAACTCCGGATAGAACAAGCTTTATTATAAATATAGACCCGCCTGATTTTGAAAATACGCTTGCAGTCGTAGAATTTTACTTTTCAGCATTAAAACAACAGGGGTTAGATTATAATAAAATTGCCAAAGCTATATCTAATTGTTCCAATGGCAGGTATAGTAATTCAGGAATTGAAGAACTATACAAAAGGTGTTGTTCCAACAAAATACATACAACTGATGGTATAATAAATTTAGTAAATAAAACATTGCCAAATATTACCCAAAAAGAGTTAAACTCGTATGAAA
>CALUXZ010000053.1 GCA_944324875.1 Candidatus Gastranaerophilales bacterium | reverse complement strand
GTCTTAAAAAATGCTTATGAAACTTATTCGCTCACTTGCGAAAAAGAATTTTGCCTTATTCCGCTTGTAAAAATGGTAAATTTAAGGGGTATTGCAAAAGGGGATTTTATTCGTGCAAGAATAATTGAATTTGAAGGGGAATATTATCTTTTAGAAATATATGATGTAATTTCTTCGCTTAACTTTTACAAAGCAGCATCAGAAGCAGTTAAATGCCTTATTTCAAATTCTAATTGTGCAACTTTTAAAAATGATGAAAAATTAAACAAAATTAAAAACTCGGTTGAAGAATTTAAGCAGTCTTTTAAAAAAGTTTTCAATGAAAAAAACAGCATAATTACAACAAATAAGCTGGCTGATGAACTTATAAGTGCCTACAACGAGCAGGTTGACCCGACACAATATATTCAAAATGTTGATGAATACAAATTTTTTAATATAAAAGAGTATTCGCAAAGTGATGATTTTATTGAAAATGCCGTCGGAGGATTTTCTAAACACAACTGTATTTATGACATAGGTCTTTATTTTGATAATAACGAAGGGCTATATATAGTGCCGTTTTTAGGCACATTTTACAAAATTTTTGAAACCTTTGATAATGGTGAGTTTAAAATTGAAGGCGCAAAAGAATGTGTAAAAGAATTTTTAAAAAGCGACAAAGTTCCAAAAAGTGTTATTGCAAATGCCGCAAAAAAATATGAAAACTTTTTAGATGTAATAAACTTGGCACTTGAAACTGATTTTAACTCTACAAGTCAGATTTTAGAAAGATTTAAGGGAACAAACGGGGAAAAATTCAGCCCTATGATTATTTTGTACAATTCAAAAATTTTTAGCGAAATTTTAGGAATAAAAGAAGAAGATGATATGCCAAAATATGAAAACATAGGCAGAAACGACCCATGTCCATGCGGTAGCGGAAAAAAATACAAAAAATGCTGCGGTGCAAATTAATTTGCACACATTAAATTTTATATAGTAAAATAAAACTATAGGAAACGGAGAGAATTATGAGTGAAGAAAAAAAATGTTATAAAAAATGGCTTATATCGGGTGTGATTGCCTCTTTGGTATTTTCAATTTTATCTTTTGGTATTTCAACATTTACACTTTTAGGTGTAAACGGCAATATACCATCTATTTCAATAGGTGCAGATTTGCCTATTTCTAAAAAATACGACAGAGGGCGCACATTTAAAAAAGCACTTAAGAAAAACAAACCTGTTATTGTCTGGTTTTACACAGACTGGTGCGGTTATTGTCAAAAATTTGCCCCAACTTTTGATGAAATTACAAAAGACAAAAACATAAAAAAGAATTTTGCCATTGCATTTGTAAATTGCGATAATCAAGATAACAAAAAATTAATGGAAGAGTACAATGTACAAGGTTTTCCAACTGTTTATGTTATAGATGTTAAATCAGGCAAAAAAGTTTTACTCGATAATTTTAAATTCTTTCAACCCACCGCAAAAGAAGATTTGGTGCGTGATATAAAAGAATTTTTGCGTCCTGAAAATTAATTACATCCAATCGTTTACCTGATTTTTACCAAAATGTTTTATGCATTTTGCGCATTTTTGAGTGTCTAAAAATGTTCTTTTAGAGTAATTTGACATATCAGAACCTACTCTTGCACGAAAATCATTAGACAGGGCAGGGCAAGAATACACGCCGTTTGCACTTAAAACCCTTGAATTGCAACAATCAAGTTTTGTTTTGTCAAAATCAAAATCTTCTATAAAATCATCACTGTCGCCTTTTTCAAAATAAGGCATTATTTTTAAATTTATATCTTCAATTTCAAAATTATGCTTTTTAAACAACTCATAAAAACCCTTGAATAAATCCTCTCTTGATTCCTGATAATAATTACAAACAGAAATTATTGGGTTGAATTCATACTTTGCAAGGTTTAAAATTGCCCCAAAAGCCTTTCTAAAGCTGCCTCGTCCTCTTATTTCATCGTTTTTTAATTCATCAAAATGGTCTAGGCTTATTCTATAAATTGTTTCGAAATTATTTTCATCATCAATTTTTCTTAAAAAACGTGCCTTTTTGTCATTAATTAAAACCCCGTTTGACATAACTGTAACATTGGAAAATTTTAAACACATTCTTAATATTATATTAAAATCAGGATGCAAAAGAGGCTCTCCGCCAGTCAAATAAATAGAGCTTATATTTTCACCTCGTGTTTGCAGCAATGCATTTTTTATTTTATCCAATGGTATAAAGTCTTTTTCTTGTTTGTAGGGATTTTTTTCTATATAACAGTGTTTGCATTTTAAATTACAAGCTTTGTAACACAATTCAAAAAATAAATTGTTAAGCTCTTTTAATTCCACTTGCGGTGCCGACATAAATTTTGTAGCACAAAAACTGTTGTGCGCCTGTCCCTCAATATTTTGCACGTCTTTCTCCTTTTTGACTAAACATTTAATTCTTTAATTTAATATTAGTTTTTAAATCAAAAATGAAAATTACCCGATTGTATATTTTTTAAAATAAAAAACCCTTCCTTTTTTAGGAAGGGCAAACTTGGTCTTTAATCCTCAAGTTCTTGTGTGGTAGTTCTCTCTTTACTCGTGTGTGTTGGTGGTAGTAATGTTTTCTCTCGTGTGTGTGGTGGTTTTTTGGTTTATCTCTCTTGTACTTATATAAAAAAATTTATACAAAAAATATTGCCTTTTTATATACTAAATAGACAATATTTATTTACAATTCTTAACAAAACATCTTAAGACACACTATTATCAGGCTTTTTAACCGATAGTGTTTTATTTTCGCTTATTGCAATTCTTGCTGATTTTATTTTGTCTTTTGTTTCTTCATCCAAAGCGTTACCCATAACAAGCCTGTCTACAAAAGCGTTGTTTAACCTTACAGCCTTAGGCAATGCGCCTATTTCATCCAAAATATCTTTTATTTGTAAAAAATCATAAGAAAAGGTTTTCTTGGAATTATAAGAAAGCACTTCGCCCGAGTTTGCAACAATGTCTTTTCCGCCTTTTTCAAAATATATTTTAAAAATTGACCTTAAATCTTGAATTTCAGACTGCATAACACTTATTGCGTTTTGTAGCCTTAAATACCTTTCAAAAAGGTAATCTGCATTTTGAATTTGAGAGAGCTGCCAGTCGTATTTTTGAAAATACATTTCTTTTAATCTCGGGTAGCACTGTGCAAGCCCCATAGCATCTGCCATAGCACGATGACGAGTTGAAAAATCAACATTAAACGTATTCATTAAACACTCTAATCCGCAAGAATCCATTTGAGGATAAACCTCTTTAAACATCATTTGTGTATCAACATAGCGGTTTTCAAGCGGTTTATTGTAAAGTCTTTTTGATGTGCGATTTAGAAAACTAAAGTCAAAAATAGCATTGTGCGCAACAATTACCCCATCTCCAATAAATTCAAAAATCTTTGGAAAAATTTCTTCTTCTTCAGGTGCACTCTCAAGTGTTTCTTCGCTTATCCCATGGATTGCCTGAGATGATTTTCTTATGTGTTGGTGGGGGTTAACTAATGTTTCAAAACTTTCTGTTATTTCACCATTTACAAGTTTTACACCTGCAAATTCAATTATTTTTTCTCTTGTATAATCAAGACCTGTTGTTTCAACGTCAACTACTACTTCAACTAAATTTTCTGCCATTACCTTTTTTATATCTCCACTTTGAGAAAATATTATCATAAAAAATTATTTTTTAAAATAAGAACCAATCTTTTTTGCATGTTTGTTTGCTTTATCCAGAGTCTTTTCAAGTTTTTTTTCACTGTTTATTATATTATCTAATTTCTTGTTTATTTCAGGTTGTTTAGTGTTTGTGTTGCTTATTTCAGTATCTATTTTTTTAAGACTTAAAGACGCATTTTTAACTGCACTAAAAATTTTAGAAACGTTATCTTGATTAACAGCGTCGACAAAGTCCTTTAATGAAGCAAAAATCTTGCCAATGCTTGCATACTCATCAACAACATCACCGATTCTTAATGTTGGTTTTGAAATTATACCAATATCTGACAAGTTTTCTTTTGGTGGCATTATTTCAATTGACTTTGAACCTGCTATACCGCTAAATTCAACTGATGCTATTGCACCTGATGGGATTTTTACACCTTTTTTAGTTACAATAATTTCTGTTTCAATTGAATCTTTGTGATAAGTAAGTTCTCTTACATGACCCACAACAAGCCCCATAAACCTTACAGGAGAACCTTTTATAAGTCCGTCAGTGTCATTAAAAACAATTGTATAAAGGTTAGGTTTTATAAATTTGTAATAAAAAAATGTGTAAGTTGCGCCAAAAAGTACGCCGATAACTAATATCCAAACAACAATTTCAATAAAAACAGCGTTGTTTAGTTTCTTTTTTAATTCCAGCCACTTTTGCTTTTTGTTCAATACTCCATACCTTCCCTTGCACTTACCCCTATGTCCCAGTAGTGCTTAACAGGGACAATTTCAGATACCAGATGTGCAATGTCAATTATTTCTTGCTTGGCATTTCTGCCCGTTAAAAC
The DNA here is from genome assembly GCA_944324875.1 of Candidatus Gastranaerophilales bacterium. Classification (GTDB taxonomy): domain Bacteria; phylum Cyanobacteriota; class Vampirovibrionia; order Gastranaerophilales; family Gastranaerophilaceae; genus Galligastranaerophilus. The sequence continues at coordinate 3,264 of CALUXZ010000053.1, read as the reverse complement.
TATTTCCATATCTTGAGGTTTATTTTTAAGAACTTCAAGAACTTCGCCCAAATCAATTAACCCTAAATCTATTGCAATATTTATTTCATCCAGTATAACAAGCTGGTATTTGTTGTTTTTAATGGCATCAAGTGCTATTTCCCAGCCTTTTTTAATTTCTTGTCTGTCAATTTCATTAACATTGTCTTTATAAACAATTCTGTCTGCGCCGGCATTTACTATTTTAAAGCATTTTTTAATTTCATCAGATAAATTTGCAAAAGAATACAACTCGCCATAATCACTGCCGCCTTTTGTAAACATAACAATAAGTACACACCAGCCTCTGCCTAAAGCCCTTAGCGCAAGCCCTAATGATGCTGTGGTTTTGCCTTTACCGTTGCCTGTATAGACTTGAATATAGCCGTGTTTATTAAATTTTGGATTGTGTAGTTCATTTTGCATTATGAAATTTATTATACACTACATAAAAAAATCATAAAATATCGTTATTTATTAAAACTTATGGGGAATAAAAAATATATAAGGCAAAGGCAAGAACTATGGCAATATCCCCGATAGATTCTATTTCAACATTTACATATATTTATAACATAAGCTCTGAAGATGACAAAAAGAAACAAAAGGACGAGCTTAACCTTTTAATGCGCCAATATAATCTAATCCCTAGCGACGACTACGACAGAGATGTAGAACGTCTAAGGGAGGCTATGATTATTGAACAAATGGAGCGCATGCAAGAACAGCAAGAGCAAGCAGGCGAAACCGAAGGCTATGAAGAACGCCCTTGGTATGACATTATGTGGGAACTTGGTTTACATCAAAACGATTCTGTACAAGAAGACTATGATGATATTATGGAAGAACTTGATTACAGAATTTTAAATGCTCAAGATGAAGAAGAATACGACAAATACAACGATATGAGAGTACGTGCTGAAGAATACTTTAATGAATATAATCAAGGCAGCTCAATTAGCTTTATTAACAATAATACTTCTTATATGATAGGGCTTTCTTTGCTTGGCACAATGAATATGATGGATTTAGGATTGTCTTAATTTAGTAAAATTCCTCATCCTCTTCTTCATCTTCTTCATCTTCACCTAAAAGCGGCTCGGGCTCTTTAATTGTTATGCCCATTTCGCTTAGCACTTCACGTGCTTTGGGACCATATGCGGTGTCAGAAAAGTTTTCTATAACTGTTTTCAGGCAATCAACACATTCTGCCTTCATGCCTCTTAATTTGTATAAATTACCTAATTTATAATAAAGAGGCGCATAAACAGGCTCAGGAGTTGTATTCATAATTGTATCGAGTTGCAATTTTAAATTAATTAAATTATCGCTGTCTTCAGGGGAATATAATTCACGTGTATAAAATTTTCTTGTTAAAAGGTCAATTTTTTGATCCATGTTTTTCAATTGTTCTTCATCAACCTTAGGAGCTTCCTGTTTTTCTTTTGTGTTCTTTTTTGCAGCGTCAGCAGGCATTGTGTAGTTAATAATACACAAAATTCCAAACATAACAAGACAAATTAATGTTATTATTTTTCTCAAAATTAAAACTCCTCTCTTATATAGTACAATAACTGATAAAATCTGCCTCAATCCAAAGTATGATATTTATAAAAAAATTATTATATTTTGATATATGAGAAAATTTTTAATTGCACTGATTTTATTGTTTACGTTTACGCTCAACTGCGCACAGGCAGAGGTTTTGCGTGCAACAGTTTCAAAAGATGAAATTCCAAAGGGCTTTTTTGGCACATGGCATGTAACATCAAAAATATCAGAAACAAACAATCCGGAACTTTTTAATGCGCTTAGCGTCGATATATGGACATTAGGAGGGTATGGTAATACTTTAATTTTAGAGAACGTGCACACAGGTGCAAGTTCTTCTATTCAGGTCGAATCGCAAAAAAACTTGGACGGCAAGACCTTAAAATTCCAAAGGGTAAAATCAAATACCCGAGGAAACATGAAAATTGTCCAGAAAGAAAGCCCCGAGTTTAAATTAAACGGTAATATTTTTACTGGTTATGATACATATATTATTGAAAGATATGTAAATAATAAGCTAATTCAAAAAGATGTAGTAAAATATAAAGTAGTAGGACAAAAAATATCAGGAGATTTGGGATAAATGGAGAAGATTTTTGACACCATAATATTAGGCGGAGGCCCTGCAGGACTGAGTGCCGGTGTATATTGCGCAAGAGGAAATATAAATTGTGCCATAATTGATACATCACTTTTAGGCGGACAACCGACAAATTACCTTGAAATTGAAAATTATTTAGGTTTTCCCTCAATTGAAGGTTGGGAGTTGAGTGAAAAATTTGAACAACACCTTGATAAATTTAATGTAGAAAAATTCACTATGGAAGAAATTCAAAGTGTAGATTTAATTTCAAACCCTAAAGTTATAAAAACTCTAAAAGGAGAATATAAAGCGCACAGTATAATTATTGCAACAGGGGCAAAGTCAACAAAACTGGGCGTTAGGGGTGAAAATGAATTTATAGGCAAAGGTGTAAGTTACTGTGCAGTATGCGACGGAGCTTTTTATAAAGATAAAACAGTTGTGGTAGTTGGCGGAGGTAATGCCGCAGTTGAAGAAGGCTGCTATTTAACAAAATTTGCAAAAAAAGTCTATATTGTTCATCGCAGAGATTCCTTGCGTGCAGATAAAATCGTTCAACAAAGGGCTTTTGACAATGATAAAGTTGAATTTATCTGGGACAGTGTGGTTGAAGAAATTAAAGGCGAAAATAAAGTTGAAAAAGTTGTAATTAAAAATGTTAAAACAAACAAAACTCAAGAACTTGAAACAGACGGCGTTTTCCCCTACATTGGTTTTACACCTAATTGCGATGATTTTAACGGACAACTAAAACAAGATAGCAGAGGTTTTATTGTAGTTGATGAAAATATGCAAAGTTCAATCCCCGGGGTATTTGCAATAGGCGATGTTCGTGTAACACCTCTAAGGCAGGTAATTACAGCGGTTGCAGACGGAGCTGTTGCAGGTGTAAGTGCAATAAAATATGTAGAGGAAGTATTAACACAAAAAGTGGAAGCATAAAAGAGATTTTGGAGGATTTTTTAGCAAATGAAGGCAGTAGTATTTGATGAAAACTTAAAACTTGTTGATAACTATGAAACACCAATGCCAAAAAAAGGCGAAGTGCTTATTAAAACTCGCATGTCGGGTATTTGTAACACTGACCTTGAAATTACAAAAGGATATATGGG
>CALUXZ010000052.1 GCA_944324875.1 Candidatus Gastranaerophilales bacterium | reverse complement strand
ATTTCTTGCTTTACACGTTCAACATCGGCTGAAGGTAAGTCAATTTTGTTGATTATAGGTATTATTTCAAGGTTTTGCTCCATTGCAAGATAAACATTTGCAAGGGTTTGCGCCTCAACACCCTGAGTTGCGTCAACTATTAAAAGCGCACCCTCGCAGGCTGCAAGTGAGCGTGATACTTCATAAGAAAAATCAACGTGCCCGGGGGTATCTATTAAATTTAAAATATAATCCTTGCCATCTTTTGCATGATAATTCATTTTTGCAGCATTTAGTTTAATTGTAATGCCTCGTTCTCGCTCTATATCCATTGTGTCGAGCAACTGGTTTTGCATTTCACGCTCGGATATTGTGCCTGTGCGTTCAAGTAATCTGTCCGCAAGAGTTGATTTACCGTGGTCAATGTGTGCTATTATGCTAAAATTTCTAATGTTTTCTATCTTTTTCATAAAGATATTATATTATAAAAATTATCTTTGATACAATGCAGTAATTGTAGAGCTTGCAATAGAGTGTTGTTTTACAAGTTTTTCAACTTCATTTGGGTCTGTATCAACCGACACATCCAGTTTTTCAGTGTTAAGCGCATGTATTGTAAAATTATAATGATGAACACCATGACCTTTTGGAGGACATGCGCCACCATAGCCAGTATTTTTAAAGTCTGTTACAGTTTCCAACATTGGCATAGAGAGTTTTTCGCCTTTTTTAAATTCTGTTTTTGTTACGGGAATATTTACAACAAGCCAATGCCACCAGCCTGTAGGTCTTGGTGCATCAGGGTCATGAACTAATAACGCATAGCTTTTTGTGCCTGCGGGTGCTCCGGACCATTTTAAGTCAGGGGACACATTTTCGCCTGTGCAGCCAAAAGAGTTTAAAACTTGCTCGTTTGGTAAAGTTTGATTATTTTTTATAGTTTCACTCGTTAGCACAAAACTTGAATTAGCCATTATTGCCCCCACGCTTATTAAAAATATAAATATTATTAAAATTTTCTTAGACATAAACTAATTATATATTTATTTTAAATAGCAGGCAATACCTGCAATAATACAAAACAAGAAGCATAAATTTCTTGCAAGGTAAAATCTGTACATGAAAAATTCCATACTTGCGTTTTTAATATTTTCCCAATCTTCCATAGGACCCATCCACCATTTTGGAATAAATTTTACATCTTTTATATTTATATAATCTTTAATAGATTTGAACAGCTCGATTGCAATCGGCAATGTTAAAAGAGTGTAAAGTGTATTTGGGTGCAGCCAGCCTGTGAGTACGAAAAATATTACATTTGCGTATGCAAGCCAAATTAAGACTTTAAGTGCCACAATTGCATTTTCTTTTGTTTTAAAAAGCCTGCAAAATGTGTTTTTACCAACTGTACAGTCATATTCCCAATCCATTATTGCATGTGTATGTAAAAGCGCTGCAGTTAGTAATCCTACAGAAATAGACATAATTAAAATTCTTGTTGATAGAAGTCCGCACAGTGTATAATACGTACCACTCATAAGCAAAGGACCAAAAATTATGGCGACTATTAATTCTCCCGAGTAAAATTTTGTTGCAAACGGATACAGTAAACATAAAATGGCGCAAATACCTATAATTACAGGTATCCAGCCTCCGACTGTAATTGTGTAATATATTCCTATTAAAATTGCTATAGCATACAATATTGCAATAATTCTTGTTACCTTGTTTAGGGAATAAGTTCCGTTTAAAATTAACTTAGCTTTGTTATTAATTGTTCCAAAGTCTATATTTTGAAGGGTTTTGCCATGTTTTAGTTCTCTTGTTACGTCTATATAATCGTCAAATAGATTTGTTGCTAAATGTACACAGGAAATACCCACTATTGTTAAAAAAGTATCTTTAATTGATGGCAGATAAATTTGTGCCCATATTACAGCTAAAAACCAAGGGGCAATTGACATAAGAATAGAATATGCTCTTGTCAGTTCAAAGAAATTTGCAATTTTTATTTTAAAATTTTTCATATTCTTATATTATATATAAAATCTTATCTGGTCAAATTCAACATCTGTATATTTATTTAAGTAAAAATATATTATATTAAAATATTTACAAAACGTTACAAAATATTCCAAAACACTTGTAAAAATAGGTATTTATAGGATATTGTCAATACTAAATATACCCTATATTTACAAAAACAAAATATCAAAATCGCTGAAAATGCCAAAAAACTTAATTAAAACCCCTTGCAATGAAAAATTTAACATGTATGATTTTTAGTATCAAAAATTATAAAGGAAGCTAATGTCAAAAGATGTAATCGAATTTGAAGGAACAATTCTTGAATCATTGCCAAATGCAATGTTCAGGGTTGAACTTGAAAACGGACATGAAATTTTGGCTCATATATCAGGAAAAATAAGAAAAAACTTTATCAGAATACTTCCCGGCGACAAGGTAAAAGTTGAAATGACACCTTATGACCTGACAAGAGGCAGAATTACATACAGATTAAAATAAAAAGGAAAATAAAAATGAAAGTAAGAGCATCAGTAAAACCAATTTGCGATAAATGCAAAGTTATTAAAAGACGCGGACGAGTTACAGTAGTTTGCGAAAACCCTAAACACAAACAAAGACAGGGTTAATTAGTAAATAATCAATAGGAGAATAAAATAAATGGCAAGATTGGCTGGGGTTGATTTACCCCGTAACAAAAGAATGGTTATAGCTTTAACCTATATCTACGGCATAGGACCGACAAGAAGTGCTAAAATCCTTGAAGCTTGCGGCATTTCTCAAGATTTAAGAACAGATGATCTAACAGATGACGATATTAAAAAGTTAAGAAACGAGATTTCTCATTACACGATCGAAGGTGATTTAAAAAGAGAAGAATCTTTAAATATTAAACGTTTATCCGAAATTAATTCTTACAGAGGCGTTCGTCATAGAAGAAAACTCCCTGTTAGAGGTCAAAGAACAAAAACTAATGCAAGAACACGCAGGGGTAAAAAGTCAGGACCTATTGCTAATAAGAAAAAATAGAGTCAATATACCAGCGTAAATTAAGGAAATAACTAAAAGGAAGATAATATAATGGCTAAACCTACAAAAACTAAAAAGAAAGAAAGAAAGAATGTATTGCAAGGTGTTGTACATATTCAATCAACATTCAACAATACCATTGTAACTTCAACAGATACTCAAGGTAATGCTGTTGCTTGGGCTTCAGCAGGTGCTTGCGGTTTTAAAGGTGCCAGAAAAGGTACACCTTTTGCAGCGCAAAGTGCAGCCGAACTGGTAGCTAAGAAATCAGTTGATCAAGGAATGAGAAAAGTTGAAGTATTTATAAAAGGACCGGGCTCAGGCAGGGAAACCGCTATCCGTGCAATTCAAGCTGCTGGTCTTGAAATTACACTAATTAAGGACGTAACTCCAATTCCTCACAACGGCTGCCGTCCTCCTAAGAAACGTAGAGTATAACAATAATAAAAAGGAGCTATAAAATTGGCTAGATATACAGGACCTACAAATAAATTATTTAGAAATTTCGGTGTCAAGGACTTGTCCAACCGTAAATTGACATCATCTATGAGACAAAATGCTTCAGGTCAGCATGGTGCGGTACGTAAAAAAGCATCTGATTACGCATTGCAATTAAAAGAAAAACAAAAAATTCGTCTTACTTACCTTGTTTCAGAAAAACAATTTGCTAAGTATTACGAAGCTGCTTCAAGAAAAACAGGCGTAACAGGTACAATTATGTTGCAAATGCTTGAATCAAGGCTTGATAACGTAATTTTCCGTGCAGGTTTTGCTGTTACAAGAAGACAAGCAAGACAAATCGTTAACCACGGACATGTGTTAGTTAACGGTAAAAAAGTTGATATTCCCTCCTATTTGCTAAAAGCAGGAGATGAAATCACTGTTAAAACAAACAGTCAAAATTACATTAAAAATGTTCAAGAATCAATTGATTTGGCGCTTTCATTTGCTTGGTTAAATGTTGATAAAGCTGCTCAAAAAATTGTTTTTGATAGAGTACCACAAAGGGAAGAGATGGACCCTGAATTCAAAGAACAACTTGTTATTGAGTACTACTCTAAATAGTAATTAGGAGAGAATGAAGAATATGGAACTTAAAATTAAAAACGTTAATACTGCAACAAGCTCAGACGGTTCTCAGTACGGTAAATTCGTTATTGAACCGCTTGAAAGAGGTTACGGTGCTACAATTGGCAACTCTTTAAGAAGGGTTTTATTGTCAAGCCTTGAAGGTGCTGCTGTAACATCAGTCAGAATCGAAGGTATTACTCACGAATATACTTCTATCCCCGGTATTGTAGAAGATGTTATTGATATTATGCTTAACCTTAAGGGATTGGTTGTAAAAACTGATAGCAACGATGTTCAACACTTAAGGTTAGATGTTACAAGACCCGGACCGGTTTTAGCCTCTGATATCGAACTTCCCGCAGGTGTAAAAATTGTCAACCCCGATTGCTTAATTTGCACTCTTGCTGATGGTGGTTCAATCCATGCTGATATCGTTGTAGAAGTAGGTAAGGGCTATGTAACTCAAGATGTTCTAAAAGAACAAAAGAACGGTATGCCGATTGATATGTTACCAATTGATGCTGCATTTATGCCAATCAAGCGTGTAAGTTATATCGTTGAACCTGCTCGTGTCGGTGAAAACTTAGACTTTGACAAATTAACTCTTGAAATTTGGTCAAACGGTTCAATTGATGTTACTCAAGCGTTATCAAAAGGCGCAAATCTTTTAATTGAGCACTTCTCTCAAATAGCTGCTATTACAGGTACACCTGTAAGTGTTAGAATTGAAGAAGAAGTTAAAGCTGAAACTACACAGGATGATACTCCTGCTTTTACAATTGAAGATTTAGAACTCTCAGTTCGTGCATACAACTGTTTAAAAAGAGCAAGTATCAATTCCATGGCTGAGTTATTGAAAAAATCAGAACATGACTTACTAAATATTAAAAACTTTGGTAAGAAATCTTCTGATGAAGTAATTGAAAAATTACACCAACTTGGTTTGGATCTTCAACCAAATCCTGAAGGTGTAGATGATTTAGAACTTATATAATAAAAGGAAAATAAAATGAGACACCAGTGTAAAAGACACCACTTATCAAAAGCAGCTGACCAAAGAAAAGCACTACTTCGTTCTTTGGCAACAGAGTTGTTCTTGCACGGGGAAATTACAACCACAATGGCAAGAGCAAAAGCACTGCGCCCTTATGCTGAAAGTGTTATCACTTTTGCAAAAAAAGGCGATTTGGCTTCTCGCAGACAAGCTGCAAAATATATCTTCGACAAGGAAACTTCAAAATATATGAATCTTGAAACAGGTGAAATTTTTGATGCTCCTCAAGAAGGTCAAAAGTTACCATCTCAAACAGTTCTAAGACAACTGTTTAGTGTTATTGGTAAAAAATATGCAACTCGTAACGGCGGTTACACAAGAATTTACAGACTTGCTCCAAGACGCGGCGATGCTGCTGAAATGGCAATGATTCAACTTGTGTAATGACTCGATACGCTCTGCATTTTCTATATCTTGGTAAGAACTACAGAGGCTCGCAAAAGCAGCCCGAAGGAAATACAATACAAGATGAAATTGAAAAAGCACTTTGTACATTGATAAAAACAAAAATAAGCACTATATTTTCAGGTAGAACCGACACAGGTGTTAGTGCATACCACCAGGTTTTGCATTTTGACACCGATTACAAAATAAATAAATGTAAATTTATTAATTCAATGAACGGTATTTTGCCTGAAGATATAAGGATTTTTGACATTGAAGAAAAAGATAAAACTTTTCATGCTCAAAAATCTGCGAAATTTCGCCACTACAGGTATTTAATCAGAAATGATTTAATAAAATCCCCTTTTGATACAAATGCTTTCTTTTATCGCTATAAATTAAATGAAAACAGGATGAATGAGGCGTTAAAATATCTGCAAGGTGAACATGATTTCAGTGCTTTTAAATCTCAATCCGAAAATCCTGCTAAAGTTTGCAACATATATTATGCAAGCGCAAAACGCAGTAGGGACGAGAAATATATTATTATCGATATTGTGGGTGACAGATTTCTCTACAATATGGTAAGGACAATCGTCGGAACGTTACTTTTGATTGAAAAAGACAACCTTGAACCGCTATCAATGTTAAGTATTTTAAAATCAAAAAACCGTTCAAATGCTGGGGCTACAGCCGATGCTATTGGCTTAACTCTTGTAAATGTCGGTTACAAAGACTGTTCTGATTATCTAAAACAACTAAATACATAGGAAAGGTACATAAATGAAAACATTTAGCGCAAAACCGCTTGAAGTTGAAAGAAAATGGTACGTGGTTGACGCCCAAGGTCAAACACTTGGTCGTTTAGCAGTTGCTGTTGCAAATATTCTTCGCGGTAAACATAAACCTCAATATACGCCGCATGTTGATACTGGCGATTTTGTTATTGTTATTAATGCTGCGCAAATTCAAGTAAGCGGCAAAAAAGAAACTGATAAATTATATCGTTCACACAGTGGTTACCCGGGCGGATTTAAAGAAATCAGCTTTAAGGCTTTAATGGAAAAAGACCCTACTCGTGCAATAGAAAAAGCTGTTAAAGGTATGCTTCCTCACAATACGCTTGGTGCACAGCAATTTACAAAATTAAAAGTGTATGCTGATGCTAACCATCCGCATGAAGCACAAAAACCTGAAAAATATGAAATCAAAGGAGATAAGTAATAATGGCAGATGCTAAAACTGAAGTAGTTAAAACCGGTAGAAGGAAATGCTCTATAGCAGTTGCAAAAGTTGCTGCAGGAAAGGGCAGAATCTTTATTAACGGCAAAACTCTTAAAGGATATTTTGGAAATCGCCCATCACTAGAGATGGCAATATATCGTCCGCTTGTTTTAACTGACAATCAAGATAAACTTGATGTTAGAGTAAAAGCAGTTGGTGGCGGTGTTTGTGCTCAAGCAGACGCAATTAAACACGCAATTTCTCGTGCTTTGCTTGAAATGAATGAAGAATTCAAACCTGTATTAAAACAAGAAGGTCTTTTAACTCGTGATGCAAGAGTTAAAGAGCGTAAAAAATACGGTCGCAAAAGAGCAAGAAAAAGATTCCAATTTTCAAAAAGATAATTTTTATTTTTATTCAAAAATGCCGCCATTACTTTATTGGCGGCATTTTAGTATACAAAACATTGTATACTTTTTAGCGGATTTAAAAACAATCTTCTTGTGTAATAATTTTTCATAAGGAGGTTATAATGGTAGACTCAATTGGCGCAAATGATAGTCTTTACGGCGCAGTAGGTATAGGTGCTTATTCTATTGGTACTTATTCTCAAGTAGAAAAAACAGATACAGAAGTTTTTGAAGATGTTTTTCAAGATGCACTTGAAGCTGTTGATGACAAAACTCAAGAACAAACAATTTCAAAAATAGATGAAAGCTCTCTTGGTGTCCCTGCCGGAATGGAAATTGAAGGTGTAGAGGATGTTGAGCAAACTTCTCAAAGTGGTAATTCATCTAGTGGCGGCGACTCCTCATCAGAAGATGATGAAGAAGATTATGATGAAATGGACCTAAACCAAGATGGCACAGTAACTGCAGCTGAGATGATTATTTATGAAATGACTCATGGGGCTTCTCAAAGCGAGGGTAGTGAATCCAGTATCGATAGTGCAACGTTATCCGACGCACTAAGCGCTTATATGGTTGCTTAATTTTTAAATTTTTCAACTATAGCATCAGCAATTCTTTTTGAAGCAAAGCCGTCGCCGTA
>CALUXZ010000051.1 GCA_944324875.1 Candidatus Gastranaerophilales bacterium | reverse complement strand
TAAAAATCTTTTCCAATTAGTATTGTATCATAAATAAATAATACAACAAGTTTTTGCTATTCTTAATATTCAATACCCCGTCTTGCCATTACACCTATATCAAAATAGTGTTTTACCGGCTGCATTTCAGTAACCAGATGAGCCATTGCAATGAGCTCTTGATGAGCATTTCTACCGGTTAAAACAATTTCAAGATTTTTAGGCTTATTTAAAAGAGTATTTTTAACATCTTGAACCTTAATCATGCCCATATCTATACAGATATTGATTTCATCAAGGATAACAAGACCGTATTTACCGCTCATAATAGCTTCTTTAGCGCATTCCCAGCCACGTTTTGCTTCTTTGTAATCATCAATATTCATATTGTGTGAATAACAAACTCTATCAAGACCAAATTGTTTTACTTCCAGATTGTCGCTAAAACGGTGAGAAGATGCAATTTCACCATAGGTAGTACCTTGATCACCTTTAGCAAACTGGATAATCATAACCTTCCAGCCATGACCTAAAGCTCTTAGAGCTAATCCCAAAGATGCAGTGGTTTTACCTTTTCCATCTCCTGTGTAAATTTGAATGTAACCGTTTTCTAACAATTCTGCCTCCACAAGGTCATTCGACCTTACCGCAACTCACCTAATTCGTAAATTCGTTTTTTATTTAATGTTGTTTTAACTACACTTATATAGTAAATCAAAACTCACTGTTTAGGCAACGGATAAATTAATATTTTCCCTTTTATTTACATTTTACACTTGTAGAATTGGCGCTACCTCCATTTATTAGAGGATTTTGAAAAATACATCAAAATTAACATAAATAATTCTTCATTATTCTTAAAATATACTTGAAAGCATTATTTAGAGGTAATATGACCATTATTGCAATAAATAAACTGCTTTAGTTTTGTAAACAAATATAGCTCATGCCCCATGCCTTAAAATGTTTTAATAAGGCAGGGCGAATAAGTTCATAGAAAACGGTTTTGCTTGTCTTACAAAACAATACACACCCTCACCTGTACATGACGACGAAGGAGAATAGCCAAATCTTGCACATTGAGTTCTTGTAAGCACATTTCCTCTTGCAATACAATCAGCTTTCGCAAAACTTATCTCTGCCATGGTTTCATTACCTACAACAAGCGGCTCAACTATTCTATCTCCTGCCTGATAAGCTCCTGAGGCAACCTCAGCATCGGTTGCAAGTCTGGATTTATAAATGGTATAAGCAAAAGGTTCTTTTTCATTTATATATACCGTAGTATCCGTACCACAGTTTGGATGTTTTAAAAAAGTCGGGTTATTAAAAGTTTCACCCGCACAATCGGAAGGAGTAGCCCCCGGAGATATATTTGAGCAAGTACCCGGAATAACCTCGCCCGTTTGCAAAAGTTTTATTGGAAATTGATCTTTTCCCACTTCATTCGGACCGTCATCACCGTCTATATCAAACATAACATCTTTTGCTGCCGTTTCTACCGTTGCACACTTGCCCGCATCGGAAGCAGCCCCCCTGTAAGTTGATGTAAAATCCTTTTGTAAACCGGCATAAGATGTTAAATTTGAAGCCCTAAAATTAGGCATGCCCGTGCTACCTTCGCCGGACGCAAGATTAATACTTGCCGTTTTAACACAGTTATAATCACCAACCAAACTCATTGCCTCTGCCATTAGCACACAAGTTTCATTCGAATTTGCAACAGGATAAGCAACAGGACCGTCAGGCAAACTGGTCGCTCCTTTTTGATTAAGTACGTACTTAGCGGCATCATTCAAGTTTCTTACTGCAGCAAAAGCATAAGGCAGGGTTTTCATCTTTTTTGGTTTAATTGCCTGAACGGATAAAATCATTAATATTGCCAGAACAAGCATAGAAACAACAAGTTCCGCCATTGTCCAACCGTTAATATTTTTTTTCATGCGCTAATCCTTTTTGATAAATTCAAGACAATCTTTATAACTATCAAAGCAAAGTATATCACTACTTTTAAGCTTATCACATCCTACATCTAATTTAGAAGGATTTTTTACCGCACAGATTTTTATATTATTTTCAAGTGCGCCTAAAACAGCTTTTGAACCCAGCGCGCCATTTGAAACAATTAAATACTCTACATCCTTATATGTTATACCGTCATTTGAAAAACTCGGTGCAAATTCAAGTCCCTGCAATACGCATGGTAAATAAGTTGATGAAATACATTCAGAGGCTACTTTTTTATTTTCAACTTTTTGCGAAATATCGATATCACAAAAAGCTGGAGCATGTGCAGATGGAATTTTTAATTCTTTCACAACAAGATGTGATATTATAGCCTCCACCCCGCCAATAGGGTCAATTCCAACACCGTTTGAATAAGCTTCGTCATCTGCATCATCTCCAAAAAAACACACTATTGCAAGTGCTGTTGCGCCATTTTTTATAAGTTCTTTTGCGCCGTAGAGCATGGTTTCAGGGTTTAAAATTGTACCTGATGAAATATTATTTTTTATTGAAAATTCAACGCCGACAGGCCCTTTTGTCATCACAGGCTCTATAATATTAAGTCCTTGTACAACTTTTAGTGCATTAATTGTATTTATATGGACATTTAAAATATTTTCAGGTATATCACAGTCAAACAATACCCCAATTTTATTGGGTTTTTGAGGGTATTTTAAAGCTAAATTGCCGCACAAAAATTCATCAAACGCATAACCTTCAACATAATACATGTTTTGGTTAATTGCACTTAAAATGCCGCCGTTAACAGCATTTGGATTTACAATAACTTTAAAATATTTTGCAAACTCTCTTACAATATATCCTATATCACCTGCAAAACCGCCTGTTTGAGCACCAATACCCGTTGGCAAAGAAAAAGCAATATAGCTCATTTTTCACCCCCGGCAAGCCTTAAAAGCAATGTATCAAAAACATTCTTATCTAAAATTGAAGCTGCAGAATATTTTTTTGCCTGTGATACATATTCAATATCATTTTGTATTTTATACAACAACTCATTATTATTTACAATTTTGAGTTTATTTGCTAAATAAGCAAGCATTGAATCTAAAACAAAATCAGCATTTGTTTCATTATCTTTTATATAATTTTGCAAATTTTCACTAATCAAAAAAGCATCTTCATAACTTATATCGGGATATTTTGAAAATATATTTGCAATGTCTGAAATATCAGCTTTTTTTGTTGCAACCGGTAATTTAAAACACTGAGAACGAGAAACAATGGTTGAAATTAAATCTGCCCTATTTTTTGTTAAAAATACAAAAGTTGTTCTCTCAGGCGGTTCTTCAACACATTTTAATAAAATATTAGGTGTTAACGGGCTAAAGGTTTTAGAATTTATATGATTCAAACACCAATCATTTTCAGGAAATATGTTATACCCTTCAGGAGAATATTTTTCAACAGATTCTATTGCATTTTTATCCTGAGGAGTTTGCCTTGCATCAAAAAATATAAAAAACCTGTGATAATCGGACTTTTCTTTTAAAGATTTTTCAATGTTTTTAACCTGAGGTACAGAAATTACTGTTTTTGAATCATCACCTGAATTTTTGTAATGAAGTTGCGAAACAAAACTTATTGCAGGATGTTTGTTTTCCCTTATCCATCTGCAATTAAGACAGTTGCAATCTTGCCTTCCATCTTGCAAACAATTTAAAATACGGGCAAGTTCCAGAGCAAAAAAACACTGGGCGTATGAATTAAGCCCTTCAAAAACTATTGACTGAGGAAATTTTTGTACATTATTTTCCAACAGTAAAGAAAAATAGTTTGAAATAAATGGAAATTTTTGAACTAAATTCTCAGCTAGCATTGCGCCTCCTTTAAAAAAACATCGCAAAATGCTGCCATAGGCTCAATTTGACCGGTTTTAAGCAAATATTCAACATTTGTCAGGTTAAATTTTATTCTTAATAATTCATCAAAATCAATATTTCGCAATTTTTCCATATTTTTCTTTACAACAAATTCATGCTGACCCGTTTTTCTTGAAATATCAAAAGAAGAGAAATTTTTTGAAAACACTTTTATTTTCAACAGGTTAGTAAAACTTGTCTGTAAAAACGCCAAAATCTCAAGGTAGTGCGATTTTTCAATCATCTTTGAAATCTGTTCTAAAGCAGCTGTAAAATCTTTTTTCAAAATTAAATCAGGCAAAGAAAAAATATCATCACCGGCAAAACAGACTTCTTTAACCATATCAACACTTATTTGTTTTTGAGGATAACAGTATAATTTCAGTTTTTCAAGTTGTGCATCAAGATTTCTTATTGAGGGTCCGCAATATTGAATTAAAAGGGCAATGACATCATTTGGAATCAATATATCCTTTTCTTTTGCAAGATTTTTTAAAACAGGCGCAATTTTATAATCTTCATAAGCCTTATAAGATGGAAATTCTTTAACAGCAGCTACTTTTGCAACAGTCTTATATATTTTTTTTCTGCTATCGGGCTTTTTCTTCTCACCTCTTGGAATAGGGCATATAAGTATAATATTAACTCCTTCTGCAATATGTAAAAAAGACTCGCAGAGAATATCATTTTGTTTTTCATCAAGCTTAGCCTTTGTTTTAGACTCCAGAAAGTATTTGTCGCACTTAATAACATACAAAATATTGCCAAAAAACATTGGCGAAGTTCTTAAGGCTTCATCAAAAGTTAAAAAATCAGGATTATCCAGCACTCTAAAGTTAAGGGCGTCAAAACTGTCGCCCAAAACTTTATTTTTAATTGCTTTAACTTCTTTTTCAATTAAATAATCTTCATCACCCCAGAAAAAATATAAGGGCATAAGTTTTCCTTTTAGCTTTCTATAAGTAAACTTGCACCGATTACACCTGCAGTATTGCCAAGTTGCGCATGGACTATTTCAACACTTGCAGCCTGAATTGGCATAGCACGTTTTTGAATTGTTTCCTTAATGGGATTGATTAAAATATCGCCTGCATCAGCTACACCGCCGCCAATTATGACACGCTCAGGGTTTAAAAGATTAATAACTGATGTTAAACCAATACCTATTATTTCGCCCATTTTTCTATAAATTTGTTTTGCAACAACATCGCCCTGAAGTGCAGCTTGAGCGACAATATAGGGGCTTAATTCTTCTGTTGCAAGCTCTTTAAATTTAGATGATTTACCGCCTCTTATGTAATCTCTTGCCATTGCAACAATAGCAGGACCTGACGCATAAGCCTCAAAACAGCCAAAATCACCACATCCACATAAAGGACCTTCACCCATTGTCATTTTAATATGACCTATTTCACCTGCAGCATTTTTTGCACCACGAACAAGTTTTCCGTTCATAACAAGACCTGAACCAATACCTGTGCCTATTGTTATGCACACCAAATTCTCGCAACCTTTGCCTGCACCGTATTTAAGCTCGCCTAAAGTTGCAACACGAACGTCATTATCAAGGCGAACAGGAATTTTAAACTCGTCTTCTATAATTTGCGCAAAAGGTATTTCAACCCAGCCAGGCATATTTGTTAAAAGACGCACAATACCTTCTTTGTAGTCAACTTGCCCCGGGAAACCAAAGCCGATTGCTTCAATTGTTGTTTTATCGGAATTTGTTTCTTTCATTAAATCAGATATTGCCTGTTTAATATTTGCAATTGAATATTCATAACCCATATCTGCACGGGTTGGAGTAGTATTTGAATAAACAATTTTGCCCTGCATATCTACAAGAGCAATTTTAATATTTGTACCGCCTATATCAACACCTATTCTATATTTTTTCATGTCCTCTCCCATTAAAATATTGTAGCAAAAGGATTTTAGCACAAACAAAAAGTATTTGTAAAGGATTGTAAAAAAAATATTAATAAAATAGCAATTATATAAAATAGATATACTTTATATATATGTAAGAGCTAAATAAAAGAGAGAACGGGTAAACCTAATATGATGTCAGCAGTAAATGATTTAGACCAAAAATTAACAGAACTTTATTTCGAAAAAGTAACAGTAAATCTTGATTCAAAATCTACCATAACACCAAATGAATTTTGGAGTTCAATGGAGCTTGTTGCAATAAACAATAAAGCGGTTATAAATTTTCAAATGAAAAAAAGAGTATAAACATAAAATATGGAATAAGGAGTTTAACCCCGATACAAAAAGTATCGGGGTTTTAAATTTTTCTTTATATTAAATAAGGTTAGTGGTAAAATTTTTTTATAAATACAATAAAATGAGGAAGTTATGGAAAAACACGAAGAATTGCAAATTTTAAGACACTCAACTTCGCACATTATGGCGCAAGCAGTGCAAAACCTTTTCCCCAACGCAAAACTTGCAATAGGTCCTGCTATTGAAAACGGCTTTTATTATGATTTTGATATTGAAGGCACAACACTCAATGAAGACAACCTAAAAGACATTGAAAAAGAAATGAGAAAGCTTGTAGAGCAGAATTTGACCTTTGAAAAATATGTAATTCCAGATGTTCAAAAACAAATTGACGAATTTAAAGCTCAAGGTGAAATTTATAAAGCCGAGCTTTTAGAAGAACACAGAAACGACAACCCGACTTTGTACTTAACAAAAGATAAAGACGGAAATGTCTTATTTAACGACCTTTGTGCAGGTCCTCACCTTGAAAATACTAAAAAAATAAGAGCATTTAAACTTCTCTCTGTTGCAGGTGCATACTGGAGAGGAGATGTAAAAAATAAAATGCTGCAAAGGATTTACGCAACGGCATTTTTTACAAAAGAAGAATTAAATGAATATTTAACAATGCTTGAGGAAGCAAAAAAACGAGATCACAGAAAACTCGGCGCAGCGCTTGATTTATTCTCTGTAAGAGATGAAATAGGCGGCGGGCTTGTACTTTGGCACCCAAATTTAGCAGTTGTAAGAGAAGAAATTGAAAACTATTGGAGGCAAGAACACAGAAAAAGAGGCTATGTAATAGTTAACACTCCTCAAATTGCAAAGTCTAAACTCTGGGAATTGTCAGGACACATTGACCACTACAAGGAAAATATGTTCTTTATTCAAAAAGAAAACGAGGAAGACGACCAATACATTGTAAAACCAATGAATTGCCCGTTCCATATCCTTATTTATCAGGCAAACAGGCACTCTTACCGCTCATTACCTCTTAGAATGGCAGAATTAGGAACTGTTTACAGAAAAGAAAAATCCGGTGCGCTCTCGGGCTTAACACGTGTACAAGGCTTTACACAGGATGATGCACACATTTTCTGCACACCTGAGCAGCTTGTAGATGAAATTAACGCTATTATTGACTTTGTGGCTGATACTATGGACATTTTCAATATGAAATTTGAAGTAGAATTATCCACCCGTCCTGAAAGCTATGTTGGCGACCTTAAAAACTGGGAATTAGCTGAGGCGGGGCTAAAAGAGGCTATGGACAGACGTGGCATGAAATATGAAATCAACGAAGGCGACGGCGCATTTTACGGTCCAAAAATTGACTTTAAAGTAAAAGACGCTATTGGAAGAACCTGGCAGTGCGCAACTATTCAGCTTGATTTTAACTTGCCAGAAAGGTTTGAGATTAAATATCAAGACAAAGACGGACAACTAAAAACTCCGGTTATGTTGCACAGGGTAATTTTTGGCTCTATGGAAAGATTCCATGGTATATTAATCGAGCACTACGCAGGCGCTTTCCCGACTTGGCTTGCACCACATCAAGTGGCTATTGTTCCCATTGCAGACAGACATGCTGATGCTGCAGCTGAAATTACAAACAAAATAAAAGCCCTTGGAATAAGAGCATTGCTTGATGACAGATCAGAGAGTATGAATTACAAAATAAGAGAAAACTTGCAACAGAAAAAAATCCCCTATGTCCTTGTCGTAGGTGATAAAGAAATTGAGGACAAAACCGTTGCAATACGTGCCCGTGGACGTGGTCAAATAGGCACAAAACCGCTTGATGAGTTTATTTCAATGCTTGAGGAAGAAATAAAAACAAAAGGCAA
>CALUXZ010000050.1 GCA_944324875.1 Candidatus Gastranaerophilales bacterium | reverse complement strand
TATTCAACGGCATTATTTGGAAAAAGCTCTCTAAATTCATTATAAAGTTGAGCTGCAAGAGTTTTATTGTGCGCAATTACAAGAGTTGGCTTTTGGACTTTTTCAATAACATTTGCAATTGTAAAAGTTTTACCACTACCTGTAACACCAAGCAGGGTTTGATTTTCAAACCCATGGTTTAATCCATCAACAAGAGATTGTATTGCATATGGCTGATCACCAGCAGGTTTATGATTAGATACAATTTTGAATTTATTTTTAATCATACCAATATTTTACACCAATTTATTTAATAAAATAAATTGACAATAAAACAATTAAAAGCGCAGACAATACAATTAAAAGAATTGAAAATAAATTAAATAATTTTTTATATTTTTTTAATTTAATCTCATGCGCACTTTTTGGTGCAGGCGTAAATATTCTTGTTTTAGGCAGATTTAAATAATCAAAAATTTCAAACCAAATCTCAGCTTTTTTCGAGGTTCCGTTCCAAGGTTTTTCAGCAGCAAAGTGCAAAATTTTAGGATTTATTATTGAATCGTACATCTCGTCCCTGCTGTAATGACTTATAAAATCAGGCATTCTGAGCAAATCAGCCAAGTATGGATATGAAATATAATTCAATGGAATATATGCAACTTTGTTTTTACACGCAATATTTACAACATCTTGATCATTCCATCTTTTTATTATCGTATCATCTTTAATTATCTCAATCATTCTGTCTTCAAGCTTGTCATCTCTTATTTTTTTAAGATTTAAAACCCAAATACCACCTGCGATGTATGAGTCTTTTAACATATTAAAATTTTCTTTACTTAAGTGCGAAAGCTCATTTTGGCTCCATTTCATAAAGGGGTTTTTGACACCTGCGATATATTTGTCATCTAAATTTATATCAAAGAGCTCTGAAATATCGTCCATGAAGATAACATCGACATCAGAATATATAATTTTATCATATTGGGGAAAAAATTTTACCCCAAAACATCTGGCAATAGTATCTGCAGTAAATTGACCTCTTGTATTATGACCGGCAAAGTTACCATTTATCCAAAAGTCATCAAAATAACCCTCGGTGTCAATAAAGCTCAACTTAGCGTTTTTAAACTTTAAAACTATGTCTTGCAGTAATTTTTGGTTCATAGTGGTTATATCAGAGTGCAAAACATACATTTCGTAATAAACATCCTGCTTTGCTTTGTTAAGTAAAGAATAAAATGCAACTGCAGCAGGAACGCTATAATCATTATTAAAAGTGAAAAATATAGGTATTTTTTTCATACAATAAAGTTTACGCTATTTTACATATATTATCTAGCATGCTACAAAAAAATAAATTTTACAATAATTATTTTGTGTTTTATTTGCTTTACATGCGTATTAATTTTAAGTATAGTGAATTATATGTACATTTAAACTGTCATTACAATTATGGAACAAAAGAAAAAAATCGGAATCATTACCTTATCAGCATCGGATAATTGCGGTTCCTTACTGCAATGTTATGCATTGAAAAAACTATTGGAACCTTATGGCGATGTTGAAGTTATTAATTTTTCAAGCAAAAGCTCGCATAAAATTTACGATATTCCTAAATTAAACTTAAAATATTTTCTAAGACTTATACGAAAACCAAAAGAAAGAAAAAGATATTTAAGACTTTTAAACAGCAAAAAAGCGTACAATAGTTTCAGAACAAAACACCTTAATATAAAAGGTAAAGAGATATTTCCGGAAGAACTGTATAAAATTAAAGATAAATACGACATTTTTGTCGCAGGAAGCGACCAAATCTGGAATGTCAGAATGGTCGACTTTGATGAAGCATTTTTTCTGGGGTGGACAAATAAGAAAAAAGTCGCATACGCCCCAAGTCTTGGCGAAAGCGACATACGCATAAGTGACAATTATAAACAAATAATTAAATGGATTAATGACTTTAAGTATTTATCAGTTAGGGAAGAAATTGGTAAAAAATGTTTAGATGAAATTAGCAACTTGAATGCGCTAAAATTGCCTGACCCGACTTTAGTTCTGGAAGAAAAATCATGGAAAAGTTTGGTTGGAGAACCACTTATTAAGGGTGAATATATTTTTTACTATTCTTGGGCATACTGCGAAGATTGTCAACTTAATTTAGTAAAAAAAGAAGCTGAAAGACTAAAATTACCTGTTATTGTTATTGATGCAAGAAAATGGGCAGACAAAGACGAAAAATATTACGGTTTTACGTTATCTAAACATGAAGGTCCGCTTGCCTATTTAAATTTAATGTACTATGCAAAACAAGTGTATGTAGAAAGTTTCCATGGCATGGTTTTTGCATACATATTTAAAAAGAATTTTTACTTACTTGATACCAATAAAGACTTAAATGAACTTGACAAGCGTTTAAAAGATTTTGTCAATTTGTTAAAAACGCAAGATAGAATTATGACTATATATAACTATAAAAATATAGATTTTAATAAAAATTTTGAGTATAGCACAAACGAAACACTTGAAAAATTGAAGATTAAAGCAAAAGAGTATATTAAAAACTCTATGGCATAAGAAGGTTGATTATGGGAAAAATAAGTTTTGCATACCTTATAATGGCACATAATAATCCCGAACAATTAAAAATACTCCTTTCGCTTCTGGATTTTCCTGAAAATGAAATTTTTGTACATATTGATAAGAAAAACTCTGACATAAATGCAGATGAGCTGCGTTCTTTGGTTAAAAAAGCAAAGATAAAAATATATAAAAAATTTGCAGTGTACCATGGCAGCATAACTCAAACCGAGTGTCAGACTTACTTATTAGATGAAGCCTGCAAAACATACCATGATTATTATCACTTAATTTCAAATGCAGATTTACCAATAAAAACACATAAATACATAGCAAATTTCTTTAAAGAAAATTTTGGCAAGCAATTTATTCATTTTGAATCTTTCGAATACTGCATGAAGGAAAACAGTTTGTATTATCATTTTTTAGATTTATGTATTAAAAAAATGCATAAATCGATTATTAATAAAATAATAGTACATATAGAGAGATATTCAATTGCATTACAAAAATTTATAAAAATCAAAAGAAAATTTTACTGCGGAGCGAACTGGTACAGTATAACACATGATCTCGCTACAGATTTTTGCGAAAATAAGAAAAAATTACTAAAAATGGTAAGATGGACTGTAAGTTCTGACGAACTTATTTTGCAGACATTTCTAAAACTCGTAAGTAAAAATAATTACTCTTTATACAAATTAAACAAAGATGATTACGATTACGAACCGCTAATGCGCGCCATTGACTGGAGAAGGGGGTCGCCTTATGTCTGGAAGTATTCTGATTATAATGAACTTATATCAAGCAATGCATTATATGCAAGAAAATTTGATATAAATATTGACAGGAAAATAATAGAAGAAATAGCTCGACATGTCAGCAACAAGTGAAATGGAAAATAAGACTTAAGATTTTGACATTAATGCTATCATTTATACCTTATCTCCTATCCAAACATCAAACAAGCCGTCTTGCTTATTTTCATAGTCAATATTGCCAATAACATAACTATTCATCAAACCATGTTTTTTCATAATTTTACACAAGTCTTTTTGTGCAAACCATTGTTCGAAATCCGCCAACTCCAATTTGCCTTTTGCTTTTATGTCTTTGTCTATAATAATTAATTTTGCACCACTTTTTAACACTCGAACAATTTCTTTAATAGCAGAATCAATATCAATTGCATGCTCAAGTGCTTCTGTTAGATATACAGCATCAAAAGTTGCATCCGCATAGGGAATATTTAAAATAGAGCCCTGTTTCTTTTCAACATTGCAATTCACATAAGACAATACTTTTTGGGAAAAATCCACACAATAAATAGCTTTTTCAGGATATTTTTCTTTTAATCTTTTGGCGTACCTTGCCTTGCCACAACCCAAATCTAAAATTACATTATATTTTTCATCTGCCAATTCTTCCTTAATTACTCTATATCTTCCATCACTTTCATCTATACTGTCCAGAAAAATATCAGCCATTTTTTCATATTTAACCTTTTGTCCATAATATATTGCATCTAAAAAATACTTGACAGCCCAAGAAATTTCGCCTTTTGGAAAGTAATTCGCCTCATC
This sequence comes from Candidatus Gastranaerophilales bacterium, assembly GCA_944324875.1. Lineage (GTDB taxonomy): Bacteria > Cyanobacteriota > Vampirovibrionia > Gastranaerophilales > Gastranaerophilaceae > Galligastranaerophilus. The sequence goes on along the minus strand of CALUXZ010000050.1, from coordinate 4,143 downwards.
TCTTGCAACAGTATAAGAACCAAACCAGCCACCCGATTTATTTTGCAACTTGCATACATATTCAAATGCTTTATCAGCTTTTTCGATATCACCTAATTTGTACCAACAAATTGCATATTGCAACAACCCTGTAGAGCAGACAAAATCTACATGGGAATAAGCACTAACAGAACCGTCCAATCTTTGATGCAAAGAAATCAAATCCATTGCACGCTTAGCACGTTCTACCTCACCAATATCAATTAAACCTTCAATAACATAAGCATTAAAATGAGATAGGGTGTTAAAGTCGGTTAAATTCTCTTTAGAAAGATAAAAATCAAGGGCATTTTGTATACATTTTTCATATTTACTATCACCCGTTATTTTTGCTACTTTTCTAAGTGGCTCCAGACAATATATATGAACGGCTTCCGGTACACACATATTATATGGCAAAGCCCAAGCGGAGTAGTCAGCAGTTGCAATTGAACCGTCATCCCGCTGCATGGATAAAATGTAATCAGCACCTTTAATTAAGGCATTCATAAATTTGCCGGTAAAATCCAAATTATTTTCAACCAAAGCAGACAAACCCTTTAGTACCATGCCGGTATCAAAGGTAAATTCCAGATTGCCTTTTGGCTCATTCCAAGAACCATTTTGGTTTTGAATTGTGAGCAAATAATCACCAAATGAAATCGCTCGTTTCTTATCACCAAAATTAATTAATGTTGGTATATAATAACCTGTAACTTCAGGATAAATTGTGTCTGCTTGATTAGATTCTACAGCTATTCCTTGCATGTGAATACTATATTTATTAATCCACTTTTTTGCTAAATTATATTTCTTTAAATAATCTGTTTTTTTGTTCATTATACCCTCCTACTTCAAAAAATTATTTACTCTCGCCTATTGTTACAAGCAAATAACCTTGATGACAGTCATCATCTGTAACACCTTCTTTTAACCAATTTTGAATAATTTTTTTAAGTTCATTTGAATCATCAAGGAAATTAAGGGCATGTTTCGCACCAATTGTGTATTCTGCTTTTACTGTATAACCTGCAGATGTAAAATCGGGGATTTGAGTATACAACGGCATTTCCAAACCATAAGCCCAAGACCCGTTTTTCTCCATAATTGCTTTGCCTGTTCTATAAGCTAATGAAGCAGCATTTGGAACCATAGAAACCATGGTTTTGCAACTTCTTCTCCATAACTTTAAAAAATTAATTCTCTCGTCCATAGAAAAATGTTCCAGAAGACCCGAATGAAATATTACATCAAATTCGTTATCGTTAAAAGGGTTTTCTTTAAATGCATCACATAATACGGTATTAACTTGTAAATTTAGTTTTTTAGCTGCTTCGCAAGTTAAATCCAGACATTTTTGTTCATAATCTAAAGCAGTTGCAAATCTGCCATTTTTCGCCAATAATAAACTGGATTGACCTGAACCGCTACCTATTTCAAGTGTTTTCATACCATTTTGTGTAATATTTAAAATTTCTTGTGTTTGCACAGACAAATTATTGTCATTTAGGGAATTACACAAATTTTCCAATTGGGAGATATTGTACAATTCGCCCCACTCTTGTGATGAAAGCCTAATGCTGCAATCATCTGTATTTGTTGGATTATTTTTTAATTTTCTTTTAAATTTAATTTTTATTCCAAAAATTCTTAAGACTTTCTTGTTTCCCTCATTTTTTATTGAAAAAATTTTCTCCAATAAAGATAACTTACTTTTTTTAATTTTTAAGTCTTTAAGCTTTTTTTCATACAAGGGTAAATATTCCTCAATAAGCTGATTAGTCTTGGTAATAATTTCTTCCATTCTCTGCCCTGTAAGACTGTTATTATGAAGTCTGTATGTGTATAAATCCATATCGATATGTCCTATATTGCCCACAAGCATAACTCTCAACCAATAGTCATAATCTTCAACCAAGAATTTATCTATATTATAATTACCTACTTTTTGAGCAATTTCTTTTCTATACAAAAAGCAAGCTCCAACACAGTTTCCCATTATGATATTTTGTGCAGAAACACTTAATCGCATTTTTTCAATTTCAACATTAAATTCATTTATTTTAGTAAAATTTGCACAAACCATTGCATCGGCTTTATTTTCATCCAAATACTTTACCATTTCATATATTGCACAAGGATTATAAAAATTATCATCTGATGTCCATGTTAAATATTCACCATTGGCAACAGAAAAACCCTCATTTAAGCTTGCAGGTAATTTTAAATTTTTTTTATTATTAATTACCTTTATTCTGGAATCTTTTAATGCATAATTATTTATTATATCCAGAGTGCCATCCGTAGAGCAATCGTTTACTATTATTAACTCCCAATTTTTATATGTCTGCCCAATAATACTATCTATTGCACTATTAATGTATTTTTCACCATTATATGTAGGCAAAACTATTGAAACTAAGTTTTTCATATAACAACCCTCACAAAAAATAAAATATAAAAATCAAATATCATCTAAGTGCAGCACTTCCTTGTTTTTTAATACATCAACAAAATGACAAGGTAAAATCTTTAATAATTTATCATTACTTAAAATACTTACAACTATATCATTCTCACGCTTAGGCTTATATTTTGGCTCCAAAGAATAATTGTATTTTTTTGCCATCAATTTAAATAAATTATTTATGCTTATTCCTTGTCCTGTAGAAATGTTTACAATTTCATTAACAACATCTGTTTCGCAAAGTTCAAATACAATTTTAGCAATATCTTTTACGTAGATAAAATCACGAACTTGTTCTCCGTCGCCAAAAATAGTTATTTCTTGGTTTTTCAGCATTGCATTTTTAAACAATGTAATAACACCGGCTTCACTGTATACATTTTGTCTTGACCCGTATACATTTGAAAATCTGATTATAATATAGTTAACACCTGAAAGCTTAACATATTCTTCCATGGTAAGTTTAGATAAGCCATAGTGACTTAATGGTTTTGGCGCAGAATCTTCAGATACGGGTGGCTTTATATCACCATACACAGCTGCCGTTGAAGCAGCAACAATTTTTTTAACACCATATTTTCTGCAGTATTTTAAAATTTTTAAGGTGCCGATAATATTTTGCATAGCGTCAAAAATTGGCTCTTTGGTAGACTTAGTAACACTCACTTGAGCAGCTAAATGTATAATAATATCCGGCTTTTCATTTTCAAATATATCATCCAAAGAGTCATTTGTAATATCCCTTTTATAAAAGATAATATTTAAATTGTTATTGAATTTTTGAGAATTCACGGAAGATAAATTATCTACAACAATCACTTTATACCTGTTGGCAGCAAAATACTCGGCAATATGCGAACCTATAAAACCGGCGCCACCCGTAATTAAAACCTTTTTATTGTTTACCAAAATACACCTTACCTTTATCGACATCAGCAACTACAACGGCACCTGCGGCCACTATTGAATTTTCGCCGATAGTAACCCCTGGCAGGATTGTAGCATTTGCCCCTATGCTTGCACCTTTTTTTATCAAAATTCTTTCCAGTTTAAAATTTTTGTTCTTTGATTTTGGATACCTATCATTGCAGAAAGTAGCATTTGGCCCGATAAATACATCATCTTCTACCGTAATACCGTCATACAAATAAACACCATTTTTTATTGTTACATTATCACCTATTACAACATCATTTTCTATAAAACAATGTGAGCAAATATTGCAATTTTTACCGATTTTGGCATTAGGCAAAACGACACAAAACTGCCAGACATTAGTGCCTTCACCAATGTTATTAGATTGTACATCAGATAATTTATGCAACATAGAACCCTCTTAAAAGCACTTATAGAAAATTTTACCACTGATATGAAAAAATATGTGCATATTATATTTATAACAATAAAGCAAATAATAAGCAATAAAAAAATATTAATAAAAATAGGTAAAAGGCATAATCAATTTTTTTTAATACAAAAATTTGCGTCTGATGCGACTTTGTAAGCTTGCTTGCAAATGCGGTATCGCAATAGGTTCGAATCGCATAATCAATGTTTTTTAATACAAAAAATTGGCTCTGTTGCGACTTTGTAAGCTTGCTTGCAAATGCGGTATCGCAATAGGTTCGAATCGCATAATCAATGTTTTTTAATACAAA
>CALUXZ010000049.1 GCA_944324875.1 Candidatus Gastranaerophilales bacterium | reverse complement strand
GCGGAATAAACAGACGAGGAGCTATTTTTAAACTCATAACATCGCTAAAACAAGTGTGTAATCACCCTTATCACTATCTAAAACATGGCGATATGAGTCAGGGTGCATCAGGAAAAACTCAAAAACTTATTTCTATTTTGCACAATATTGTTTCAAATGACGAAAAAGCGCTTGTATTCACACAATACAAGGAAATGGGCTCAATTCTTGAAAAAATTATTGCCGATGAATTTAGCTGCGACCCTTTGTTTTTTCATGGTTCACTTAATGTAAAGCAAAGAGAGCAGATGATTAAAGAATTTAGCGACGATTTAAGTAAAAAAATAATGATACTGTCACTAAAAGCAGGTGGTTTGGGGCTTAACTTAACGTCAGCATCAAATGTTATTCACTACGACTTGTGGTGGAATCCTGCAGTTGAAGATCAAGCTACAGACAGGACTTACCGTATCGGACAGGACAAAAACGTTATGGTACACAGATTTATAACACTTTCAACTTTTGAAGAAAAAATTGATAAAATCATAAAAGACAAGCGAGAACTGGCTGACGCTGCGGTATTTGCAGGCGAAAAAATAATAACTGAACTAAGCGACGATGAAATTTATGAAATATTTTCACTTGCATAAGCCCCTACAACTCGCTTAATGCCTGCCATATCACAAATTACATCGCTTGGGATAAAATTATTTTTTTCAAACAACTTGCAAATTTCATCAGCTTGATTTTGCCCGCACTCGAAAATCAAATATCCGCCTTTATTTAAGTATTTTTTTGCATTACAAATTATTTTTTTGTAAAACTCTAAACCGTTATCATCCGCCAACAGTGCGCTTTTTGGTTCAAAATCTTTTACGACTTTATCTAAATTATTATAATCATTCTCACTTATATATGGCGGGTTAGACACAATAATATCAAAGGTTTCACCCTCTCTTAGGGCAGAAAAAATATCTGATTTTCGAAAAACAACTTTTTTAATTAAATCAAGTTTTTGAGCATTTTCAAGCGCAACTTGCAGTGCGTCAGATGACACATCAACCCCCAAAACCTCAGCCTGCGGCGCATTTTTAGCTATCATGCAGGCAATACAACCGCTGCCAGTACCAATATCAAGTATTTGCACAGTTTCTTTTTTAATTTTATTAATTTTTTCTATTGCGCAATTTACAAGAAATTCCGTTTCCTCACGAGGAATAAGGGTATCAGGCGTTACAATAAATTTCTCACCCATAAAATACCAATAGCCCAGTAAATGCTGCAAGGGAGCTTTTGTTTTAGCTAATTTCTCTGCAAAATTAAGTATTTCATCCTTATTTTTTATATCTTTTCCTAAAAAAATGTCCTCGGTGCTTATATTTGCAAGTTCACGAAGAATAATTTTTGCCTTAGCCTCAGGCTCATCAATATTTGCGTCTTTTAAAATTTTTACAATTTCACTAATCATCACATTTTTCCACAGGCTCAATTATTTCCATAATCCAATTTCTTAAATCAAGCCTTGTTGCACTCTCAAGCGGCTTTTGAGGCACATTGTGCGCTTTGCATACTTTTTCATAATACCATAACTGTTTTTTTGTAGGTTTTAATTTTGACATTTTAAAGTCATTAGCACGTTTTCTTGCCTCTTTTTGAATAGCTTTTTGACGCTCTATAAGCGGCTTTTGAGCCTCTTTTTGCTCAAGTTCCCAAAAAATATAAGAAAAAAATTTTTTAATATCACTCAAAAATTCATCATTTGAAAAATTTTCAAGCGCAAATTCAAAATGGGGCGAACCAACCTCGCTGTAGTAGTTTTCCTCCTCAATAAATTTATCTAAAAGCTCGTTTTCATTTAATTTTTGATGTTTTTTTACAAAAGACCTTAAAAAACTCACCAACTGTGAACGCTGGCGGGGCGTAAGGTACAAAAACACGCTGTTTTTAATATATTGCATACTAAATTAAATCATCAGGCTTAATTTGTTTTTTGTCAAGACAATACTTTGCAAAACGCTCTTTTATAGGGTCGCTTGCGGCATTTGAAGGGGTAAAAGATTCTTTCTTTTCAAGCTCTTTTTCAAGTTTTTTTTCTTCAATAAATGTAAGTTTGTCTTTTTCCATGATGATATATACCTTTTATATATTATTAAAGTATTTTTACATAAAAAAATTGCGCCATTTTAAAATTACTTAACATCAAGACCCAAGGTTTTAATAAAATTATCGTCTTTTTGCCAGTTTTTGACAACTTTTACAAAAAGTTCAAGGAAAACTTTTTTATCAACAATTTTCTCCAGCTCTAACCTTGCATTTGTGCCTATTTTTTTAAGCATAGAGCCACCCTTGCCTATTAAAATCTTTTTTTGACTTTCATTTGAAACAATAATCTGCGCACTGATTTTATCAATATTTTCTTCTTCTTTGTAATTTTCAATTACAACAGCCACACTGTGCGGAATTTCATCTTTTGTTGCAAAAATTATTTTCTCTCTTATAATTTCTGAGGCGATTTCTCGCATATTTTGATCAGTTACTTCATCTTCATCATACAATTTTTGCCCCAAGGGCAAATGATTTTTAATTTTTTCAATCAAATCATCAATATTTCTGCCTGTTTTTGCGCTTACTTTTACAGTATCTAAAGGCTTTTCAAACAATGACTTGTAACTATAGGTGTTTAGTTCACGTTTTGCAAGGTCTTTTATCAAATCAACTTTATTTAAAACAAGCAAAATTGGCGTTTTTGTGTCTTTTAAATAATTTTCGACAATCCACTTATCGCCCCTGCCTGCATCATCTTGAGCATCAACAAGAAACAAAATCAAATCAACATCATCCAAAACACTTTTTGACTGCTCTGAAAGTGCCTCTCCAAGCTTATTTAAAGGCTTATGAATCCCCGGGGTATCAATAAAAATTATCTGCGAATCGCTATCAGAATAAATCCCTTTTATATTTTTTCTGGTCGTTTGCGCAACAGGAGTTGTTATTGCAATTTTTTGCCCCACAAGTTTGTTTAAAAGGGTTGATTTACCAACATTAGGACGTGCTATAATTGCAACAAAACCTGTTTTAAATTCGCTCATTTTATACCTTTCTTTGCCACAAAATTTTATTCATTGTATAATTGCAACAGTTAATATTATAATATAAAATTAAATTTTAATAAGTTCTGCATTTGCGGCAAAAAGGATAAATTTGATGAAAAAATTTCTTTTAATATTGTTGGGGATAGTAACGCTAAATCTGTGCGCCTTCGCAATAGAAAGCGATTTTAAAAACAGCCTTTTAAAGGTGGACTATGTTAAAACAGGCACAGATAGTTATGCCATAAGACTTTTTACCCAAAAACCATACAGCGAACCAATTAAGGTAATTAAAAAAACAAACACAAGCTACTACATTCTTTTGCCTGAAACTTTCCATTCAGTTGGAACAGTTGCACCAACAGGCGACATAAAAAGCACTGAAGTCAAGCTTTTCCCTTACGCAGGACAAGATTTAAACAACGGCTATACAAAAATAAGCATTTTTACATCAAAACCGCTCAACATAAAAGCACAACTTAACAGTTCATCAGGAGCAGTTGCACCATCTGTTGACCCTAAAAAATTATCACAATTGGATAGTGCATTTAGTACAAAACAAGCGCAAATAAATGAAGCACAAAGACAAGCGCAGTATGAGGCTCAGCAAAAACAGCTCGCTGCTCAAAAAGAGGCACAACGTCAAGCACAAATAAAAGCGCAGCAAGCTCGTGAAGCAGCGCAAAAGGCTGAGGCACAACGTCAAGCACAAATAAAAGCGCAGCAAGCTCGTGAAGCAGCGCAAAAGGCTGAGGCACAACGTCAAGCACAAATAAAAGCGCAGCAGGAGGCACAGGCTCGTGCTCAGGCTCAAAAAGAAGCTCAAGCAAGAGCTCAGCAAGAGGCGCAAAGACAAGCGCAAACTTCAAATAATTTACAAGTCCTAGACACTGCTGCAACTAAATATCAAGAGGGTGCGCAAAACGAAAAAAAGTCAGATACGGAGTTTACCGACAAAACTCCGAATATAGCAGAAAATGAACTTAATGAAGAAAATATAATCACACAAGACATCATAAACAATCCCGAAATCAATCAAACAATGGCACAAATTCCGGAAACTCAAAACGCCACGGATAATTATGCAAATATAAAAGAAAGAATTAAAGATAAAATCAAACCGTATTTATCACATTTAAGGCCTTATTACTATATAATTAAAGACAATTCAATACTCTTAGGAGCTCTGGCCGTTGCATTTATAGGAATTTTAATGTTAATTGTAATTAGTAAAAGCAAGAAAAAAAGGACAACAGCAAAAATGGAAACACAACAAACTTCACAAAATGATAATATTGAAGATAAAAATTATGATACGACAAACAACATTGAAACTTCAACTCAAGAACAACAAGAAACAACACAAGATGATGTTCAAGCTTTTAAAGATGAATTTATGGAGCTTGCATTTGATGAAAAAGCCAAAGAAGAATCTGTTGAAACAATTGAGGAGGAATACATCGAACCGGAAGTTTTATCTTCTGCCGAAATTGCGCCAAACCGTGGATTTATGGTTGTTGACACGCAAGGAACAAAGGCTCTTTTTGGCTATATTTATGATAATGTATTCTTGCTATATCAATTCAAAGAATTTATTTCAGACTCTAACATTAAGTTTAGAATAAGCGAAAAACAAGATGACAGAACATTTTTTATTGTTAAAGTTGACAAATTCAAGCTGCTTGTAAAAGTAACAAATTCGTCAATGAAACTTGAGCTTGAAATGTAAATTTAAATGGAAAAAAAGAAAAAAAATAAAAAATTTAGATTAAATACGAAAAACTGGGGAATTAATTATAATAAAAACGAATTTTACGAAATAGTAGAGTCTAATTCAGCCAGACCCGAATGCGGTTTTAAAAAAACTTTAAATAAAGATAAATAAAACTTTGACCAAATTCAAAAAATAATATATACTTATTGTAAGTTTATAGAGGTTGTTAAATGAAAAGAAATATTATGAAGAAAAATGCTTTTACCTTAGCGGAAGTACTTGTAACCCTTGCTGTTATAGGCGTGGTTGCCGCAATGACAATACCGATTGTTTTTGCAAATGTTAAACAAAGCGAATACAGAACAGCAGGCAAAAAGGCCTTTTCTATAATTAACAATGCCGTCCAAGCAGTCAGCTTAAATGATGGCATGACGCCTGAAGAATATGCTAATGCAACAGATGCAAACAAACAAAACTATTTTGAAAAACTACAAAGTAAATTAATTGTTCTTAAAACGGATACAGATGCGCAAGGCAACACAGTTATATTCACAGGTGACGGATTTGCTTACCACCTTGTAAGTCCTAATGAAATTTATGTTGATGTAGACGGAGATAACGGACCTACAAAAATTGATACACCTATTGCGCAGTGGAAACAAGCAGAATATGATGACCAAGATGACTTATACGACACTGCCGGCTGGGAAGATGTAGTTCTTGGCGATATGTTCTACATTGGTTTTGGTGATGACGGTAAAAGCGTGATATTACCATACATTCAAAACGCTTCAGCAATAGCGTTTCCCAACAATCAACAAACACCTTAGTGCTTAATATTCTTTGAAATATCTCTTTCAATGTCTTTTTTCTTTAGAGACTCTCTTTTGTCATAAAGTTTTTTACCCTTGGCAAGGGCTATTTCAAGCTTTGCCCAGCGCCCTGAAAAATACATTTCAAGGGGCACTATAGTATAATTTTCCTGCTTTACCTTGCCCAACATTTTTAAAATTTCTTTTTTGCGCAAAAGCAATTTTCTTGTGCGCTTTTCTTCATGGTTAAACCTGTTTCCCTGCTCATATGCGCTAATATGGGCATTATATAAAAATGCCTCCATATCTTCAATTTTAACAAAGCTGTCTTTTAAATTTATTGCACCTTTTCTGATTGATTTTATTTCAGTACCTGTCAAAACAAGTCCTGCTTCAAACTTGTCGAAAATTAAAAAATCATGATATGCTTTTTTATTAGTTGAAATAATTTTTTTCTGCATAAAAGGATTATAACACAACATTGTTATGCTATAATATTGTCTGAAATGAACAAAGTTAAATTTGATTTAACAGCACAAAATAAATTAATCATTACGGGGTTATTAATTTCGACAATTTTAATTGTCGCAGTAGCTATTTTTGCAATAAGCAAAATCCAGCAAAAACTATATGACTCCTATGGCAGTTTCGGACAACTTTTAACCAAAACCCTTGCTATACAAAGTTATGAACTTACAAAAGATACCCCGCAAGAGTACAAATATAATCTTTTAAGAACTCATGCCAATTCAATCCTTACCAGCAACAAAGACATTTCTTTTATAACTTTTAAAGACTCAAAAGGTAAAATAATTTACACAACAGCAGACGCATACAACCGCCGGGCACAAGATACAAGAATTAACATAAGTTCGCCTATGACAGATACTTTTGGCAGAATTGTAGGTGTTGTTGAAATTGGTCTGAGTGCTGATATGGCAAGCATTGTCGCTCGCACAACAAAAAATTCCATGCTCATTGTATTTACTCTGGTATGGATAATTTTTACAATAGTAATTTTGGTTAATACTTTTCTTATAACAAGAGAGCTAACCCTTTTGCACCATGGTGTTAAGGAAATTTCAAGCGGCAAATTCGGAACAATTTTAGACTACAAACAAGCCTCAGGCGAGATAAAAGAACTCTTTAGTGCTTTTAATGATATGTCAAAAAGGCTCCATGCCTATGAAGAACAAAATGTCGACCAGCTCACACTTGAGCGCAACAAGCTTGAGGCTGTCCTTATGAGCATTGCAAACGGCGTTGTTGTATGTGATAACTACGATAAAATCTCAATGATTAACCCTGCAGCACAAAAGATTTTATCAGTTACTGCCATGGATATAGTGGGCACTAATGTGCAAAATTACTGCGATACAGACGGCGAACTTTGTTTTAGAGAAAAAATTAATATATTTAAAGACACCCCGCTTGATGTAATGGAGAAAAAGCCGCTTGAATTTAACATCGAAGTAGATAAAAGAATAATAAAAACACTTATTTCTCCAATGTATTCAAAAGTCCATGATTATATGGGCTACATTATAATCCTTATTGATATAACTAAAGAAGCAGAAGTTGATAAACTTAAAAATGATTTTATTTCAAATGTATCTCATGAATTAAGAACGCCTGTAACAATTCTTACAAGTTATGCTGAGACACTTTATCACTACGGAAAAGACTTTAATTACGACGAGCAAAAAGAATTCATCGGCACGATTAATCAAGAAGTCATCCGACTAAATAAAATGGTTAATGATATTCTTGACTTTTCAAAATTGCAAAATGATGTGGAACTTGAAAAAACAAAGCAAAGCATCATGCCTGTAATTGAACGCTCTATTGAAGATCACAAAATCCTTGCTCAAGAAAAGAATATAACTTTCTCTGTTATAAAAGAGCCTAATTTACCTGAAGTTGAATTTAATGAGCAAAGTATTGAAAGGGTTTTATCAAATCTTATTACAAATGCAATTAAATATTCTCCGGATAATTCCCGTGTTAAAGTTCGTGCAGAAATCGCCAAAGACCCGAAATTCTTAGAAGTAACAATTGAAGATATGGGAATGGGCATAGCACCTGAATATCAAGAAAAAATATTTGACAGATTTTTTAGAATTGAAAATGCAACTCATACAATAAAGGGTACAGGGCTTGGTTTGCACCTTGTTAAAATAGCCATTGAAAAACACCATGGCGGAAAAGTTTTTGTACACTCAAAAGTTGGCGAAGGCTCGACTTTTGGCTTCTGGTTGCCGCTTAGCGTAGAGCAAAAGGAAAATGAGCCTCAAAAAGAGCCTGTTGCAGCATTAAGCGCAGAAATACAACAGCAAAATCAAGAAGAAAAAATATATAAACAGCCTGAAATTTCGACAATTAACGATTATGAAACAAAAGCACAAAAAGATGCTGAGTTTGTAGATGTAAAACCTAAAAAACCGCCTGTTGACCCTGATGACGGTTGGGAAATAACTTTTGAAGTACGAGATAAAAATGCGTAAGCCAGAGTGAGTTTAGCGTAAGCCGGAGTGAGTTTGAGAGCCACGTTGAGCGGGTCGAAAACGCAACTGTTGATAGGCGATGCCTAGTATGGACATAAGACCCTGAAACGAGTTCAGGGTGACAGGGTTTTTGTGCTCAGGGTGACAGGGTTTTTGTGCTCAGGGTGACAGGGTTTTTGTGCTCAGGGTG
>CALUXZ010000048.1 GCA_944324875.1 Candidatus Gastranaerophilales bacterium | reverse complement strand
CTTGTAGAATTAGCATTTGATGATCAATGTACAGGTGCAAACCCTGCATATCCTCTAATGAAAGAAATTAGAGAAATGTATATTAAAGCCTACAACGGCGAAGTATAGATTAAATTCATATCGGACAGTGCAAAATACACTGTCCGATATTTTTAAAAATTATGAAAGAAAAAATTTCAGACAAAACAATAAATCGGCTTACCCTTTACCATTGCATTTTAAGTGATTTTATTGCCTCAAAAACAGACACAATAACATCTTCTCAGATTGCAAATTTGCTTAATATTGATGATTCTCAGGTGAGAAAAGACATTTCGCTTCTAGAAAACAGTGGAAAATCTCGTGTTGGCTACCATGTTTCGGATTTAAAAAAGGCAATAGAAAAAACTCTGGGCTTTGAACACCCAAAAAACGCTTTTATAGTAGGAGCGGGAAATTTAGGGCTTGCACTTGCAAAATACGATAATTTTTTAAACTATGGTTTAAATGTAATGGCATTATTTGATAACGATCCTCTTAAAGTTGGTGTTACGATAAATAAAAAAGAGGTTTTTCACATTTCAAAACTGCCACAATTAGCAAAAGAAATGGGCGTGCAAATGGTACTTTTGACAGTTCCCAGAAATGCAGCTCAAAAAACTGCCGATTTTCTTGTAAAATCTAACATTAAATATATTTGGAATTTTTCCCCGTCCGTTCTCGATGTTCCAGAGGGTGTTGAAGTTTGGAATGAAAACTTAATGGGAAATTTTTTGCATTTTTCTTATAAAATTTCTAGATGAATAACGGATTAAAATAACTACCATCATCACCAATTAATGATTCAAATCTCTCATCAATAGAATCTTCATTTGCACTGGTGCCTGAAGTTTGAAAACTATTGTAAGTGTTATTTGTATTCGTTGTGCCTTCAACACCAAATTGTGACATTTGACTTCTGTAATTATCTAAAACACTCTCATACCCGTTGGAAATTTGTGTATTATTTGAACCAATATTAAAATAGGCATCAAATGGTGAGCCTGTATTTTCATAATTATTCAGGCTGTTATCGTAATTAAAATTAAAATAATTATCAAAAATACTGGTAAAATTCGAAGATGAAGATTGAGTATAATTATTTTCGTTCCAATAATTTTCTAAATAATGATTGTGATAAAAAGGGTCAGCATTGTCCATGGAAACAGGATCAGGCTGAAACCAAAAACCCATAAATCTATATGAATTGTAATCAGACACGGACTATCTCCTTTTTATATATTTTGTATATATTAATAAAAACATTTACTCTAAAAAAATTGCGCACAAAAAAACGACCCTTAGGTCGTTTTTTAAAATTTAATTTTAAAAGCTTGAACTTATATAGCTTTTGTAACTTTTCCCGCTCTAATACAAGATGAGCAAACACGAACTCTTTTAACAACACCGTTAATATTAGCCTTCACAGTGTGAAGATTAGGGAGTTGTCTGTGTACATGTTGTTTATGAGAGAAGGAAATTTTTGCTGCTTTAATAGATTTTTTTCCGCATATTTCGCATACAATTGACATTTCTGCATCCTTTCAAGTGATATTAACTTATTTTAATAATAAAATAAAAATATTTAAAATCAAGTATAGAAATGTTAAGTAAGGAATTATCTATTGCTGGTAAATCCAAACATCAAAATCTTGCGCTCTGAATTTAGAAGCAATTTGTTTTGCCGTGTTTAAATCCTGATAAGATCCGACTTGAAGCGCATAAATATCACCAACTTTTCTTATAAACGGAGTAGTGCCCTGATTAACTTCCCTTACCGAGTCTTGGGCAGCTCTAGCGTCTTCAAATGTAGCGTACTTTCCTATTAATACCTTTGAATACACGGCAATATTTGAAGGGTTTGTATTTATTGTTTTTTCACCCATTTCATGCGATTGTTTTGTATCGATTTCTTTATCGATGAACCCTTCATCTTGATTTGCAGAAGATTCTTTAATTTGTGCAAATTGCTCCAGATCAATTACCTCGTTGTTTTCATTTTCATTAGATATAATTTTTGCTTCATTAGGCGCATTTTCTTCAAGCTGTATAAGTTTCAAACGTTTATCAATTAATCTTTTTGTATCAGAGCCGAAACCTTGTGTAAGTATGGAGCTATCCGCCTGCTTGGCGGCAGAGTCCATATTTCTGTCGTATTCAATATCTATTCGTGTAGCGTATTTTCTTACAACCTGAACAACAATAGCAAAAATAACCGAGAATGTTATTATAAAAATCCAAAGTGCAATCCTAAACTTTGAAGTACGTTTGTTATGCTCCTTTTGAGGATTAATTTTACTTTTTTTATATGTAAGATAATCAGGAGAATTCATACTCATTATTCAACTAAACCCCTTACCTTGCATTTTGCCAAATAAATACTTTCGACTTCATTGCAGAATGATTTCATAATATCTTGCGCTAATTTTTTTATATTGTCAATTCCCATATCTGACAGTGATGATACTTCGATTGGTGCACCGTCGCTAACAACATTTAATGCTGTATGAATAAGTGTTGAAGTTATTGATTTTGTGGCAATTGACACTGATAATTTTTTACCTTCAAAAAATAAATCATCACCATCCCTTACTATGGTTTTGCCCATTTTTTCAAGGCATTCTTTAATTATAGATATAAAAAGTCTTTGTCGCCAAACCATTTCTGATAAAGTACAATCAAAACATTCAATTATAAAATTAAGCATTTTTTTTGATGAAATAGGCTCAATATTAATTACATCTTCAATATCGACCATTTCATTAAGTTTTACGTCAACTTCAC
This sequence comes from Candidatus Gastranaerophilales bacterium, assembly GCA_944324875.1. Taxonomy (GTDB): domain Bacteria; phylum Cyanobacteriota; class Vampirovibrionia; order Gastranaerophilales; family Gastranaerophilaceae; genus Galligastranaerophilus. Next base: position 6,211 of record CALUXZ010000048.1, on the reverse strand, counting down.
CCAAAAAAGAAACTATGCAATCACCGCAAATGTTAAAGTTCTTATAAATCCAATGAGGCGAAAGCTCTTTTCCTGTATATTTTATTTCTTTATCGATAAATAAATTCTTCATACCCACAAAATAATTTTGGGTTAAAAAAAGAGTTTTAGCAAGTCTTTGTTAACACTTTTTAAAATAGCAGCCTTTAAACGCTTACAAGATTCACACTTTCCGCAATGACTTTTAGCACAACTTTCTTTTGAATTGTAACAACTTTTTAAAAACTTGAGCGGTGCTGATTTTTCAACGGCAAGATTTATAATCTCGTATTTTTCTAAATCTTTTAGCGGCGCAAATATCTTTGGTTGCGCCATGGTGGAAAATTTAAAAAAACTTTCTGCCTGATTTAAAAATTCCTTACTGTTATCTGGAAAAGTGTTTGCCTCCTCTTTGTTTGTTCCGATTATAATATAATCAAATCCTAAAGAATCGGCAAAACTTGCTGCAATATTAAGAAACAATCCGTTTCTGTTTGGTACCCAAACAGCTTTTGCACTGTTTTCGTCAAGTTTTTCAAATTCCAAGCTTGCATTTTTATTAACAAGTGCATTATTTGTAATTTCAGATAAAAAAGGCAGTTTTATAACTTTGTGTTCAATTTTATAAAAAGCGGCAATTTCTGATGCGGCTTGAATCTCGTCTTTTAATGCACGTTGTGAATAATCAAACGTAAGAGCTAATTTAACATCACAAAAATCCCTTGCTACAGCAAGACTTACAAGGCTATCAAGCCCACCCGAGAGTAGAATAATGCCTGTTTTATTCATCCTCTTCCTCATCAATCTCTAATAGCACATCTTGTGCTTCTTGAGCACAATCAGGATTCAATGTTTCATCTGAGATTATTTTTATAAGAGCATCTCGTCCTTCAAGGTTGTAAAGCGCAATAACAGCATTTTTGCGAACATCTTGCTCGTTATCATACAACATTTTCCATATTAAATCCGGTGCTTGTTCAACTTTGGAATTCATTAAAGACTCAATTGCATTAATTCTTACTTGTGAGGATTCATCATTTAGTGCCTCTTTAAGAGCTGCAATTGCCCTTTTATTATTTGAAAAATCTATTTTATTTAAAGCTTCAATAATTCGTTCTTTCAAAAAGGTAAATTTATCCAGAAAAGTTTTTTTTGCTTCTAAAATGCCTACAAAAGCGTCCAGTGCACGAGCATCTCCAATCATACCAAGAGCAAGAGCAGCAGATTCACGCACATAAACAGATTTTTCATTTTCATCTGATACAACATCAATAAGCGATTCAACAGCATTTTTATCACCTATTTTACCTAGAGCTTCAGCTGCTGCCAGACGAAATTTGTAATTCTCATTTTTATTATTTAAACAATACAAAAGAGGTGTAACTGCTTTTATATCTTTATAATTAGAAATAGCCTTTATGCACAATACTTTTAAATTTAAATATTCTGAAGCATCATCAAAGTCTTTTGAATCGCAGTCCAAAATAAAATCAATTAAATCATCAAGATTTTTAGGATGTCTTAATTTATCAATTTCTTTAATTAAAATTCTTAAAAAATTAGGGGCTTTAATTTCCCCTAAAAGTTTAGAATAAATTTCAGACAGTTCATCAGCACCGTATTGGGCTATTAAATCTGAAAATAAAGAGATGAAGTTATCTTGAGATTTTTTAATCTCATCTTTTGCTTGAAAGATGATATCGTCTGATAACTTTTTATTGCTCATCAATTAACCCAACATCATAACCTAACTATTAGTATAAATTAGAAATTTTAAATTTCAATATATAACTTATTAAGTTTGTGTTAAAATTTTAACATGCCTTTAGATAATGATTTGAACAGTATTAAAGAACTTTTATATAAAAAAGAAGATGCTCTGTCGCCTTTTGCACAAAAATCCATAAATTCAAAAGGAAGAAATAAATACGAGGAGCTGAAAGATCCATTTAGAACAGAGTTTCAAACAGATAAAGAAAGAATTATAAATTCTAAAGCATTTAGAAGGTTAAAAAGAAAAACTCAAGTTTTTTATACGCCAAAAAACGATCATTTAAGAACACGTCTAACTCATACGCTTGAAGTTTCGCAAATTTCAAGAACACTTGCGAGGATTTTAAATTTAAATGAGGATTTAACAGAAGCAATAGCACTTGGGCATGATTTAGGACATGCCCCCTTTGGGCACAGTGGTGAAGAAGCCCTTATGGAAGCTACGCAAAATGGCTTTAAGCACAATGTTCACAGTGTAAGGGTTGTAGAAGTTATTGAGGGGTTAAATCTTACAAAAGAAACACTTGATGGCATTTTAAACCATACAGGAATAGGAAAGCCATTTACACTTGAGGGACAAATTGTAAAAATTGCCGATAGAATCGCTTATTTAAATCATGATATTGAAGATGCAATAAGAGAAGATATAATAACCGAAAATGATATTCCAAAAGAATTTCAGGAATATTTTGGAAGAACAAAATTTGAAAGAATTAACAAAGTTATAAAAGACATGTACTTAAATAGCGTTAATCAAAGTGAAATAAAAATGTCTGAAATTTGTGTAAACTTTTTAAACAATTTAAGGTCATGGATGTTTAAAAATGTTTATTTTAATGATAAAACAAAGCAGGAAGAAAACAAAATTAAGAGAATTGTTTCAGAATTGTTTGAGTATTACAAAAATATTTACGGTGAACAGGGCGCAATTGACTATGTTGCTGGCATGAGCGACCAGTTTGCAATTGTAACCCATAAGGAAATATGTCGGAAATAACATACGGTCAAGCAGTAGAACAAATAAAAAACAGTCTTGATATTGTGGATGTAATTTCAAAGTATGTCGTATTGAAAAAAGCAGGCCGCAACTATAGCGGTCTATGTCCTTTTCACAACGAAAAAACACCATCTTTTGTAGTTACACCATCAAGGCAAATTTTTAAGTGCTTTGGTTGTGGCGAAGGTGGCGATGTTCTGGCTTTTTTAATGAAAATAAACAACCAAAGTTTTAAAGAAGTTATTGAAGAACAAGCCGATATTTTAGGAATTGATTTACCAAAAAGTTCAAAAGACACTCAAAAATATAAGCAAGAAAAAGACAGACTTTTAAGTGCAATGGATGAAGCTATGAAGTTTTATCATAAAAATCTCCTAAAAAATGAGCGTGCGCTTGAGTACCTTGGAAAAAGAGGAGTAGGTGAACTTGCAATAGGAAAATTCTTTTTGGGTCTTGCTCCAAATTCAAATTTTGAATTAAAAGAGTATTTGCGTGAAAAGGGCTATACAAATGACGAAATGTACAAAGCGGGTCTTTTGTATGAAAAAAACGGGGATTTTCTTGACAGGTTTAAAAATAGAATTATTATCCCGATAATGGATGTTAATTCAAATACTATTGCATTTGGCGCACGTGCAATTATTGACGGGCAAAATCCAAAATATTTAAATTCACCTGATTCAACAATTTATAATAAAAGTAACGTGCTTTTCGGTCTAAATCGTGCTAAAGATTTTATTAAACAGGAAGATTCCGTAATTATTATGGAAGGGTATTTTGATGTAATTTCAGCCCATGTTGCAGGCGTTCAAAATGCAGTTGCTTCTTGCGGAACAGCTCTGACACCCCAACATATTAAACTTATCGCACGCTATAGTCCTTCAAGAAAAATTTATCTTGCTTTTGATTCAGATTCAGCCGGGCAAAAAGCTACAAAAGCCGGAGCTGAGGTTATTAAAAACATTTTTTCAAGCCTTGGTGATATTAAACAGTATGATTCAAGTTATTCGCAAAACACAGATTCCGTTTGTGAAATTCGTGTAGTCTCACAAGTTGGTGGTAAAGATCCGGATGAATTTATAAGAGAATTTGGAGCTGACGAATATAAAAAATATATTAAAAATGCGCCATTGCTTCTTGATTACAGACTAAACAAAACATTGGACGAAATAAATACGGATACAACGCCTCAGCAAAAAAGTGAATTTGTACAGCAAATAGCTGATATTTTGTCAGAAATTCAAAATCCCGTAATTTTATCCGATTACATTAAAAACACATCGTTTAAATTAAATCTTGATGAAGAAATATTAAAATCTCTTGTACAAAAAGCAAAATACAAAAATAATATTTTTGAAGAACAGGAAAATATGCGACAAATGCCTATTTCCCGTCATGCTTCAAAAGACTTAAAAACAAGATATACACTTATGGAAAATAATCTTATAAAATTAGCATTTGTAGCCAACACTCCTGAAAAAAGAAACTTTTACAAGCATGCAATAAGCGCCTATAAAGCGCATGACGAGGCTAATTTGGCAATTATTACAGCTATTGACAAAGTACTTGGTGAAGTAAATAATATTGATGAACTAGCAAAAAAACTTTTTTGTGAGTTTTACAATAATACAACAATACAGCAAAAATTATCGGATGAAATTTTTTCATCTACAGAATACGAAAACCTTGACTATGAAAATTATATACAAGCCGTTAATGAAATTTTTGAAAGGCTTAACAGCATAAATGATAAGTTGAAAAAAAACGAACTAAGACAAAAAATTAAAGACAAAAGTCTTAGCGAGGATGAAAAACTTAAAATACTTATGAAACAATTTGAAGCAAACAGAATGGAGACAATTTAATGAGCAGAAAAAGAAGTTCCGATGATTCAGTTATAAGCGTTGTTGACAAAAATTCAGATATGATGAGTGAAGACAGTTATTTTGACTCAACAGGTCTTGAAACAGATAACATTAGCAACATTATAAGCAATCATGGTGTTAGTTCAATGGATACAAGTCTTTCAGGCGGCTTTTTTGATAAAGATGATGAAGATGATTCTCAAGAAGGCGATATAACACCACCTCGAGGAATTTCTGTAGATGACCCCGTAAGAATGTATTTAAGAGAAATAGGCAGAATTAAGCTTTTAACTGCTGATGAAGAAATTGACCTTGCAAGAAAGATTGTTGCAGGTGGCAACAGCGGTGCAGTTGCAAAAAGGAAACTTGTCCAAGCAAACTTAAGGCTTGTTGTTTCAATTGCAAAAAAATATGTAGGTCGTGGCATGTTATTTTTAGACTTAATTCAAGAAGGCAATTTGGGTCTAATTCGTGCTGCTGAAAAATTTGACCATGAAAGAGGTTATAAATTTTCAACTTATGCTACTTGGTGGATAAGACAAGCAATAACCAGAGCAATTGCAGATCAGGCAAGAACAATAAGAATCCCTGTTCATATGGTTGAAACTATTAATAAACTTAAAAAAGTTACAAGAAAACTTGCTCAAGAGCTTGCAAGAAAACCAACCGAAGAAGAACTTTCTGTCGAAATGGGCATTTCTATTAACAAATTAAGAGAAATTATAAAAGTTGCTCAAGAACCTCTATCTCTTGAAACACCAATTGGCAAGGAAGAAGATTCACGCCTTGGCGATTTTATTGAAGATAAAGACGCTGATGCCCCTGTTAAAACGGTAGCCCATGAACTTTTAAGAGAAGACTTAGCTGAAGTTTTAGGCAGTTTGTCAGCACGTGAAAGAGATGTCCTAAGATTGCGCTTTGGCATGGATGATGGCAGACAAAGAACACTAGAGGAAGTCGGTCAACTTTTTGGAGTAACACGTGAACGTATTAGACAAATTGAAGCAAAAGCTTTAAGAAAATTAAGACACCCTAATCGTTCAAAAAGATTAAAAGAATACATCGAAGTGTAAAATTAAGCGGGGTTAAAAACCCGCTTTTTTTATATTAAAAATTGTTGTATAATAGCCTCTATGAAAGACAAAAAGGCAAAATTATATGTAATAACAGGTCCCTCGGGTGTTGGCAAGGGAACTGTGTTAAATAAATTCTTTGAAAAAAATAAAGGCGACATCATTTACTCTGTTTCTGCAACGACCAGAAAACCTCGTCAGGGCGAAAAAGAAGGCGTAAATTATTTTTTTGTTTCAAAAGAAGAATTTGAAAATGAAATTAAAAATAATGAATTTTTGGAATGGGCAAAATATTCTGATAATTACTATGGTACAAAAAAAGAATTTGTTCTAAATTCGCTTAAAAACGGCGTTAGTGTAATTCTTGAGATTGAAACTCAGGGCGCAAAAAAGGTTATGAAAGAATATCCTGAGTGTGTTTCAATTTTTATTATGCCACCAAATATGGAAGAACTCGAAAAACGCCTTAGAGGCAGAAAAACAGA
>CALUXZ010000047.1 GCA_944324875.1 Candidatus Gastranaerophilales bacterium | reverse complement strand
GACAGAGTATAATTAATCAGTTTTTCGTATCTTAATTCATTCGGGCACAGTGTTTTTGTAATGTGCCCGTTTTTTTATTAATTTTTGTAAAATTATAATAAAAATTATAATAAGTTTAGCAAGTAAAAAGTCCTGTAAATCCTTACTGCAAAAGTATCTTACACATATTTTTATAAGTTTACTAATTAAAATTACTCAAGTAATTCTGGCGATTTTCAAAAAAATTTTGTCTGTTATTATGTGAATAGTTTAAGACTTATGTAACCCCTTAAAAACCAAAGAGCATGCGGCTGAGGAGTGAGAAAAATAACATGCCGAAAAAGATAGTTGGAATTGTGCTGAATTTTTTGCGTTTACAAAAATTTACACAAATAAAAATTCTTATTTTTTTGCTGAAAATCCTTACAAATAAGTTTTTTCAAAAAAATAAGAAAAAGAAATTTTTAACTGCGGAAAATATATTCATCTTTTTTAGGCTTATTGCTGATATTAATAAACAAAGCCGCAAGAGAGGATAGAAAATGAAGTTAACAAACCGAGAAAAACAAGTTATGTCTTTGCTTTGTTTGGGGCTGAAAGACAGGGCAATTGCTAATACCTTGGGTTTAAGTGTCCGTACGGTACAAAATCACCTCTCAAGAATTTATATTAAATTCCGTGCTCAAAACAGAACACAGGCCATATCAAGGTTTTTAGACATATATGGTAAGTTGGCATTTGATTTACTTTCAGGAGAAACACATGAACAGGATAATTCTACACTGGAGCGGAGGCAATTATACTCCTTCATTAACGGATTTTGAACATTATCATTTTCTGGTTGACAACAAAGGAAATATTACAAAAGGAAAATATAAACCTGAAGACAACCTCAACTGTAACGACGGATATTATGCAGCACATACAGGCGGGTTTAATACAGGCTCAATAGGGATTTCTTTATGCTCAATGTACGGCTACAAAAACCCATCAAACATTGGAAATTTTCCTTTTACAAGGGTTCAAGCGGAAAGTGCATTTGCATATTGCGCAACACTGCTTAAGAAATACGGACTAAAGCCTTCAAAAAATTCTGTTATGACACACTATGAAGTAGGAAAAATGCTACCTAATTCAACAAGTGCAGGAAAAATTGATATTACATACATCCCCTACGAACCTTCAATAAAAGCAGGGGAAGTCGGAGATTACATTAGAAACAAAGTAAGGTGGTATTATGAGCGATAATAAACTTGCGTTTTATGATTTTTCAGGCGGTATTAACACAAATTCCACAAAGGTAATGCTTGGTTATGGTGCTAAAAAACTCAACTGGGATGACAGTTACAACGTAGAATTGTATAAAAATCAAGGTGTTGAGCGCATGATGGGTAACCAAACATATTTAAACGAAGATGTAGAAGATAATTGTGCAATTGTCGGAATTTGTGAGTATCCAAAAACGACAGACGGATTTTTGTATGCAAGATCAGACGGTAAAATCAAATACTATAATTACCAAACTAAGGCAACAAGCGTTATTCATGACTATGAAAAGGAAATAAATTCTGCAGACTTTACTCTATTTTTAGATGGAGTAGTATTTTTTGCTCAAAACTGCGAAGGGTATTATTACAACATAAATTTAAGTACAAAATTAAATCCTTTAAATGCAAACGGGAAAGATGGAAAAGAAATTATACCTGATGCAATGTGCTCTTATGCCGGCAGGCTCTGGATAGGTTCAAATTCAACACTGTACTACAGTGCACTTGGCAGATTTGACGACTGGGAAAGTGAAAACGATGCAGGATATATTTCAAACTTTCACTCATCAGTTACAAAAATCTCAGCGCTTGCACTTTATTGTGGAAATTTAGCCATATTTAAATCTGACGGAGTATATTTACTCTCAGGCTCATCTGCTGATAATTTTTCTATTATAAAATTTGCAGATAAGGGCACACAAAGTTCTAAAGCAGTATGTACATGCAACAACAAACAATATTTTTTCAACGCCGATGGTCTTTTTGCATTATCGCAAGTCGGAGAGCTCTCACAAATTATGATGAGCGGAAATATTGCATCATCTGTTGAGGATGCATTTAAAAATGCAGATAAAAGCCGCATAGACAAAGCATTTTGTGTGCCTTATGAAAAGAAAAATCAACTTTGGTTTTATCTGCCATATTCTGACAATGAATATTTTAATACAATCTGGATTTACGACTTTGCAAACGACAGTTGGACAAAAAGAATAGAAACCCAAAATATTACATCAGCCGCAAACGTCAATTCCGAAATACTTTCCGGTTGTAAAGAAGGTAAGATATTACTTGAAAATATAGGCTCAACATTTGACGGAGAAGCAATAAAATTTAGTTTTTCAACACCATTTTTCCATTTGGGCAAACCGTCAGAGCGAAAAATTGTTGAAGATTTTGCGCTTCTTTTGGATGAAACTGGAGAAAACCGCTTTAAATTCAGTGTATCAAAAGATTTTGTGAAAGAAGTAAAATCTGACTACGAATATGTAAAAACAGTTCAAATTGGAGCTTTAATGTGGGCATCGGAAGAAGAACCTAAAAGCAATTATAACTGTTTTGAAAACTCTTACAGCCCGTTTTGGGCAAATTCGTATCAAAGTTCAGTAAATTTACAAATTTTTGACTCCAATTTAAGCGTTGCATTAAATATTGAAGGTGAAGAAGAAGGCGACGGCTTTAAACTTGTAGGAATTGAGTTTAAGGAACTTTTAAATGACTTTTAATTATGAATACACACAAATGCTGGGCGAACATGCCATTTGGACAAAAAGTTCGGTATTCACAAATTTTAAAATTAAAATACCCGCACACATATTGCTGGAAGATATGAAAAATAATACAAGAGGCAAAAAACTTATCACTAAAGTTTATAAAGAAGGTCTGGACAGATTTGTATGCTGCGGATTTAAATATGAATTTTTAGGCTTTGTTTAAAAAGGAGGAATAAATGAGCGAAAACACTAATGAAATTGAACGTATTAAGCCAACTTATTATGAAATTTTTACAAAAGTTTTAAACGAGTTAAACTGGAGGGAAGTAAACGATTTTGATGAAATAATAAAAAGTGAACACAAAAGGGTTTTAAATCTTATAAATCTGACTAATTCAGAAGTTTTAAGTTCATATATTTGGGATTTTCAAATAGAAAAAAATGAAATTGTGCTTGAAAAAGAACAAACAACAATACTTGAAAATTTTGGAGGTAAAATTATATCCGTTTGGGAAGGAACAAAGAAATATAAATACATACATCCATCTCTAATAACAAACGACAAGAAAACTTACACTGACTGCTATTCAAGCATTGGCGACTTAATAATTACAATGCCATCACCTATTCAAAGAAAACTAAGTGTAATTTATGTATCCGACTTATACGCACAAGATGAAGACGGTAATAAAAAATTAAAAATGGAAAATAAAAACGACACAAGTATAATACCGCTTCCTTATTTAGAACCCGTCTTAGTGTACGGAACGCTTATAAAAGTTAAAGCAAACCCATCATTTGCAAAATTTGGCTATTGGAGAACACTATACTTCAATGCTATTGCAAATTTACGAACATCAGGAACAAAATCTTACGAAGATTCACCACGCATAAGCTTTGGTTAATACATTTTAACTAAGCTTATGAACAAAGAACTGATACCGTTTGAAAATATTACAAGATGAACACAAAAAAGGATAATTGTAAGAAATTTCTGAAAATCAGAGAAAACTATTGCTTTTTTATCTCTTTTTGCTTCCTGAAAAGCTTCATACTCTTTTTTGTAAGGCATAAACGGCAAAAGCTTTTCCATCTCTTCCAAAACTTTTGAATATTTAATTTTTATTAAAAACTGATAACTGTCAAGGTTAAGCCACCACATAACACAAACAGCCATACCAATAATAGAACCTACAACAATAGGAACAACAGATGGTGTCAGTGCATAAAAAACGTATAAAAGTAAAAATAAAACAAGTGAAAGCACAAGGTAAAACCTGTTTGTTTGGAAATTCCTTGAAATAAAAGTTTCCTTAGCTTCAGAGTATATTTTGTACTGTTCAATTACAAGAAATTTTTCTTCATTATTCATAATCTATAATCTCCAAATATAAAATAGCATAAATTTAACAAAGAGGCAACCATGAAAATTAATAAATTAAGTGATTTGTTTGATATTAATTTTAAAAAAATAAGACACAAAGAACTTTTAAAATTTTTCAAACTATGTTTCAAATATCACTCAAGATTATTTGATGACGAGTTTTTTCAATTAAATTTTTCAACATTTGAAAGATTTACAAACTTCGTTAAAAAATTCAAAAATAACATATATTTCATACTTTTAGGAAAAGATGAAAAATTTGCAGGATTCTTTTATTTATACGAAACAAGAAAAGTACCAAACGGCTTTTTTGACTCAAAAGTAACATTCTGCATTTGTCGACCCTACTGGGGTTTTGGCTCTTATGCAATTGCAAAAAAAGGTCTTAAGTTCTTATTTGAAGTTATGAACGTAAGAAAACTGAGTGTTGAAATAGTAGGTGAAAACTCTTACGCATGGAAACTTATTGAAAAGCTTGAGTTTGAATATGAAGCAACATTAAGAAATGAATGTTTTAAGGCAGGAAAAGCCGAAAACCTTTATATATTCTCAAAATTTAACCCCGCACTATAGAGCCTTGCGGGGAGGCGCATATAAAAGAAAGGAAAAAGAAATGGCACAACAAAACTTATCAACGGCTTACAGCAGCTTGATTGTTACCACTTGGAGCAAAAAAATCAATGCAGGCTTAGACAAAAACTGCACAATGTTGCAATGCGTAAACAGGGATTATCAAGCAGATGCTGACAACGGCACATCGGAAATTAAAATCGCAACCCCTGAAAGTGTTGCAACAGGTACTTACACAGGAACTTTACCTGCTTACAGCGCAGCAACCGTATCAAGCAAATCATTAAAGCTGGATCAAAATCTATATTTTGCTTTCAGTGTACCTGACATTAAACAAGCTCAAACAAATATTTCTTTAACTGATGCTATTTTAACAAAAGCACAAAAAGCAATTGATGAAGGTATTGATAAATATATTTTCACAATGAACACAGAAGCAGATACTGCAAATATTTTAGAAGGGGAAGAAGAATCACCCATTACACTTAGCGCAACAAATGTCTATTCTCAATTTGTTTCACTGTCAAAACTTCTTAAAAACACAGGTGCAATAACTTCTCAAAAACATGGCTGGGTAGTTGTTCACCCTGATGTAGAAGAAATATTGCTGCTTTGCGAACAATTCTCAGGCGCATCAAATGAATCTGATAAAGCTAAAAAAGAAGGTTCAATCGGCAGAATTGCAGGTCTTGACGTATTTGTAAGCAGTAACGTAGGCAAAGAAACAGACGGCAGCTACACAATTATGGCAGGTACGACAGATGCCATCACTTATGCTTCGCAAATTAAAAAATTCGAACAAATAAGGGCAGAACAGTCCTTTGACACAATTGTAAGAGGACTTTACACCTTTGGTGCAGTTGCAGTTAACCCTAAAGCCTTAGCAGTATTAAAATGCGAAATATAAAAAAAGTCCCCAAAGGGGACGTTTAGTAAAACTAGGTTAAAGGAAGGGATAAGATGAAAGATAATATGGTTCAAGAACTTTTATTGAAGGCGCTATTGGGACAAACCCAAAACGCAGCTCCAATAACGGCAAACAGCCAACGTCAAACGACATCGAATAGTATGCTCGATAAGAGGGAAATTTTACAATCGCTCTTAAAGTCCTTGTATTTAAATAATGCCCAAAAGGGACAAAATTCTAACGTTAACAATGTAAAGAAATCAATAGACAACAAACAGGTTGAAATCAAACAAAAACAGGAACAAACAGCAAATAAACCTGTAAAAACGTCACAAGTATTTGAAGAATTCATTGGCAAAAATCCGGATTTCTTTGGCGGGCGTGAAATATTATTTGAATATTTAAATTCCGGCAATATTGATTTTGATATTGAAGAACTGGACAAAATAGCGCAAATTACAAAAAAAATTGAAGAAGAAGCAATTAAACGCTTTTGCGCTAAAAATCCGAAATATGCACAATTTTTAACAAATGAAAACTCTAAACTGTTGAATAAACTTGAAAAAAGTGCTCAAGAAGGACTCGACGGCAATTTAAAAAGCAGCTCATTCTTCAGTGCACAAGATATTGACAAAATGTCAACAGATGAATTTCTAAAACACAAAGACGAAATTGATGCACAAATTTTAAACCTCATTAAAAACAGCTAGTATACACATGCCCCATTCAGCATACAGCTGTTTTGGGGCTTTTTTTAAATCTTTGTTAATCTTTGGCAAGACCATATCCGGCGGAAAAAAAAGGGGTCGAAACCCCATTCGCATACTAGCCGAAGCATTAACAACACAACTATTGTACCTAATTAAACAATAAAAATCAATGACTTTATTAAGAAATATTAAAAATGAATAAAGAAAATATTAATATTAATCAAAAAAAATTTCTTGAACACTATGCCAAAACACTAGATGCTGACTACTCTGCCCAGCTTGCAGGATATAAAAATCAAACATCCGTTACAAATGTAAAAAAAATTCTCGATGACCCTAAAAAAATAAAACATCTTGAAAAAATTATCAAACAAAACGCTGAAAAATTAGAAATTACAAAGGCATTTATTGTCCAAAAATACTTAAAAATAATAGAATATGCATTTTTTGAAGATGAAAACGGCTTAAAAGAACCACAACTGGGGCTTAGGGCACTGGATGGTCTTTGCAAACAACTTGGTACAGATAGACAAGAAGAATTGAAAACCAAAAAATCAATATTTGAAAGCATTGAAGGGCTTGACCCTAATAAAATTTAAGAAAGGTTAAAAATGAAAGCTACAGAATTTGAACCAATAAAATTAAATGAATTTGAGACAGAGGAAATTAAAAATAAAATTTGCGAAAAATTTGACAAGTTAAACGAAGAAAGAAGAAATCAACTATCACACATAAAAAATGTTAAAAATGCTATTTTTGGCACATATTCACATAATGACTCTGGCTCAAAAAAAATAAACCTGCCGGATGCTTGGGAACAGGCAGCAACACTAAAAGCACATCTTTTAGAAGCTATACCGTCATATCCGGAAGGACTTTTTGACGTATGTGAGGCGGATAACTCAAGTACTGAGCGTGCAAACAAACATAAATTATTTTTATGTAACGCACTTGAAAAAATGAAATTCCCTGACAAACTTGAAAAGATAGTTGACCAACTTATTGAAACAGGCGAAGTAACTCTTTTTGTAGGGTGGGAAACCCGCTGGAGAAAAAGAAGAATAGCTGCAACTTTGTACGAAAAAATACAAAACCCGCTGCTTGAAACTTTTAAAACGATAAAAGAAAAAACATACGAAGGGGCATCGCTTAAAATAATCCCTGCCTATGATTTTGTTTTTGATACTCAAAGAGCACAAAATTGGGATAGTTGTCCAAAAATTCATCGCAGCTGGATGGAAGTTAACGAAATTCTTGAAAACAAAGAAAATTTTACAATTACACAGCAAGCAGCACAAGAGCTTTCGTTGTTACTTGAACGCTCAAAAAAAGACAAAGACACAACAGGCATTTCTGACGGACTTGTTGAAGTATTAAAGTTTTTCGGAAACATAAGACTTGAATCAGGAAAAATTCTCAAAAACCGCATGATTGTTGTTGTGGGAAGACTCATTGTTGTTCAAAATGAAGCAAATCCTTACGTCAACTGCCCTTACATATACGCAAACATTATACAAGACCCTTATACAAAACGTGGTTTAAGCCCCTTAGCACCGGTAATCCCTATTTTAAATACGGCAGGAGAGATTATGCAAACACAAATTTTAGGGCATAAGCTTGTATCAAATCCGCCATTTTTAGCTCCCAGAGGTGCTTTTCATGGAGAAATCGAAGTTAAACCGGGTAAAATAATAGAATATGACCCGTCATTATTGCCACAAATGCCGCAACCTCTTAACTTTAGTGCAATGCTTGGCGGTTGGGAATTCATAAAATTCTTTAAAAGCCAAATTGAGAGGGCAACGGGAATTTTCGACAATATGGCAGGCAGCATACAAGAGGCAGGAGAGCGTACTGCAACCGAATTAAACTATACGGCAAACGGGCAAAGTGCACGTCTTAACTGGTTTATAGACTCAATAAACAGAAAAATTATCATGCCGCTTTTAGAAAAAACAGCACTTACAAACGCTAATTTTATGATAGGTGAATCTAAAATCAGTACCGAAGTTGAAGGAAAATCAGTAACCGTTGATATTACACCTGATGTTCGGGAAGGCAATTTTGTATATAAATACTCAGACAGAAAAACAACCATTGCAAAAAATTCAAAATTTAAAGAAGTTCAAAAAACTATTTCCGAATTTTCAAAAATTCATGATATTGCACAAAAAATCAACTGGGAAGAGTGCTTTAAATACACCCTTGCAACACTTGGTGTAGAAAATACTTCAAAATTTCTTTTAACACAGGAGCAAATTGCGCAAAAAAATGCGCAAAATTCCTCTCAAAAGGCAAAAACACAACAAAACGTCTTGGAGGGCAAAAAAAATGAAATACAAACTCCTTAAAACTCAAAAAAAATTCCTTGAAGTCCCACACAATTTAGAACTGGACGTATGTGTATATCAAGGCGGATTCGGCTCGGGTAAAACCTGGGCCGGCTCGCTTTTAGGCACTCTTTTGTGTCTGAAATTTGCAGGTATAAACGGGCTTTGCGGTGCACAAACTTACTCACTTGTTCGAGATACCACACTAAATGCTTATTTTGAGCACTTTGAAAATTTTGGCTTGCAAGAGGGCAACGACTGGCAATTTATAAAATCACAACAAAAAATTGTCTTTAAAAACGGCTCTAATATTCTTTTCCGGCACTTTGACGAACCAAATAAACTAAAGTCGCTAAACCTTGGTTTTGCAGAAATTGAAGAAATGTCCGACATTCCTGAAGCAACGTTTAAAATGCTTTTAGGGCGTATGCGACAAAAAAAGAAAAAAAGCTGGAGGGACTTTAAATATAGGATTTTTGGGCA
>CALUXZ010000046.1 GCA_944324875.1 Candidatus Gastranaerophilales bacterium | reverse complement strand
TCCTCTTATCATTTGTTCAGAAGTTGATTGGGAAAGATTTAAATATTGAAGTTTTGGAACATTGTTAAATGCTTTTTGAACGTCTGAGGCAATGGCTCTCATCCAGCCTGACAGTTTTGTTTTATTAATCAAGCCTCTTTCAACGAGCTGTAAATTTCCATTTAAATAATTAATTTCGTGTTCTGTCGTGGGAAAACCAAACTCAGACTGGTTAATCCCCATCTCGTTCAACATAATGTTAATAATGGTCTTTTGCAATTTTGCAAGCCCCAGTCTTGAAGTCTGTACACCATCCCTATTTGTAACATCTACGATTTTAATATAGTTCAACTGTTTTCCCCTCGTGTTAATTTTTGTAAATATTTACATTATTCTACGCTGTTGCAAGCAATAAATTGCATTCAGAGATATTAATATACTATAATAAAATAAGTTTTTTGCAAACAATGCTGAAAGAAGGTAAAATTGGACACAAATGTTAAGCTTGCAAAACTACCATATTACACTAGTGAAGTTAGCAAAAAGAAAAAACAGCTTGAAAATTTGGCAAATATTTCAAACGATGAAATAGCTATTGAAAGCGCAATAAATGCTGAAAAAAAAGCAAACAAATCTGTAATTGGAATAGCAAACAAACTCGCCTTCCCTGCTGCATTAAGCACTTGTGTACTTACGGACGTTATAAAGGCAAAAGTTAAGGATAATAAAGGGGTAATAAAAAGTGCGCCTCCATCCTTAAAAATTGCAACAGGCGCAGCAAGTCTTGCTTCTTGGCTTATATTAATAGGATCACTAAAAACCGCAAATAAAGTTTCGCAAAAAGCAAGTGAAAAAACAAAAGATGAAAACTCAAAAGCCGCTATCAACGTTCTGGGTACAATTGGCGGAGGTTTTGCATTAAGTGCCGCAATTACAAGCGCAATAAAAAAAGGTGCAAACATTTTTAAGAATAAAATGCCACAAACCGTAAACGAAATTGCAAGTAAAGCTAATGATTTTGACACAAAATTTTTAAATAATTCTATAGTTAAAAAAATAGACGCAAGCATCTTTAAACCCCTTAAAGCATTTGGAACAAAACATCCAAACTTTAAAAAATTCTTGTCAAAAAACTCAGGCTTATTAATAATTGGTGGCTATATTTTAAGTACTATTTTACTTGGCACAAGCTTAGCTAAGAAGAAAACAAAGCTATATCAAGAAAACGTAAATAATCTTTTACAAGCAAGAGAAGAAGCAATGGTTGCAACAAGGGATATAAAAATTTCAGAAACAGAATATGATAAAAAATATGACAGAGAAATTACTGCAGATATTTCAGGTATTATATCTGCTGCCGAACAAAATGATGATATTGATAAAGCGGTAAATGAAACTCTAAACAAATTAAAAAAATAATCACCAATAAAGCCCTGATTAAAAAATCAGGGCTTTATTTTATTTTGCACACTTTTATTATAAATTATCCGAATAAATTAATTTTACCGCCCAACTCTCTTTGCGCAGCTTGAGCATCCACATCAAGAGAGTTAATTAAATCCTGATTTTGTTTTACGGTAGTTGAATCCTGAGCTTTTAAGGCATCTGAAATCGCTTGAATTAACATTGACGGATTGAACTGTTTTTCAAAATCAGAGCTTAGTCTTAGGCTCCAGTTGCCAACAGTAGTGCCGGGCATGTTATATCTTTTATCCATGCCGAATAAATCTGTCCAGAAAATTTGCACTCGCTGAGCCGGACTTGTAAACAATTCAGTAAATTTCATTTGCGCAAATGCATTTTTATTTTCCTCCGGCTTATACCTATTTGTATCAAATCTGTACTTATCGAATTTTGCTTGTTTAGTATCATGACTTGCACTTCTTGGCAAAGAATTTTCAACTGCAGGCCATAGTGCATGGTTAAAAGCATCTTGACCATAAGGACCATATAAATTATCGATATATGTTACAAACGGCTGAGTATCGTGAGAACCAATCATAATAGTATCTTTTGGTGTAGCACTCATACCATTGTGGTATTGAGTAACTGTCATACCGCCAAGACCCAATTTTTCAAAAGCCTCTCTTGCATGGTCAGGCATTGCACCAAGATTTTCACAAATTATATCGTCTTTGGATACACCTGCTGATTCACAAGCAGGAATAACTATTTTGCTTAAAATCTGACCAAATTTCTCTGCCGAATTTTTTTGACCTCTTGGAATTGCAAAATGTTTCAAATCATGATTATGTTCGGAAGAAAAGAGTCTTCCCGCAGTTCTTTCAACAGGAGAATTTTTATACACATAAGGATCAATTAGTCCTACGATATGGTCAATTCTTATACCACCTTGATTATCAGCAGCAAGCTTTCTGCATTTATCATACAAAAGTTTTCCTGCGGGACCAAAAGAACCGTCATGGTTAAATAATTTTTCAGGATTCAACACGGCAAAACCCCATGCTTGTCCTTTCGGGTTGTCACCATCCGGCGGGCAACCCATTTTATAATCTTTTAAAAATGCATCCTGATGTGCCCAAACTTCTTGATTCGAAAAAGCGACAGGATTATCACCTATTGTTGTAATTCCTGCATCGGCAAAAGCTTTAATACCCTTATCACGGGCTTTTTTTGCCAATAGATCCGTAAATACAAACTTGTCAATGTCGTCTTGATTTTCTGCCTTAATTGAAGAAATCAAGCTTTCGTTTTTCGGATTATACAAATTTTGCATCTCTACAGGCCAGTTTTTGTAATAATCATTATTATATCTTTTAGATAAAATTGAATATATCGCATAGGGTTCTAACATATCTATATTTTTTGCGTAATACTCATCGTAATCGCCTTTTAATTGGCTTATTGCTTGTCTTTCGACAGGAGAAACAATTGAGTCAACAAGCGCAGATTTGGATTTAAAATTTTTCCACGCATTAGCAAGAGCTAAATCAAAACTATCACGTGCATGTTCATAATCGCACATATCGCTGCCTTTTGAAGGGTTCAGCCTTACAATGGACTTAAATATATTTTTATCTAACAGTGCTCCATTTTCGGGTTCGGTTAAATCCTCTAAGTCAATCATTAAAGTATTATATACAAATGAATTTGTAACATAAGGAGAAGAGTCATGCTCGGGTCTTAAGCCTTCAGGGTCAACTTGAATACCTGAAAAACCATACTTTTTAAGAAACGGGGTCAGCAATTGCTGGGAAGATTCACTATAAAGAGAGCCAACTCCGGTATCCTTGGAATATAAACTCGGAGCACTGGGATTATGAACTATAATCTGTAACTCTTTTCCAAGAACATCTAAGGCATTTTTTATGTCTTCTGTGGTACGTTCCTGATTGTACGCTCTACCCTGATAGGGATTAGTGTGGTGATGCAAATTGCTGCCCTTTAAAGAAGTGAAATTTAAAACCCCTGATTGCAATTTGTTTTTGTAAACATTAGTATCAATTGCTCTAATTAACAAAATATTCTCCTTTTCCAAACCTAACAACTACTATTACACATATAAAAACAGATTTATTAACTATTTCTACAATACACCAAAATAAAAACATGTGCTATTAAATTATGTAAACTTTTGTAAAAATAGAATATCGGAATATTACTTAATGTTATCTTTTTTTACTAAAATATATATAATAAATTGTTAACTAATATAAATAAACTAAGACAAAGTCAAAAAAAAATGTTATATTATTAACATAAAGTGTTCTTTTTACCATTAAAATTTAATGTTAAAAAATGTAAAATATATGTTAAAAGTAGTAGCAAAAAGGTAAATATTCTCTTGAAATAAGTTTTTAATTAATTGTGGTTAGTGAAGAAGTTCTACTATACTTATGTGAAGAGAATGTCTATTGGAGGAAGCAATGACAATTAGTGTGAACAATAGAAAAAAACAGGCAAAAAAATCCTTTGATGAGTTGGTAAAAGATTTAAAAGTCAGCAACTCTGAAAAAGTTCGTTATAATGCCGCAAGAGTCCTTGGCGAAATGGGCGACTTTAATGCAGTTGAACCGCTCATTGATGTTCTTAAAAACGATAAGAATGGTTCAGTTCGCTTGTATGCTGCTCGTGCACTAGGCGAACTGGGCGATACAACAGCTACAGTTCCCCTTATTGAATCTTTAAGAGAAGACCGAAATGTTGATGTTCGAGTTCGTGCAGCACGTGCTCTTGGTCGTTTAGGTGGCAAAATAGTTGTAGAACCACTTGTTGAAGCACTTAATGACGAAAACCCTCAAGTTTGTATTACAGCAACTGATGCCTTAATTGAAATAGGCGATGTCGCAACAGATGCTTTAATTGAATCTCTCAATCATGAAAAAGTTAATGTCAGATGCGATGCCACAAGAGCATTGGGTGAAATTGGCAACAAAAAAGCTGTTGATAAAATCATCGAAATGTTAAAAGACGAGTGGGTAAACGTTAGAATTTACGCTGTAACTTCGTTAGGAAAACTTAACGATACAAAAGCAGTTCCTGCTCTTATTGAAGTTATGAAAAATACACAAGAAAATGATCTTGTTCGTGCAGGTGCTGCAGCAGCACTTGGTGTCCTAAGAGATCAAAGAGCACTTCTTCCTTTGCGTGAATTAATTATGCAAGCAGAAGAATTGGGCGAACTTGAAGACACAGCATTAAAATCATTCAAAAAAATAATGGCTGCAAATTGGGAATCAATCCCCGGCGCAGCTCCTGTTAAAAAGCCTGCATTATTCTAAAAATAGAACATAATAAATAAAAAACGGTGAGTAAAATCTCACCGTTTTTTATTTGCAATAAATTCTGACATAATTCCAATAAGAAGCAAAAACTCTTTTAATATAATTTTGGGTTTCACTATAAGGAATATCTTCAACAAACTCATCAAAATTCAAAACGTCAAGTTTCTCTTTCCACAAATTTACATTAGAAGGTCCACCGTTATAAGACAAAATAGCAAGCATTTCACCTCCGCTGAATATGTTTTTTAAATCCGAAAAATATTTTACGCCGAGATTAATATTTTTATCTTCGTTAAATAATATATTATAATCAACCGGACCAAAACCCAAAGATGAAGCCGTACTTGGCATTAATTGCATTAACCCTGCAGCACCCACAGGACTTATTGCAGTTATATTAAAAGAACTTTCTTCTCTTATTAATGCCAAAATAAGATAGGGGTTTTGTGAATATCTTGCAGAGTACTTATTAATAGTATCAACAAATTTTATCGGATATAAAAGCTTATATCGAGAATCGTTGTGCTGAGGCTTTATATTAAGTTCACCAAAAGCCTTGCGTGCCAAATAAAGGCTGTAAGGCATGTTACCTTCATAAGCTGCTATATAACTCAGCATAAAATTATCATGTAATTTAAAGAGCTTTAAGGTTTGTATGTCATTTAACTTTGCCACCATAACAAGCGTTTTGTCATTATTAAAAATTTGCTTTAAATCTTTCTTTGTAAAACCCTTAAAATCTTCCAAATTGTTGGAAATCATCGTATTGAAAGGAGTATTGACGCCTTTTATAAGATTATGTGCAACGTACGCATAGTAGGTGTCAGGTTCCGTTTTGATAAGTTCTTTCAGTTCTTTATTAGCCTGCAGGGTTTTTCCTTCCTGTAAAAGTATTTTTGCATGCCAGAATTTCATCGCAGGGGTTGAAATTTTATTTGAATATTTTTTTAAATATTCATCTGCCAGCAGCTTAGCTTTTGCACTGTAGCCGTTTTTATAGGTATATAAAAAAACATTCCAAAGTGATTGTGCCGCCTGATAAGAATTTGGATACTTTTTATATATAGTTTCATAGCACTTAATTGAATTCATCTTTGACAGATAAGAAGCATACTCAAACAAAATAGCAGGATAAGCAGCAGATTTTTTTGAAACTTTTAACAAATTTTCGCAAGCCGTTTTTGGAGGCAAATCGCTTAACCTTATGCACTTTGAAACAACGAGTGCAATATCCTCTTCGCTCATTTTTTCATCACAAAGTCTAAGAGATTTTAAATAATATACAAGGGCAGATTTTTTATCACCTTTTTTTTCAAGGGCTTTTGCGCAAACAAAAGCAGCTTGGGAAGAGTTTAAGTCTTTGGATAAATTTATTGTTTCACTATACTTTTCATTTTTATAATAAGAGTTTGCTAAAACACATTTTTCATCATCATCAAGATATATCTTTAAATCTTTGATTTTTTTCATTGCCGAGGTTGAATATCTGCCATAGGGGGCATATTGCAGATACTCTATAAAATATTTTTTTGCCAGTTGCGGATTTTTATCCTTAAACAAAATGCCAAGTTGATAAGCTGCAGCTTTTTTATAGTCACTTTCAGGATATTTCTTATACAATTTCTTAAATTTTTTGTGAGCATAAGAATATTTTTTATGCTCCATATTTATTAAAGCAGCATTATAAATTGCAATTGGAGCAATGTGAGGATTGTTTGAAATTGTCGTAAGAAGTTTAAATTTTTTATAAGCTGTTTTTTTATCTCCTGCATTAAGCGCACAAACAGCCTGTTTTAACAAAGAAAGCTCGTAAAGCTCGCAGAAGACTGAAATCTTAGAAAAATTATAATAAGCATTTTGAAAATCGCCCTTAAGATAAAAACTCTGACCTTGCTCATACAATTGATATGCGTTTTTTGTAGAGCTTTTTGCTACAGTAAAAATTAATAAAATAAAAGCCAGTGCGGATATAACTATGGCAGTAATAAGAACTTTTAAATCTTTCATATTATAAAAATTATATCATATTGGAACTTGCAAGGTAATGTAAAAATTTTGCTTAACAAATATATTAGCCTCAGAGGTAGAATATGTGCGAAAAAAACAAAAAAACATCACAAAATATTATTAAATATTATTGCGAAGTTAATAAAAAAGTTACTCCAAGACCCAAGGAAACTAAGCCTCGGCAAGCTTTTCAAGTTTGAGCTTTTGATCATATTGAATTAACAAATTAATAAGTTCATCAAGCTCGCCTTCTATTACAGTCCAGACATTTAAATTTTGTCCTATCCTGTGGTCAGTTAATCTGCCTTGCGGAAAATTATAAGTCCTGATACGCTCGGATCTATCACCGGTACCTACTTGCGAACGCCTTAAATCCGTAACTTCCTGCATTTGCTTTTGGACTTCCATGTCGTACAATTTAGCTTTAATAATCTGCAGGGCACGTTCTTTGTTTTGCAATTGAGAACGTTCTTCCGTACAAAATACCATTAAACCCGTAGGCTTATGTACAACACGCACAGCTGTTTCAACTTTATTGACGTTTTGCCCGCCCGCACCGCCAGAGCGAGCAGTTGAAATTTCTAAGTCCGATGGGTTAAGCTCGACTTCAACATCATCAACTTCAGGCATAACAGCAACTGTAGCGGTTGAAGTATGGACTCTGCCTTGAGATTCTGTTTGAGGGACTCTTTGAACCCTGTGCACACCTGATTCGTATTTTAATTGAGAATAAATATTCTCGCCGCCCTTAACGGAAATAACGACTTCACTAACTCCGCCTGCTTCACATTCGTTGATTGAAAGAACTTTTGTCTGCCAACCTTTTGATGAAGCGTATTTCATATACATTCTCATAAGATCACCTGCAAAAATATTTGCTTCATCACCACCGGCGCCACCACGAATTTCAAGCATAATATCCTTATCATCCATGGGGTCTTTTGGCAACAAAAGAACTTTCATTTTTTCTTCATACTGTGCAATTTTTTCTTCATTTGATGAAATTTCATTATTCAAATAATCTCTCATGGTTTGATCTTTTTCACCATGGAGCATTTCACGTGCTTCATCAATAGCTTCTTGTGCCGCTTTGTATGCATTATAAGTTTCAACAGTTTCTTCCATTGCCTTACGCTGCTTGGATAAATCACGAAATTTATTATAATCCGCAATCACATCAGGATCAGAAAGAGTTACGCCCAATTCTTTATATTTTTCTTCTATTTTTTTTATTTTATCTAACATATCATTCATCTTTGTGGCATCCTTCCGCAAGATTTGTCTTCATCACAATAGCCAAGGCGCTCGCACTTTGGAACAAGATGAGCTTTTAACCAAGGCTCTTCTTTTATAACCTCATCACACATTTTTTTAATAAGCATACGTATTTCAAACTGCGCACGTGTGCAAAGTCTAAGGTTTGCAAGGTGAATTAATTCTCGTAAGTTCAAACTTGCAACAAGAGAACTTGAAGTCGCATTGGGTAAAATCGCTCTGGCATCTTCTGCTTTAATACCTGCGCTTACAAAATCCTGATATAAATTTGCAACATCGCTCATATGTTTTTCAAATTTTTCTTTAAGTACCGAATTTGAAGCAATTTCTTGAGGGATAATGTAATCAAAATCGCCTTTTTCTTTTACATAACGTTGAGATTTTTGAGAAAAAGACATGTGTCTGTGCCTTACCAATTGATGAGTGCAAGCACGAGAAACATTTGATATCGCAAAAGATAACTGCACATGTTCTATTGTTGAATAATGCCCTGAAGATATAACTCTTGTAATGAGTTTTAACATCTTTTCTTCATCTTGGGCATTTTCAAATATCTCTTGTGGTAAAAGCTCACTATAACAAGTTCTACATGCGGTATAAACCGTTTTTAAAATATTCTGCGGTTTAGATATTAATTTTACGCTCATTTGAGTATTTGGCATTGACCCCCCAAAGCTCTCTAATTACATATAAGGCGGGCATTTTGCCCGCCCGTATAAAGTTTAGTTTTTCTTTTCGTAGCGTTTTTTGAATCTTTCAACCCTACCTTCCGAGTCTAATATCTTTTGATTGCCCGTAAAGAAGGGATGGCAAGCATTGCAAATTTCAACAGTAATATCTTCTTGAACAGAACCTGTTTCAATTTCATTGCCGCAAACGCACTTGATTACTGTCTTTTTGTAATCAGGATGTATGTCTTTTTTCATAATTTACCTCATTGTATCTACCTTATGTGATATTATTATATTGGCTAAATATTTAATTTCAACCGATTTATTAATAGTTTTTAACATATTTTACCTTGACAATACAACTTGTCTTTATTACCATAAAACAAGTTAAAAGTTTTATTTCTGGCGGCATGGCCAAGTGGTAAGGCAGAAGCCTGCAAAGCTTTTACCCCCAGTTCGAATCTGGGTGCCGCCTTTTAAT
>CALUXZ010000045.1 GCA_944324875.1 Candidatus Gastranaerophilales bacterium | reverse complement strand
TTAACTGTTAGAATAAAAGACCCCAATTATAAAGTCATAGGGGACGATTTAGAAAAAGAAATTGAAATTTTGCCCTCGCAAGCAGCACTTGGCACAAAAAAAGAAATAACCACAATTGATGGCAAAATAAATATTACAATTCCAAAAAACACCGACAGCGGCAAGGTTTTAAGGCTTAAAGGACTTGGATTACCCAAAAAAGACGGTACTTTAGGGAACTTAAACGTAAGGATAAAAATTGTTTTACCTAAAGAATTAAACTCCAAAATGGTAGAACTGTATGAAAAATTGCAAGAACTGGGCAGTTAATTATCAAATTTTTCTAAAAGTTTATCAATAATTTTAACCGCATCAGCCACAATTTTGTAATCACAGTTTTCAAAAATTGGTGCATTGGGGTCATTGTTCACCGCAACGACGGTTTTAGAGGCGCTCATGCCTGAAATATGGTGAATTGCGCCTGAAACACCAAATGCCACATAAACTTGCGGCGCAACTGTTTTGCCTGTTTGCCCGACTTGAATCTCTTGAGGCGCAAAACCCTTGTCCACAGCACCCCTTGAAGCAGCAACAGCACAACCTGTAAGCTTTGCAAGCTTTTCGAGTTTTTCAAAATTTTCTCTTGTCTTAAGCCCCTTACCACCACACAAAATAACTTTTGCATTTTCAAAAGTACTCTCCCTTAGCTCGTAGGGTGAAAATTCCAATAATTTCAAGGGACTGCGTGAAAAAATACTTTCACTCAAAGGGAATTCTTCCGTCAAAGTCATATATTCAAACTCATTTTTCTTGAAAACACCCTCCCTAACTGTAGCACATTGCGGGTTGTTTTTACATAAAATAGTTGCCATAAGCACACCGCCAAAAGTCGGACGTGTTGCGGCAAGTTTTATTTCGCCCTTATTTTGAACAAGGGATAAAGCCGTGCAATCAGCAGTCAAACCGGTATTTAAGCTTGACGTTACAAGCGGCGCAAGTTCTCGACCTGTATTTGTAGCCCCAAAAAGCACAATATCAGGGTCTTTTACCTTAAATAATTCAACAAGAGCCTGTGAATAATAGCAACAATCATAATAAGAAAATTTCTGGTTTTTTAAATAAATAATTTCTTGTGCACCGTATTTTGATAATTGGCAAAAATCAGCATCAATTCCACTATCCAGAACTATTGCATAAACTTTATAATCAACATTAAATTCTTCTTTTGCCTGTTTACTCAATGAATTTGCCGCACTTAACAATTCAAAAGATACTTCACGAAAGATATTTTGATTTTTTCTGTACTCGCAGACAACAAAAATTTTCTTACTCGCCAATTTTGCCTCCGTTTTTTAAAATTTCAGACAAAAAAACCTCGGGGTTCTCAACAGTTTTTTCTGTCCTTTTGTGTTTTAATTTAAATGCCTTTGAAACAAATGTCGGTGAACCTAAAATGCCTGTCTGAGAAGGATTTAAACCTAAATTTTCCAAATTAAAAACATCAATACCTAAATCTTGAGCCCTTACATAATCTCTTACATAAAGAGGTTTTATTTCACCTTTACCCTTTAAAACACAAACCAGACAAGGGTTTTGCACTTCTACTATATTAATTCCTTCTGCTAAATTTTGTTTTAAAATTGAAATTTTACCATCACAGTTAACTATTTCATCAACACAAGAAATAACGGGTATGTTTAAAAATCCCGCAATTGTAGGTCCTGTTTGAGCCGTATCACCGTCTTGTGCATACTGTCCACAAAGTATTAAGTTAAAATCAGGGGCTATTTTTTTAATTGCCGTCGATAAAATTCTTCCGGTAGACAATGTATCAGACCCTGCAAAAGCCTTATCACACAGCAAAATTCCCCTGTCGCAACCACGTGCAAGAGCATACTCAAGTACGCTTTTTGCTTGTTTTGGTCCCATTGAAAAAACTGTTATTTTAACATTTTTAAATTTTCTCTTAATTTCAAGCGCATACTCAATAGCCCAGTTATCACAAGGATTTAAAATTGAGAGCATACCTTCTCTTAAAAGATTATTTTCCTTGCTCCATCTTACGTTATTGGTGTCCGCTACCTGTTTTATACAAACAACTATGTGCAAATTTTCACTCCGTTTTTTTAAATAGATTATAACATATATCAAAATTTAAACATTAGAAGAAATATTACATATTTTTTAATCAATGGCAAATTTTATAAATCATCCGTTTTTATTTTATATATACTTAATATTAGGTCAAGGGAAATGATTTCAAATAATTACCAAAATCAAGTTAATTATGGCGCAGTAAAAGATGTTGTACCTCAAAAAGTCAGTGAAAAATTACCACAGAGCGTACAAAATTACGACATAAAAGAAAGAGTCGGGGAAAACACCGCTGTTAAAGCTGCAAAAAATGCTAAAACCGACCCGCTTACAATAGGTTTAACAGGTGCAATTTGGCTTGCTTTTGCTCAAGGTTGTCAATTGTTGAACAATAATTTAAATAATTCTTGGAATAAAAGTTGGCTTGGCAAAATAGCTGCGGGTGCTGAAAAATTAGGTCAAAAATTACCAAAAAGTAATAACGGTATTAAAAACTTTATAAACAAAATAGTTGATAAATCTGCAATTTTACAAAGTCTTAAAACACCAACAAAAGCACAAAACTCTATGGCCATAAGCCAAGCAAGAGGCATAACGGGATATATTATGAACGATGTCAGCTCTATGTTAGGCTACCACCTTAAAAACGGTAAAGGGGATGACATTTTAAAACTTGCCGAAGGCTTAAGCGGTTTTAATGGCACAACAGGCAGTGAAGCACTTCAATATATTGATGATTTATTTAAAAATTGCGAGCAAAACATGCCGCAAATTAAAGAATTAATCGGCAAATTAAGCAATTCAGACATTAAAGTAGCGGTTGAAAATATTGTAAATTCACGTATTAATATTCCTTTTACAAAAATAGGCTTTAACGTAAAAATTCCAAACATTCCTTTCTTAAAAAGACAGGGCTCTTTTAAAGAAATGGGCAACAAATTAAATGCTGTTTTTGAAAATTCAGCTGGACTTGGAAAAGAAGTTACCAAACTTGGAAAAACTTTGCCAAAACAAGCTATAAAAACACTTGAAGGCATAACAAACGGCGGTGCCGGCGGCAAGTTAATGATAATAATTCAAGCCTCAATCTTTGCTCAAGCAATTAAAAAAGCAATTGATGCACCTAAAGGCGAAAAATTATCAACTTTTACGGAAAACATTGCAAATGACTTCGGATTTTTCTTATCATTACCACTGCAAGTTAAAGCATCTCATGCTGTTGGCGGCTTAAAATACATCGGTATTGAGGGTTGGAAAACTGCAGGTCAGGAACAAAGCGTAAAAACATTGCGTGAAATGATTAAAAATCTTAACAGCAAAGTCGATGCAGGAACAATCTCCCATATTGATTATTTAAAAGAATCTAAAAAAATAAAAGAATTTTTAAAAGGTGATTCAAAATGGTATCAACAACCGCTTAAATTTATTGGCAAAATTTTCTCAACAGGGTTGGATGCCGAAACAATTAAACCATTTGTTGACACTGCCGATAAATCCTTTGGTACTTCAGTATTCAACAAATTAAGAAATCTTACAAATAAAATCAAAGGTCCGGGCTTAGGTATGGTTATAAGATTTGCAATAGGCACAATGATTATAGGACCTATTATTGCAAAAGGAGTAACAAAAATTTCGCATTTAATTTTTGGCAGACCTACAAAATCAGTCTTGGACAAAGAAGAAGATAAAAACAAAACAAACAACAAGCAACAAAATAATCCTCTTAATATGTCACAAGATGAAATTATACAAAAATTATCACAACATCCTGAACTTATAAACAAAATGCAACAAGACCCCCAATTTTTGCAACAAATGTTGGAAAATCCACAATTAATGGCACAATATTTAAATGGCGAAATAAAAGTTGAAGACAACAACTATAGCGGTTTAATTAATCCAAAATATATAACGGGCAATCAAAATAACCAAGTACAAGCAAAGAGTGCAACACCTGTTCAACCTCAAACACAACAAGGTTTAAATGCCGTTGATAATAGTAAAATGAATTTGTTCGGTCTTGGCAAGAAAAAAGAAGAAACAGCTCAACAAGAAGAAACAACTCAGCAAGACTCGCTTGAGCCTGTTCGTACATACATACCCTCATCAGAGTGCATGATTAATAAAGACTCTCAAGGGCAAGAACTTAACTCAGACGTTAATAATGCACTTTTAAAAGCAGAAAAAGCAGAAAAAAGAGCTCTTGAACAACTACAAAATTTATAATTTTTGAAAAATTATAATGTATTCATGTTCAAAAATATAAAATCCGCCCGCAAGTGCCCGATAACGCCATAAGTTAGCTTGCCTGCCCTTTGCTTTT
The DNA here is from genome assembly GCA_944324875.1 of Candidatus Gastranaerophilales bacterium. Classification (GTDB taxonomy): domain Bacteria; phylum Cyanobacteriota; class Vampirovibrionia; order Gastranaerophilales; family Gastranaerophilaceae; genus Galligastranaerophilus. The sequence goes on along the minus strand of CALUXZ010000045.1, from coordinate 4,907 downwards.
TCGTTGCCTGTAATGTTTTTTACAATTACTGCTTTTGTAATAAAACCTAATTCTTCCATGCGTCTTTGACATTCAAAACTAAGATTTATATGTCTTGAATTTGCATATTTATCGCCTATTATAAGTGCCGCAAATCTGCCTTTTTCTAATAAGTCATAACCGTTTTTTGCAACTTTTTTAAAAAGTTCGTAAAACTCCTGCGTTGTTGCACAGTTGGATAAATCTTCTTTTTTATCGCTAAATTTAATAATATCATCATAAGGCGGATGTAAAACAAGGAATTGCGCCGCTTTTGAACCCATAACATCAAGACGTGCTTCAATTTTTTCTTTTGCAACATTTGATGCACTGTCAGCACAAATTATATTCATTTTCGAAACAAGCTCACGTTTTGAAAATTTAGTTGAAACATAATCAACCATATCTTGTTTTAATTCAACCCCAATACACCTTCTGCCCATATTAAGAGCCTCAATACCCGATGTACCCGAGCCAAAAAACAAATCCAAGACAATATCATTTTTCTTTGTAAAACGTTCAAAAAGCTGGGTTGCAATTTGCGGAATGTAGTTACCATGGTAGTCGTAACTGTGCCCGTTTGTTTTATCACGTGAAGCAAATTCCCATAAAGTCCCTGTTTTTATGTGCGAGTATAATTTCCAATTGTTTAAATCAATATCGCTGTACGGCTTTGTTTTGGGCGATTTTACAACCCTTAAACCGCCTTCTTTAACTTCAAGTTTATTTTTTAAATTTCCTGCCATACTTTACTCCCCATGGTATATGAATACTATATAAGTTTGTAGAGTATTTTAAATCATCTATTTGCCTGAAATATAGTTTATAATTTCATCGTAAGAAGCAGGATTACGTTTTAAAAATAAATTCCCTGAACCGCCTTGTTCATACAATTTTAAAACCTTAGGCGAATGGACAAGACGATAAATTATATCAGATTGAGAATAAGAATACTTATCTGCTTTTGACGCCATAACCATCATAGGTGTAGTATTTAACCTTGGCACAACAAGCGCAATATCAAGATTTTTAAATGAAACGTAAGGTGAAACCAAAACCATTTTTTTAGGTTTTATTTTCATAATCGAAGCCGCTAAAACTGCAGTATTTGCACCTAAATCAGCCCCTATAAGATAAACTTCATCAGTATCAATTTGCGGATAATTTTTCTTTATATAATCGATTGAACTTATAACATCAATAGGAAACTTTGCCCAATCGTCTTTTTGAAAATTCATTCTCGATTTAAATTTTAAATTTTTTGTATAAACACTTCTGCCATGCCCTCTTAAATCAAGGGCTAAAACATTATAGTTTTTGACACGCAAGTTTTCGCTTAAATTTCCCCACTCGCTTGCACGTGAATCAAACGAGTGCAATAAGATAATCAAAGGACGAGGAGGTTTTTTCTGCGGAGCAAAATATAAATCCCCGACAAGTAAAAAACCGTCTTTTGCCTCTATCTCAATTTTTGTTCTTATTTTCGGTTTTTTAACTTTTTTCTTTTTTTGAGCTGCATCTGCGCCTAAAAGAGTGCAGGCAAAAAATAATATTAAAAGTAGTGCAAAAAATTTCTTCATAATTTACATTTTACCAAAATGCAGATAAATATTGAACTTTTTTTGAAAATTAATACGTATGGATGATATGTTTAAAGCTTTTTATTCTTTTGTCGTAAAAACTAACATAAGGACATAAGTCCTAACTCAAAACCTCCTCCCCAAGTCTAGTAGCCGCCTTTTAGGACGGCTTTTTTTTAAATATAGAAATTATTTATAAATATTATTTACATATCGATACAATATATAAATATAATTGATATATTAAAACCCTTGTGTTAAAAGGTTTTTCAAATATTTTTTCAAATTATAATAAAAACATAATGCTTGAAAGAATTGCTACGCTTATGTATAATGGACTTTGTATACAAAACGGATAGACAATTGGCACAGTATCACCACTTGAATATTTATAAAAAATCCTTTGATTTTCTTGTTGAAATAACCAAGCAAACTACTCATTTTCAACGTGATTTTCGCTATACGTTTGGCGAAAAACTAAACAACAATGCAATTGATTTTATAGTCTGGATTTATAAAGCAAATTCTGCTCAAAACCTTAATGAAAGGGCAAAATTTATAAAAGAACTGCTTGAAAGACTGCAATATATAAATGTAATTTTGCGACTATCTCACGAATTAAAAAATATATCAAAAGACAAATATATAGAGCTTACCCTTATGACACAAGATGTTGAAAAACAGCTCAACGGTTGGCTTTCTCACAGTTCAAAAAATTCCTCCTCATCAGCACTTTATGAAAAAGAAAAATAAAACAGACAAAATAAAACAGGAAGAATTTTCTCTCGCAAAACTTTTTTGCGCTTACTACGACTGCAGAAAACACAAACGCAACACAATGCAGGCGATTGATTTTGAATTTGATTTAGAAAAAAATATTTACGAACTTTATGAAGAAATATTAAATAACGAATACGAAATCGGCAAAAGCATTTGCTTTATAGTAACAGAACCAAAACCAAGAGAGGTTTGGGCAGGTGCATTTAGGGACAGAATAGTGCACCACCTTATCTACAGCGCAATAAAAGACCGTTTTATTTGCAGATTTATTAACGACACCTATAGCTGTATCCCTGGCAGAGGAACACTAAAAGGTGCAAAACAAGCAAAAATTTACGCTAAAAACATTACAAGAAATTACAGTCAAAAAGCTTATTTTCTAAAGGCAGACATTGGCAATTTTTTTAACAGTATCGACAAAGAAATATTATATAACGAAATTTGCAAATACGTTTTTGAACCTTGGCTTTTGAAACTTATAGAAAAAGTTTTATTCCATGACCCTAAAAATAATGTTTACATGAAATCTCCGCCATGGCTTTACAATCTTTTACCAAAATACAAGAGTCTTTTTAACACAGATCCTAAAAAAGGTTTGCCTATAGGTAACCTTACAAGCCAATTTTTTTCAAATATCTACTTAAACCCTCTGGATCAATTTATTAAACACCAACTGCACATTAAATACTATTGCAGGTACGTTGATGACATGTTGCTTATGCATAAAGACGCAGGTTATCTTAATTATGCTTATTCGCAAATTAATAAATTTTTACAAAATAACTTGGCATTATCACTTAATCATAAAAAGAAAAATATAAACACAATCTGTAAGGGCTTTGACTTTGTAGGACATGTAATAAAACCAAACAGGCTTCATTTAAGAACAAGAATTATAAAAAAATCCTTTGCTACAGTTAAAAAATGGAAAGAAAACAAAGACAGATTCAGCCCCAAAGAACTTGTTAAATTCAGAAACCAAATTAACAGCTATCTTGGCATGTACAAACATGTTAACGGATATAATTTAAGAAAAAAATTATGCATTGAAGCTACAACCCTTTTTACACACCCCAGCGAAGACTATTCAAAAATAATCTTAACAAATTACGAAAAAGAATAAAAAAAGGGGTGCAATTTCTTTTTCTGGAGTGCACCCTTATATATGAATTAAGATACGAAAATTTAATATTCGCTCCAGTACAAATATATATACCCGTCCTGCCCTGCAGAACCGCTCCCCGGAGTTGGATAAAATGTTGTATTTTCACTCCAACCGCCGCCTCCGCCGCCTGCGCCTGCTGAACCGTAATCTGAAGCATTTAAGACATTAATCACAGTGTTATACGGCACACTTGTAGCACTGACATTGGTATTTGTACAAATATTGCTATCGTTGAATAATCCGCCGCAACCGCCTATAGTATCTATTCCCGATGTTCCGCCGTTACCGCCGTAAGAACCACCATAGATATTTAGTGCATCTGTAGCAAGTGTACCCGCATTAAAACCGTCTGAACCGTTTTTAAATTTTAATCCTGATGTGTCGGAAACATTTGTACTCACAATTCCCTTTGCTCCCCCCGTTCCTTGAACCAAGGAAGCTGTATCACTTTGCGAAGTACCGATTAAACCGCCCTTGCCACCGCTCAAAGAATAAGTTACACTGCCAAATGTAGCAGATGTTGTTCCGCCATCAATGCCGTTAGCACCTGTGCCACCTGCATTACCTCCCGCAGCAACTCTAAGCGTATAGGTATTACCTGCAGTTACGGTTATATCTTTAATATGGGCAAATGCACCACCACCGCCACCCCCGCCGCCTGCAGCGGGGTACATAATATCATAAGTAATTTCTGCAACACCGTTTTTACCGCTTCCGCCCTTGCCTTTGTAAGCAGTCGTTGTCGAACCCGATGTCGTAAATCTTACTGTACCTCCGCCGCCGCCAGCGCCCCAGTTTGTTGCATCATATCCGTTTTCATGGCTGTTTGAACCGCCTTGACCCCCGCCCGAAGAAGTAGAGGTGTTATACATTGAACCACCACCTACTCCTCCGTTTGCAGCGGCCGTAGAATCCGTCGAAGAAGCACCGTCATCACCTTTTAATCCATCATAAGTACATGATGTATAGACCCAAGATGAACCGTTATAAATTTGACAAGTGCTTTTATCTTTTAAGCTTGCTCCCGAACCAAAGTTTGTTGAGGTTGCTCCTTTTCCCGCATTGCCTCCTGATGCCCTTAAACCCCATTTAAGAATGCCGTCACTGTCATAAATCTCAACATAAGAGGCAGAACCCGACGAACCGGAGCTTGCATTTGAACCTGAAGAAGTTCCGGCGGCTCCGCCGCCGCCACCGATAGCTGCGTACATTTTTATTGTTCCGCCAATGTTAGATGTTATAATATCCGAGGGGATTACGTAATTTGTAAAAGAAGGGGCGCCGCCGCCTCCGCCGCCGGCGAAAGAGTTAAAGGTCTCAGCTCCGCCCTCCAGGACACAGCGGACGAAAAGGCGTAACGTGGA
>CALUXZ010000044.1 GCA_944324875.1 Candidatus Gastranaerophilales bacterium | reverse complement strand
GTATTTTAACACATTGGGCTCATTATAACAAATGATGAAAAAAAATCTTTTTGGGTATTTAATATAGTGTATGATTGATTACGATTTTGACAGCGAAGATAAGGAGCTAAAGCAAGTAGGGCTTGAACTTATGTTTTTAACTCCTGAAAAATGCGCAAGTGATGATGGTATCACTGCTGTTGAGCTGTCTAAAGTCTTAAATATTAGTCTTGATATTGTAAAAAAGAAGTTAAAAATTTTATACGATCACAATATTGTGCGTGTAATTGGGATTAATCCGAAGTTGTGGAAGTTTGATGAGTACAGTTTTCAAAGAATGGACGAGGATGACCCTGTGTATCAGCTTTTGTGCTCGTTTGATGATGTGGATTTTGACAGGTATTTTCAATATTGATAAAACAAAACGACGAGATTGAACTAAGAATAGAAAAATTAACTTACCAAGGGTCGGCTCTGGGGCGTTATTACAGTGAAAAAAGTCCTGATGGTTTTGTTGTTTTTGTAAAAAATGCAGCACCTTGCGATTTAGTTAAAGTTAAAATTACAAAGGTTAATAAGAGTTATGCAACAGGCGAAATTTTAGAGGTTATTGAGCCATCAAAAGAGCGTGTTAAGCCTTTTTGCCCTTTGTTTAATGCTTGCGGGGGGTGTTGCTATCAATATTTAAATTATGATTATTTGCTTGAGCAAAAAAATAATATGTTAAAAGAGGCCTTTTTAAAGCTGGATGAGCAGTCAGAGTTTTTAGAGCCTGTAAAAAGTCCGCAGGATAAGGAATTTAGGCATAAAATCCAGTATAGAGTATCGCAAACAAAAAATTCAAAAAGGCTCTTAATAGGTTATTTTAAAGAAAAAAGTCATGATATTGTGAATATAAAATTTTGCCCTATTCAGCCGCATTTGGCAGATGAAATTGCGCAATATATCAGGGAAAATTGGACTTTTGGGGGGTATGTTGAAAAAACTCACAAAGGGCTTTTAAGGAGTTTGATTTTAAGGTTTTCAAGCGATTTAAAAAATGTGCTTATTACTTTTGTTATTAATTTAAAAAAAGAAGAATTTTCACGTTATAAGAGCGATTTTGGTGAATTTTTTGAGCAGTTGGAGCAAAAATTTCCTCAGATTAAAGGGGTGAGTGTTAATTTTAACTCTGATAAGACAAATAAAATAATAGGAGATGAATTTATTTGCACATGGGGTGAAAATTTTATATATGAAACTCTTGAAAGTGCTGATTTTAAGAGGGTTTACAAGATTTCGCCGGCAAGTTTTTTTCAGGTAAATCCAAAATGTGCGGTTGAAATTTTTAATGAAGTTAAAAAAAATATTAAAGAAAATTCAACTGTGTTAGATGCTTACGGCGGTGTAGGCGCAATAGGCATTTGGGCAAGTGATAAGGCAAGAAAAATTTATCTGGTAGAGGAAAATGCTCAAGCGGTAATTGATGCTAAAGAAAACTTTAAACTCAATAATTGCAAGAGTTATGAGGTTTTTTTAGGAGATGCCAAAGAGCAGTTTAGAAAATTTTTAAAAGAAAAGAAAAAATTTTCTCATGTAATTTTAGATCCGCCAAGAAAAGGCTCTGATAATGAGGCTTTGGAGGTTATTTCAAAACTTACAAATTCTATAATTTATGTAAGCTGCAACCCGCAAACTCTTGTAAGAGATATAAAAATATTGCAGGAGTTTGGTTTTAAGGCAAAAACAGTGTGCGCTTTTGATATGTTTCCTTATTCTTATCACATTGAATCGGTTACGGTGATTGAGCGTGAGTAGGAAATTTGTTATAAAAACTCTGGGTTGTAAAACAAATGCCATTGAGGGGCAGATAATTATTGACGAGCTTGAGAAAATGGGCTTTTTGCAAGTTCAAGACTGTAAAGACGCTGATATTTTTATTTTAAATTCATGTTCTGTAACATCGCACAGTGATTCGCAAAGTTCTTATCTTTTAAATCGTGCAAAGCGTGAAAATCCTTTTATAAAAAATATTTTAACAGGTTGTGTGGCGCAGACAATTGACCTGCATAAGAATTTTGATACAACAAATATTGATTTAATTTTAGGGAACAATGAAAAGCTTGAGCTTAGAAAATATATTGATGAGCTTTTTAAAGGGCGTAAAAACAAGCTTGTTGGGGATATATTTAAAATAAAAGAATTCAATTATAAAATAGTTGAAAACCCTTATCAAACTCGTCCAAGCATAAAAATTCAAGAGGGCTGCAATAACAGGTGCTCATACTGCATAATCCCATACGCTAGGGGCAATTCACGCTCAAATAGTGTAGAAAATATCATTTCGCAAATTGAACTTTTGGCAAAAAATGGCACAAAAGAAATTGTTTTAACAGGGATTCACATAGGGCAATGGGGCTTAGAATGGGGTTTAGAGCTTGTCGATTTATTGTATGAAATTGAAAAGACAAATATTTCACGTTTTCGTTTAGGTTCTTTGTATGTTAATGAAATTGATGACAGAATGGTTGAATTTTTAATGAAATCGGAAAAATTCTGTCCGCATTTTCACCTGTCTTTGCAGTCTTTGTGCGATAAGACTTTAGAAAATATGAACAGAAAATATTCATCATCTGATGCCATTGAAATTACGAAAAAGCTCTATGATACTTTTAATGAGCCGTTTTTGGGTTGCGATATAATAGCTGGTTTCCCTGATGAAAGTGATGAGGATTTTGATGTTACTTATGAAAATTTAGTAGCACTGCCCTTAAGTTATATTCACGCTTTTCCTTATTCAATTAGGGAAAATACTCCTGCTGCAAAGATGAAAAATCAAGTTCAAGATGCCATAAAAACTAAGCGTGTGCAGATGTTAAACGAACTTTGTGCTGCTAAGCATTTTGAATTTTTAAAAAGGAATAAAAACAAAATACACGAATTATTATTTGAGAGAAAATCCTCTAAAACAGGTGTTTATAGTGCAATTACAAGAAATTATATTAAAGTTTATATTAAAGATAACAGGGATGATTTAAGAAACACTTTAAAAACAGTTAATTTAAGCGAGTTTAAGAAATTATATTAAGAATTGTTACAAAAAAATATATATTTTTTATTTAAAAAGTCAATAAATTTTGCATAGATTTTTTTATTATTATGAGAGGATTAAATTCCTAAAGAGGAAAAGAGAGAAAAATGTTAACTCAGTCGCAAAAAGAACAATGCGCGGAGAACTTTTTTGTCGCCAGTTCTGCTGTAAATGAATATACGCAGACACAGGCGGCAATTGACGAAGCCGTAAAACCACCGAAAAAGAAAGTCTACAAGAGCATGAGCAAACTCTTAAAAGAGTGTTGTTTTGTAGGGTCTTTAATATACGGGAATAACTTTATAGCTTAAAAGTCGTAGTTTTGAATAAACCCGCAACGACTTTTGGTATCCTGTACATAAATTCTTCTGATTTTCTTTTCAGAGATTTCTTTTTGTTGTTGTTCTTCTTTTAAAGCGTTAATTTTAGCTAAATCACCCTTTGGACTGAATTTATTTAAACACTTTGTGCATACAAAACTCGATTTTTGATCGTCTTCAATTTCAATACCGCAAAAGCGACATTTAATTAAAAGCTTTGGCATAACAGAAAATAATCTGCCTTTTTCAATTAATTCCTCAAGCTCATTTTTGTTAATACCAAGCTCATTTATTATTTCTTCCAAAGTAGTTTTTGGGTTAGGATTTTTGTTAACAAAAGATTTAATTTTCTCAACAAGCTCAAGCTCTGCTTTAAAACAGTTGTCACAAATATCTCTCGAGCCTTTTATGAACAAAGACCCACATTTTTTACAATTAATTAATCCACCTTGTTGACTCATAATAACATACTAACACATATAAAAAATAAATTAATACTTGTATTAATTGAATTTTAATTATAAAATAAATTAGTATAAGCCAGATTCATCTTTTTAATTAGGGAGAATTTTATATAATTGCTGATTTTTTTGATGGAAACATACTATAAAGCCAAGAAGGATACTTTTTATGTACACAAACAAATGCACTAAATGCGGGAAAGAGTTTGAAACAAAAAACCCCAAGAGAGTTATTTGCCCCGAGTGTTTATATCCAGATAGAACACCAATTCTGCAAGATGCAAATGTAGGTGCTTCAAATGTTACTGCTCAAAGTGCAACACAATATCCAAGAAGTTACAGTGCAGGCACAGGTAATGAAGGCAATTATAAAAGATATAATAAAGACCAAAATCAAAGAGGAAATCGCCCTAACTTTCAAAAACGTGATAACGGATTTAACAGACGTCCTCAAAGGCAAGGTGGGCAAAGACGCCCCCAAAGACCTCAGGGCAAGCCAAAACCTCTTTTAATAAACAAAGAACAACTTTTGCAAATTGAAGAATTGTATAAAAAGATGTTACCATTACCTAATCCTGATGCCCATGAGGTAATAGGTGAAAAAATTGGTTTAGAGCCTAAAAAAGTTTTCTTTGGTATTAATTTAATAAGACAAAAAATGATGTTACCAAAAATACCTTATCCTAAGAGAAAACTTGCTATTACGCCCGATCAAATGATGGCAATTAAAAATCTGTATGAGCCTCTTTTACCATTGCCTCCTATCGGTTGCCATAAAATCCTTGCTGCACAACTTAAAATGGATGAATGGCGTGTGCATGTCGGAATTGGTCTTGTAAGGAAGCAAATGGGTCTTGAGCGTTGGAATCAAGAAAGAGAAGACGCACCTGAAGAATACAAGAAAAAAGCAGAGTAAACTTAATATAAGTTAATATTTGTGCAAAAAAAATTTTTTTAATGTTTTGTTTTATTAATGGCATATATTCTGGGTCAAACAAATGCAAACTTTTAATTTGCCGCCGGTTTTTAAGGATTTTTCTGCCGGTTTTAATTCATATAATTTGAAAGATACCGCAACTGCAAATGCGCAAATAAACAATGTTGTGCAGAGCAACAACCCAAAATTTAACAAGAAAAAGAATAAAAAAATTATACCGACTGTTTTAACTGCGCTTGCGGCACTTGGGGTTTTTATAAGCGTTATACCATATATAAGGCATAAAAAATTTGCGCAGGTTAACCCTAATTTAATAGATGAAAGTAAAAAATATGCCAAAATGAAAAAAAATTACATTAAATTTTCTGATGGTTTAGAATTTAGAAGAAATCTCGTTTTCAAATATTTTAAAGAAAGATTTATCAAGGTTAAAGATTTAATAAGAAAGAATTTCTTTTCGTATAACAGTGACACGGTTGAACAATTTACTCCAATTAAAGAAGTTCCCGAAAGGTTTGTAAAATCAATTATTAAAGAAATTAATGAGTTTGTCGGCTTGTGCAAAAAAGTCAGCAGTAAAATACAAATTGATTATACAAATTATACAAAATCTTAGCTTTAAATATGATATTATATATTTATGGCTCAAATTAAAAGTACTGTTTTTTATAATCCAAAAAAACTTAAAGATTTATCTCAAAGCAGTGGTTTTGATTTCAATAAACCTGCTATACCTTATTTATTTTCTTTTATTAATTATTTTTTGCCCCTCAGAGCAAAGTTTATAAGTGAGTCTTATGTTGCTTATGAAAAAGATAAAATCCATGGGTTTATAACAATAGAAAGAGATGAAAGAAGCAGAAAAAGACTAAAAATTACAAAAGTTTTTTTGGAGCAAAACTCTTTTGACATAGGTAAGTTGCTTGTGCAATACATTATTTCACGATATTGTGCAAATGGTGCAGTTTCATATCAAGTTGTCGTGGAAGATTCTCAGGCTGATATGCTCTTTTTATTTGTTGAAGGTTGCGGTTTTAGGAAAAATGCTCATGAATTAATATATAAGGTTAATAGCGACGATTTAAAGTATGATGAAAATGCCATTTCCGAGGGTTTTAAATTTTATAAAAATGTAAAAAGTGCAGATGTTTGCAGATTATATAATTTAAATATAAATTCATACCAAAGACACAGCTTTGCGAGGACAAAAGAACAATTTGAGCCATATTTTGCTGCCGGAATGTGTGATAAGATTTCTTTTTCTTACGTACTTGAAGATGAGCAAAAAGGAAAGGTTTACGGGTATTTTAACATAACCACTTATAATAACGTTGATTACATGCTTGATTTTGTGTTAGATGCTGCTTTTGAGGTTTATTTTGAGGATGCCCTTTGTTATATAGTTCACTGTCTTGGAAAACGTGTTAAGAGTTCAAATTTATACGTAAAAATTAAAACTTATTTTACTAATCATAAAATTTTTAAAGAGTATTGTGAAAATAAGGGCTGGGAGCTTGTTAAATCAAGCTGTATTTTAACAAAAGACTATTTAAAAGAAATTAAAGAAAGCAGTCTTTTAAAAAGTGCAAAAATAGTCTTTAATGATATTACGCCTGCTTTTAAATCAAATACCTCTTTTAACCCTTAGATTTCAAATTGTAAAGTTCAAAATCTATATAGTCATCAGGGCCGCTGAAAAATCTTGAAACACCAAGTTGTATGATTTTATATCTGTGATAGTTCATTTTTTCATATCTTAATTTAAATGCTGATGTAGCTATTATTTTGTTTTTATAATTAAAAGATTCTATTTGTTCTAATGATTCCATAGCTTTGTATACATTTGCATTAGATTTTATAGCATCAACAGATATGGAAAATTCAACCTGTATATCATTTTGTGCACATTCGTCCTTAAAGTCCCTAATTTTGTCTGCAAAATGTGACATAAAATCGTCAAAATTTCTAAAATTTTCACATATAAGAAACATTTTATCGGATATAATCCCTTTTGAATTTTTATATTTTTGCTTTACACCATCCATTACATATTTATAAAATTCTTTTTTTAAGAGTGCAAATTCCTCTTTTCTGTCTTTTGAATTGTCATACCCTGCTTGTAATTCGATATTAAAAAGGATTGAAAAACTCGAATATCTTTCCATTTCTTTGTCGAATTCTTTTTCAAGTATGGCATTTATTTTTTTTACATCTTTGCTTCTTTTCCTTAAAAGCAGGGTTTCTTGAAAATTGTATAATTCAACAATTGATTGAGCAAAAAAACCAAAAATATAATGCAGCACAATGAAAAAACCTGAACAAGTTATGTAAGACATATTTATTATCCTGTCTTCATAATTTATTGTTATGGGTAAAATCTCATTTGCAATATGTGCCAAAGGTTCAAAAGGTCCTGAAACAGATGTGTACCACGGTAAGTTCGCAAATCCTATAAGCCACAAAAGTGCATATATAAATGAAATAATAGGACAAAATACCTTTAGTATAATAAAGAAATTATAAACAGATGCGTAAATTTTTTTCATATTAATTCCATGTTATCTATAAGACGTGTATTTGTGGGAGGAATTTTGGCTGCAACAAGCATTAGTGCCTTATCATCCTTTTCTTCCCAATCTTCGAATGTTTCAGGGTTTACTATTTCAACATAATCAACATCCAAACCCTCCATTATTTTAAGTGCGCTATCATAAAGAGTTTGTTTATCTTTTATGCCTTTTTGCCATAGTTCTTTTGCATAGTTCAGCGCTTTGCTTAGTTTTAAGCCTTCTTGTCTTGCTTTTTCATCAAGGTAAGAGTTTCTGCTTGATAGTGCCAGTCCGTCTTTTTCTCTTACAATCGGACATGGAACAATTTCTACATCAAAATTTAAATCTTTAACCATTTTTTTGATTATAAAAAGTTGCTGAGCGTCTTTTTGTCCAAAATATGCCCTTGTGCACTTGCTTATATTAAAAAGTTTAGAAACAACTGTTGCAACACCGTCAAAATGTCCCGGGCGACTTTTTCCGCAAAGTTTGTTAATTACTGAATAAGGTGGGCAAACAAGAGTTAATTCTTTTGTATCCTGATACATTTCATCTGCTGATGGTGCAAAAACAATGTCTGCGCCCAGTTCTTCGCATAATTTTGTGTCTTTTTCAAGAGTTCTGGGGTATTTATCAAAATCCTCATTTATGCCAAATTGCACAGGGTTTACAAAAACACTTACTATTGTAAAGTCATTTTCTTCTACACTTTTTTTAATTAAACTTGCATGACCTAAGTGTAGTGCACCCATTGTAGGAACCAGCCCTATTGATTTGTCTATATTTTTGACTATGCTTTTTAGTTCGTCAATTTTATGAATAATTTTCAAGTTTTTGCGCCTCGTTATTATCTAGTGTAAAACTTTCTGCAACTGATGGGAAATTGCCTTTTTCAACATCGTTGCAGTAAGCCCTTGCAACGTTAAAAATAATGTCTTTTAAGCTTGAATATTGACGTGCAAATTTTGGACAGAAATTATCATATTTGCCTAAAATATCGTCGCTGACTAAAATTTGACCATCGCAAAACTTACCGCCACCAATGCCAATTGTTGGTATGGTTAGTTTTTTTGTTATGAAATTAGAGCTTTCTTGCGGTACCATTTCAAGAACAACAGAAAATGCGCCTGCTTTTTCAAGATTTTGAGCCATATCGGCAAGTTCTAAGGTTGATTGGATGTTTTTGCCCGATACATAGTGTCCGCCGATTGTGTTTATATACTGCGGAGTAAAGCCAAGATGTCCCATAACAGGAATTCCGCTTTGAGTTATTCTTGTTATCGTTTCTATGATATAGGGGCTTGCCCCTTCAATTTTAACAGCTTGTGCGCCTGCTTGAATAAATCTGCCCGCATTTTTAACCGCTTCTTCAATTGATATTTGATATGACATAAATGGCATATCCGCTACAACAAGAGCGTTTTCAGCACCTCTTGAAACCGCTTTTGTAAACACAAGCATTTCTTCGGTCGTAACTTCTGTAGTTGAGCCGTAGCCGAGTGCAACCTGCGCCAGTGAATCACCTACAAGAATTATATCAACCCCTGCTCTGTCAAAGTACTTTGCACTAGAGTAGTCGTAAGCCGTTAATGCGGTAATTTTTTTACCGTTTTTTTTAAAATCAATAATTTTCTTTGCGGTTTTTTTCATAAGCTTCCGTTATTTTGTACTAATTTGTTTTTTAGAACTTTTTTTGTACCACCAGTAAATAGATTTAGCAAGCCTTGAGGGTGAATGCCTTACAAGCCCTTCTTTGTTATCTTCAATTAATTTATTCATAACAATTTCCAGACCCATTTTTTTGATTCTTGATGTGTCTATTTCAACAGGCAATGAATCTGCTTCTTCATATTTTTTTGCTAAATTTTGCGGCATAAAGTTATTTATTAAAATTGCGTCGAATAATTTTTTGTTGCAAATTCCCGTTGCAAGTTTTGCATGTTTAAACAAAACTTCCGCATGGTCGGCTGCAGAATAGTTATCAGTTTCGCCGGGTTGAGTCATAACGTTACATACATATATTTTCTTAGCTTTTGAATTTAATATTGCAGCAGAAATTTCTCTTACCAACAAGTTTGGAGTAATTGATGTGTAGAGGCTTCCCGGACCCAACACAATTAAATCTGCATTATTAATTGCATCGATTACATCTTCAGAAGGTTTGCAGTTCTTAGGCTCACAGGAAAGCTCTACAATTTTTTTGCCGACTTCAGGTATATGACTTTCGCCTTTTACAATCGAGCCGTCTTCCATTTTTGCTATAAGGCGCATATCATCTGTTGTTGCGGGTAATACTCTGCCTCTTATTAGCAAAACTTTTGAGGATTCTTTAATTGCGCTTACCATATCGCCGCAAATGTTTGTCATAGCAGTTAAGAATAAGTTTCC
>CALUXZ010000043.1 GCA_944324875.1 Candidatus Gastranaerophilales bacterium | reverse complement strand
GACATTGTAAACAAAGAGATGTACACTTTTTGCGTTGGCGGAAAAGATAAGAATGAAAACTCAATCACCCTTCGTCCTGAAAACACTGCAGGAGTAGTAAGAGCATATATTGAACACAATATTTCGCGTCAATCTCCACCACAAAAATTTTGGTATTTTGGACCAATGTTTCGCTATGAACGCCCGCAAGCAGGCAGGCAAAGACAGTTCCATCAAATAGGTATAGAACTTTTTGGGGTAGAAAACCCAACTGCTGACGCTGAAGCTATACTTATGGCACAAGAATTTTTAAAATCCGTAGGTTTAGAGCATCTTGAGGTTGAACTTAACACACTTGGTTGCCCGAAATGCCGTGAAAGCTATAGAAATTCTATTAAAGAAATTTTAAAACCACACTTAGGTGAACTTTGTGAAGATTGCAAAGTGAGGTATGAAAAAAATCCCTTGAGAATGCTTGATTGCAAAGATGAAAACTGTCAAAAAATCTTTGAGAGCGATGAAATTAAAAAAGTAATTTTAAGTGATTACGTTTGCGAAGATTGCGCTGAACATTTCAGCAAGGTTCAAGAGCTTTTAGATGCACTAAATATAAAATATACTCGCAATAAAATGCTTGTAAGAGGACTTGACTACTACAACAGAACGGTTTTTGAAATAAAAAGCAGCGCCTTAGGCTCGCAAAGTGCGCTTTGCGGTGGTGGCAGGTATGATGGGCTTGTTGAAATGCTTGGCGGTACACCCACACCTGCTGTAGGTTGGGCAATGGGGGTTGAAAGACTTTTTGAACTTATAAAAAAGGTTGATGAAAAAAAACTTGACTACTTTGTTGTTTCAAAATACCCGAAAGAAGCAATAAAACTTTGCCAAAAATTAAGGCAAAAAGGCTATAGCTGCGACTTTGACATGCAAAATCGAAAATTTGCAAAACAACTTGAAAAAGCTGCAAAAATTGCAAATTATGCAATAATTTTAGGCGAAGAAGAAATTGAAAAAGGTTTTTATACAGTTAAAAACCTTTTAACAGGAGCGCAAGAACAAAAAGACGAAATTTAGATTTTCAAAAAACTTTCCTTATAAAATAAATATGTAATAATGTTTACTAAGTTGAGTTTTTGAGGATGAGTATTATGAAAAAGTATAAAAAAACAGCATTTTATGGAATTAGTACGCTTATTTTGTCCTTGGCAACAATGCCTTTTGCTCTTGCTATTGTCGAACCCCCAAAAGCACCAAATGCGCCTGTTAGTCAAGAACTTTCAAAAATGTACAAAAAAAGCACACAAGACACAAATGTAATAGAGGCACTTGAACTTTTAAGACAAACAAGCGGAGAGTATTCAAGAAAGGCAATTTTAGGGGACAACCTAACATCAAAACCAATTAAAATAGAATTTAAAAACCTATCCGAGATTAATCCTGCATATACTAATTTTGATGCACTTGGCTGGAAAAAGAACAACAAGCTTTATATTTATATAAACAAAAAACACCAAAGTGCACCCAAAGAGGCACTGGCGGCACTTTTAGCGCACGAAGCAATACATCAGGATGAGCTTAATTCACTAAACGAAGAAACTTACGCCTGGACACTCGAGGCTGCTGTTTGGACACAGTTAAGTGAAGAAAAGCCCGAGTTGCAACAAATTTCTCACCCGCTTGTAGAAAGAGAAAACGTAATTAAAAAATTATTTGAAAAAGGTAACTATACAAGCACATATATAAGAAAATTTGTGGTTTCAAACAAAGGGTATCAAAATTTGCCCGAGCGCTCCCCGGGGTTTGAAGAAAATTTATAAACTAAATAGTACCCGTTAAATATTTAACGGGTTTTACTTTATTCTCGTCAACCCAAATTTGAGCACTTACAAAATCTAACTGTTCAGGAGATATTGTTTCCTTTGTGTGTATAGCATAAGGAATATCTATAAAAGTTATAACATCAAGCTTTTCTACATAATAGTCTTTCGAACCGCAATTTGTACAATATTTTTCTTTTGGCAAAATATCACCAAAATAAATTTTAGCTTCTCTTTTAACATCACACCTTGAACAGCGAATAATATAAAAATATTTTTTCAAATATGCACCGCAATCAGGGCAGTAACCTTCATTAGTATTAATTAAAGCATGAGTATGAGCACAAACTGACTTTTTTAAAAATAAATTAAACAAACTTTTCATAGCTTGTTTTTAAGGTTTCTAAATATAAAGTCAATTATTTTTTTATAAACTCATCAGTTGAACTTTTGGTCTTTGTAATAAAAAAATTAAGAATATATGAACAAATTTTCTTTATAAAACGAATAAATTTATCAAACAAACTTAAGAATTGGCTCTCATCCAAATCCTTGTCCGAACTTTTTTCAAAAGAGTCTTCTTCTTGATTATCGCTGAATTTTATTATTTCATCGCTTTCTTCTCGCATAAAGTAACCCAAATTACCGCCGCCGCCATTATTTTTCATGCTCTGCGTTTCTTGAATTGAAGGTATATTTGATGGGCCGTTAATGTTGAAAGACATAATAACCTAACTTAATTAAACTTTACATTTTAATTATAACTTATTCTTTACATTTGTAGTATATATTTATAAAGTTTTGTTAAGTTTATAAGCAAGCTTGATAGCTTCAACCATACTTGAAGGATTTGCAATTCCTTTGCCCGCAATATCATAAGCAGTGCCGCAGGAAGGCGATGTTCTTATAACGTCAAGTCCTATTGATGTATTTACGGTTTTATCAAAGGCAAGAGCTTTAACAGGGCATAAACCCTGATCATGATAACAGGCAACAATAGCATCGTAATGCAGCTTTTCACCATTTAGATATTTTTTACCTACGCTTGCAAAAAGCGCATCTGCACTTTTTGGCTCCGTTATATCAATCCCTACTCCTTGCAGTTTGCAAACTGTCGGGAGCATTACTTTAATTTCTTCATCTCCCAGCATACCGTTTTCACCTGCATGTGGATTTAGCGCACACAGAGCGATTTTTGGGTTTTTAATTTTACAATAATCAATTAAGAATTTATTAAGACGCAAAATTTTATCTTCCATTGCTTTAGCATCAATTTTTACATCCCTTAGCGCAAGATGTCGTGTTAAAAGCATCACCCTAAAATCATCCGCAATAAACAACATTTCAGCTTTTTTATTAAAAAGCTCCTGTAAAATTTCCGTTTGTCCTGAGTAATTATACCCTGCCTCAAGAAGTGCAAACTTTGAAACCGGAGCAGTAACAATTGAGCCGATTTTGCCCTCTTTTGCAAAATTTACTGCAACTTCAAGTGAGCGATAACAAAACTCACCGTTATTACTGTCATCAAGCTCTACTGTATCGTATTTATCATCAATTTTTTGCCCTATAATTAAAACATCTTTTTTATCTAAACGCAAAAAATCAAGTGCTTTTTTTGTAATCTCTGCCCCGATACCTTTAATATCACCGGTTGTTATTGCAATTTTATACATTTTCGTGATGTTCCAAATACTGAACAATTTCAACAAGTGTAGTTGCAGTGCCCAAATTGCCTGATTTTGTAACTATCAATTGAGCGGTTGAATCTATACACAATGGAATAGCAGGTAAAATAGCATCAACTACCTGTAAATATTTTGCACCTATTGCATCGCAACATTCATGAGAAGTTTCGCCACCTATGGTTATTAAAATAAACTCACTACACTTTTTAATTTCTCTTGCGAACTCCGCCAAATAACAGGTAATTTTATCCGAAAGTGCCTCTTTTGTAATACCTTCGTCAATTAACAAGTTTTTTGCTTCTTCTGTTTTAATTTCTTCCACAATATCAGATACATGAACAGCCACAATATTGTCTTGAACAAGATTTTCACAAACTCGCCTAATTACATTTTCGCTAACTCCGTTAATTATATCTTTAAGAGTAAGGCGCAAAAAGTAAGACTTGTTTGAATAATCAGGTTCATTTTCCAATTTCTTAAGCTGCAGAGCACTTAGCGATGTTGCAGAACCAGATAAGATGAGTTTTGGAAGCATTGGAACTGTTTTTGTTGTTTTATTTGTTTTAACATCCCCAAGCCAAACAGGTGCAAGTGCCTGTGCAAGCCCGGCAGAACCGCAAGGAAGAATATCGTATTGAGATTTCTGCATTGCAAGCACTATTTGTTCAAAATCAATTGTAGAAACACAATCAACAACTATTATTTTTTTTCCTGCACATATAAGTTCATTCAGCCTTTGTGCGATTGGTCCTGCACCTTTTGCAACAACATTAAGTTCAATTGAATCTACCATATTTTTTGCATTATCACCCAATGGCTTTTTTAAAATATCAGGGACATAAGACTCATATATCGGAGCTCCAGGATCACGTGCAGCATCAGTTCTTTCTATTGGAACACCTTTTAAAAGCTGATAACCGCCAATTGTAATTCTGCCTTCCTGTACATAAGCAGGCGCAACAACTGCAGCATCTTTTCCCGTTGCCTCTAATGCTGCAAAAATCTCATAAGTTATATTTCCACGCAATGTAGAATCAATTTTTTTATAGAAATGTTCTACATTTAGTTTTTCTTTAAAAATATTAGCAGTTTCATAAACAACTTTTGCCGCTTCATTTTTATCAATATTTCTTGATTCGGTAGAAATTGCCCAGGTATCGACATTAATATGATTTTGAAGTTCATCACTGTATCCCAAGAGTATTTCAGTGTTAGAACCTTTTAGGAAAAATTGCAATGCCGTATCGTTTGCACCGGTTAAATCATCAGCAATAATACCTACTGTGCTTGAAATAATCATATTTTTAATTCTCGTCTTTTTTAGAACCCATCAATCGGACATTTGTACCTCTGATAAGGTATCTTTCAGCCATTTCACCATCGGGCGTTTGCCACTTACTGACAGCAAGTCTGCCTTCAACTCCTACAAGTCTGCCTTTTTTTACCCACTCGCCAACAATTTCAGCTTGTTTATCCCAAACTTCCACATTAAACCAGTCAGTCGTTTCTTCTTTGGTTTTAGGATTCCAACGGTTAACTGCAACAGAAAAGCTTGTGCGAACCTTGCCGCTTTCAAAATATTTCATTTCAGGATCTTGCCCAACTCTGCCAACTATTACAACCGAATTAACCATAAATAAACCTTTCAAATTCTTTTGAAAAAATTATATTACGAATAAAAATTATGCGCAAATAAGGTTAATCAATTTCGCCTACGACCTGATCCCGACCTTCTTGCTTAGCTTTATATAGACATTTATCAGCATATTCAATTAATTCTTGCGGGCTTGAACCGTTATCGGGCATACAAGCTACACCGACACTTATTGTAACGTTTGCCCAGCTGCCGTCAGCAAGTTCAAATTTACGCTCACGAACAGCACTCCAAACTTTTTTCGCAACTGTTTTTGCATCTTCCTTGGCGGTATTTGTAAGGATAATAGACATTTCTTCACCACCGTAACGACAAGCAATGTCGCTTGTTCTTATATTTTTTTTAATTGTTTGTGCAACCTGCCTTAAAACAGCGTCTCCACTTTGATGCCCGTGTTTATCGTTGAATTTTTTGAAAAAATCAATATCAATTAAAACAAGGGAAAAATTACCGCCATAACGAGATACATTTTCAACATTCATAATCATCTGCTCTTGAAAATATCTGTGATTATACATTTCTGTTAAACCATCCGTTACTGCAAGCTTATAAGTATGTTCATAGTCTTTTGATTTGAGAAGATACTTTGCAATATATGCAGCAATAAAAATAACTGTGGCACAGAGCATAGGTAAAACTATGCCAAGCCATACGTTAAAAAAGTCCATTACAAAAACAGTAAAAATAAGATATAAAATAACTATAATTATCGAACATAATACAGAATATGTCACAGATTCAAAACGCAATATGCAAAAACCTATCAAAAAGCACAGTATGACAGATACAATTAAATCAGCCTTAAAACTAAAGTGGGTTATAAAATTATTATCTAAAATATTGTTTAAAAATGTTGCATGCGTTTCAACACCGGGGTACATAAACGAAACAGGTGTACTTTTAATATCAGCCAAGGCTGTTACTGTTGTACCTATGTATATAATTTTATTTTCAAATTTATTCTTTAAAAAATCTATATCGTTATTGTTTATTGCATTATCAACTTCCCATAGGCTGATATGCTCAAATGTTCCTTCTTTTCCATACCAGTTTACAACTGCCCTGCCGTCAGGATTAAGCGGGATTATATGACTTTTATCCAAAACCAGTTTATTGTTTTTAACATAAATCTTTTCTGGATCAATATTTAAATATTTAAGCGCAATAAGAGTGGTGAGGTTAGGATAATAACCGTTTTTATAATAGAAAAACGGCGCAATGTACCTAATAATACCATCATCATCTCTGGTAACATTTATAAAACCAAAATTAGGAGTTACTTCAAGCAGTTCATTCATTGCATTTCTGCAATTACTAAAATTAAGAAGATGGCTTTTTTTAATTATATCCCCGTTTTTAAGATTAATTTTTAAATTTTCCGGTAAAACGGGTGGTTTTCTTATTAAAGAAGGGTAATTATCAAAATTCATGGATAAATATACGTTTTTATTATCTTTAACAGCCTTAATTAGTTGCAAATCACCGTTTTCAAGAGTTCCAAGTCTTTTTGTAAAAAGCAAATCAAAAGCAATAAATTTAGGGTTTGCCTGTTGCAAACCGTTGATTATCTTTGCCCAAAAATCTCTTGGTACCGGCCATGTTCCAAAATTTTCGGTAATATATTCATAACTGGGGTCATCTACAGCTATAATTATAATGTTATTGTTATTTTCCTTATGCGGCAAAATTATATTTTGTCTTATATCAAAAGTTTTATACTCCACGCCCATTATAAATTTACCAAATGTATAAAATTTACCGGCATATATTACGGCAACAAAAACCAATATAAAGATAAGCGCATAAACAATAAAATCGAATTTCTTTTTATTCATAACAAATTCCGTAATATTCCATTTTATCAATTATATCATATACGGGATTTTCATCATTAAACGAAATTTTCACACCAAAAGAGTCTAAAAGCTCTATCAGATTTGCGTTTTCACTTTCAACACCTAAACCTGTATTTGATACAAATTTTAAAAGATACTTTTCGTTCAAATTCGACAACATATATAAAATTCTCTTACACAATAATGGGAAATAAATCAATCATAAGAATAATATTAATCGGTGTAAATTCAACCGATTATAGGATTTTTACCATTTTTACGAACCTGCAAGTATAACTGTAAAATCTTTTGCAGCTTTATTAAAACCTACGGGGTCATAAACAGTCTGTTTTTCGTGCATTTCAGGAATTGTTTTCTTTAGCGATTCAATTATATCACTAGATACATCTAAATTGTGAACTGCAATATGATCATGGGTTAGCTTGCTTCTGTTTTGCATTTTAACTATCGCACCATTTTGCTCCAAATGCATTTTTAAATCCCTTGCAACAGCTTCTTTAGATGGAGTATACAAAATTCCAACACTCAAGGCTTCATTTAACGGAGCGGATTTGTCCCTATAAACAAGTTTGTTTATAATTTCTTGTGTTTTATCGGGATCTAAAATCCAGTAACTTATAATACCTTTTGTAGATGGCGTACCGGGGAGTGTCGCAACCTGAATTGAAGAAATATCGATTGCTTTAATCATTGCCGCATATTGAGAAAGCTCGTAAACTGATAAATCAGTCTTAATATACTTTGGCATTACCTTTAAAACTTCAGGAATTTTTACAAGAACAGAAGGTTCTTTTAATCTTGCCGTGAGGGCATTAAAGAACCATTGTTGGCGTCTGATTCTACCAATATCACCCAGTGCATCTTTTCTAAATCTTAAATAACCTTCAGTTTGTTCACCATTTAAGGTATGTTGCCCTTGAGTTAAATCTATGTGCAAACCTGCAGTATTGTCATGGTAGTGCATGTCTTTTTCAATATATATTGGCAAACCACCGATTGTATCTATAAATTTTATTAAACCCTCATTACTTAAAGCAATATAGTGGTCAATTCTGACTCCAAAGGTTTCTTCAACCGTTTTTACAGCTAAATCCGGTCCTCCATAAGCAAAGGCGTGATTTATTTTATCCGGCTTATTTCTATCAGCAATATAAACTTTGGAATCTCTAGGGATTGAAATTACGTTTACATCTTTTCCATAAGGCGCAATACTTATTAAAAGCATAGAATCCGAACGATTGCCCTTAAAAGGATCATCTGCATTTGATGCCACATCAACACCCATAAATAAAATATTTTGACGTCTTGGTGAAAATGGCAAGTTAAATTCAACCCTGCCTTTATTTGAACCCGTCAGTGTTGCAATTAAACCCGAAAATGCGTTTTTTACATCCGTTCTATAAGCAAAAGCGGCTAATGAACTCAATACAATTAAAGTAATTATAAAAGAACGCAAAAAACTGCTTGCGCCATTTGGTCGTTTTCTTCTTCTTTGCATCTTCGGCAATGGTCTGTATTGTGTTGTTTTAACAGGCTTTTCTAGCATTTTGTTCATAACTTGCATTCTTCGTAATTCGTATGTAATTGTACTTTAAAAAAAATAAAAAATTAATTTTGTTGCAAACAAAACTAAATAAATGTTAACATTTTATTAGATTGTTTCCAACAGGGGAAAGTTTACATGACAAGTTTAGTAAAAAATAAAACATTAAAATCATCCGTTAGTGGGATTCTTATATTATTTTTTTTATTTTTAGCACAAAATACTAAAGCTTTTGAAATATTGAACGATAAGCAAGTTTTAGACATAAAAAATGAAGCCTTTGCTCTTTATTCCACAAACAATAAAAAAGAAGCTCTTGAAATGCTAGAGCGTATACCACAAAATCGTCGTGATGAAGATATTTTTGTTGTAATTGGAAATATTTATGACGATTTAGGACAAAGAGGGGTTGCAATAGAAAACTTTAATAAAGCAGTAAGCATTAGCAAAAAACCTTACAAAGCTTATTATAACATTGGCTGTATTCTGTTGAAGAAGAAGTCTTTTGAGCTTGCACAAGAAAATTTTAAAATGAGTATAAAGTGTAATAAAGATTTTGCATATTCTTATTACAATCTTGCAAGTTGCTACATTGCAAATGAACAATATTCAAAAGCTAAAAGGCAACTAATAAAGGCTCTTTCACTAAAAGCTGATGAAAAAGATTTTTATATAAATCTTGCTTACTGTTATAAAATGCTCGGAGATAATAAGTCTGCACAAAAAATTGTAGATTCTTTAAACAAGGTTAAATCTTAGACTTAATTTCAAAAGTCATTTTCATAAAATCCAGACCTTTGTAATCTGGGAATTTTTTCTTGATTTTATTATAAATCCTTACAGCATCTTCTTTTTGACCTGCTTTATCATAAGTCAGGGCAAGATTTGAATAATACTTTGGGAATTGAGTAGGATTTAGTTTTACGGCTTTTTTAAAATATTTAATAGCATTATTCCAATCTTCTATAGAGTAAAATATAAGCCCCATTTGATTATTTGCCCTATGAGAGCGTTCTTGCAACTTTAGAGCTTCCTCACAATACTTTTGAGAATTTTCCCACTGCGCAAGGCTTGCATAGCAGATTGAAAGTGCATAATATGCGTCGTAATTCTTACTGTCAACTTCAATTACTTTTTTAAATAACCCAACAGCCTCGTCAATTGAATTTTTTGAAAAACAAATACATCCCATATTGTAAATTGTATCTAAATCTTCAGGGCAAAGCTTATGCGCAACCTTATAAAAGCTAAGCGCAGTGATGTCTTCACCTAAATTTTGATAGCAAAGCGCCATATTATAAGGTATTTTATAGTTTTTTGGTTCAAGTTTTTTTGCCTCATCAAAAAGTTCAAGTGCACGCTTGTAGTCTTTCTTTTTGTAGAAATCAAG
>CALUXZ010000042.1 GCA_944324875.1 Candidatus Gastranaerophilales bacterium | reverse complement strand
TTGAGAGGCTGTTAAATATTTAGCATCATACTTATCGCAATCTGCTTGCGACTGAGGTCCTTCACCCTGACTTTCAGCCCAAGTGCCGCCACCTCCTCCGCCACCACCGCCTGTGAGGTAAGATACTTTAACATTTTTCATACTTGCAGTAATGGATATTGTTTTTGTTACTGTGCTTGTAGCTGTATCATTTGCAGGGCGTTCAGTTTTATTTTCCATTAGGGGTTGAGTTGCGCCTGCTCCGCCTCCGCCGCCGCCAACCATTACGACATTTAATAATTTTGCACTGCTTGGTGCGCTAAATGTACAATCGCAAGCTCTTGAACCGTCGGAAGCTGCAGTGCAGCCTGCTTTAGTAAGACAATTATCGTAGTAATAAACATCTGATTGAGCTTGTGCCCCGCCGGCACTGACTTTTATATTGTCTGTTACACGTTTTGTTATGACAGGTGCCAGTGCAACCATTAAAAACGATATTATTAAAACTGCAAGGGTAAGTTCCGCAAGTGTAAACCCCCTTGTAGAGGTGCTCTTTAAACAGCACTTTTGACTTGTCATTGTTTTGACTGTCCTTTCGTATCCTAATTCCAACTATTTGTTAAACATTAAAAAATATTAAAATTTAATGTAGTAATTTAAATATATAATGTCAGGCAATAAAAATCAAGAAAATTTAATGTTAAACATTGTGTTAATTATGCAAGTATGGTTAAGAATAAGGAAATGGACAATAATTACGATATAAAAGTTAAATTGGGGAATAGGATTAAATTTCTACGTAAATTAAAAAATTATACACAAGAGGAATTTGCCGAGAAAATAAATATTGAGCCGCAAAGTTTAAGCAATATTGAGCGTGGAAAATTTGCCCCGTCGATTGAAACTTTGCAAAAAATTGCAAATGTGCTTTGTGTAAAGCCTTATGAGCTTTATTTGTTTGAAACAATTTCACCTATAGATGAAATAAGAAAAAATTTAATAAAAATAATTAGCAGCAGTGATGTTGTTGCAATAGAGTTATACAATCATTATATGGCACAAAAACCAAAAACACTCCGTTAATGAGACGGAGTGTTTTGTTTGGTAAATTTAACTACTTTGAAAGTTTATTAATTGCTTTTGTTAATCTGGATTTTTTTCTTGCAGCCGTATTTTTGTGAAGAATACCTTTGCCGACTGCTTTGTCGCACAACTGGTAAACTTTAGAAAGTGCTGCTTGAAGTTCCTTTTGATCACCGTTTGCTAAAGAAAGAGCTTTTTTAACCGCAGTTTTGATTGACGATTTAAAAGCAACATTTCTTTCAGTGTTTCTTTTTGCAATTAATACTCTTTTTTTTGCAGATTTAATATTTGCCATTGTTTTTTCCTTTCGCATAATAAACTGTTGTTTTTCTGCAGAGGATTAGTGAGTTACATATATAATACTTAAAAAGAAAAATTGTTGCAATATATTTGATAAATTTTTTGTGCAAAAATTAAAGAGCTGATAAGTACTGAAATGACTGCACTAAAGAGAACAGCACCTGCTGCGATGTCTTTTGCAAGTTTTGCCAGTTTTGCCCAGCGTCCCTTATAGTAAGCATCAACAATATATTCAAAAACAGAGTTAAACAGTTCGCACACAAGGACTTGTGCGTTTGCAAAAATTATCAGGCAAAATTCCACAACGCTTACTTTTAGAAAAATTGCCACTGATAATGTTATAAAGGCTATTACCAGATGTTTCCTGAAATTTCTTTCGGATTTAAACGCAAGTCTTAAGCCGTTTAGGGCAAATAATGCGCTTCGCATAAAACTTCTGGATTGAAATTTTTTCATAAATTTTTAATTACAGTTTTTTGAATCCCTACAACAAAATCATAATCTTTTTGTGTTAAATGGTCAAATCCTAAAAGATGTAATATCCCGTGGGTTATAAGGGTGTAGAGTTCTGTTTTTATGTCATTATTGTTTTCTTGCGCTTGTTTTATAAGAGTGTCAATTGATATTATAATTTCGCCAAGTTCTATTGTTTTATTTAATATGATTGAATTTTCATCGTCTGCAAAAAGGGCAAAAGTTATGACATCGGTTGCGCAGTCTTTGTTTCGATAAGTTGCATTAATTTCACGTATGATTTTATCGTCGCAGAAAGATAGTTCAAAAGAAAGGGTCGAAAAATTATGTTTAAAAATTGCGGAATTTTCAACTATCTCAGGAATTTTAAGCAATATTGAAATTATTTTTTTTATTTGTTTTTTTAGGGTAATTTTGTTTTCGCTCAGACGAACTTTACCGAGAGTGTTAATTTCAATCTTGCTGTTCGTCATTTTGTTCCTGCTTTTTCTGCGTTATTTTTTCTTGAATTCTTTTTTCCATTTTTTCTTCACGACTTGGTTGAAGCTTGATTTTATTTTTATCTTCAAATTCACTTAAAATATTTTCTTGATATTTAATTCTGTCATGTTGCATGCCTCTTAAAATACGATTAAAGGTATTTGCAATAAGTTTTATGTCTTTGAGAGTTAAAGGGCTGTCAGAGAGCTGCCCGTCATTTAAGCGTTCGGTTATGATTTTATTAATCATGTTTTCAATTTGCTCTTGAGACGGGTTTTTAAGTGAACGCACCGCACTTTCGACTGCATCTGCAAGCATTAAAATTGCAGTTTCTTTTGTAAGGGGTTTAGGTCCGGGGTAGCGGAACTGTTCTTCCTGAACATTTTCTTTACCTTCTAAATCAACAGCTTGTTTGTAAAAGTGCCCTGCAAGTCCTTCGCCATGGTGTTGTTGTATGAAATCAATTATAACTTGTGGCAGTCCGTATTCTTTTGCAAGTTCAACGCCATCTTTTGTATGAGATGTAATTACCATTTTAGAAAGTCTTGGGTTAAGCTTTGTGTGCGGGTTTTCAATGCCAAAATAAGATTGGTTTTCAATAAAGAAAAGTGGTCTTTTTAATTTACCTATATCATGATAAAATGCACCAACACGTGCCAGAATCGGGTTTGCACCTATTGCTTCAGCTGCAGCTTCACACAGGTTTGCAACCATTAATGAGTGGTGGTAAGTCCCCGGGGCTTTATATTGTAATTTAGATAATAATTCCTGATTGTGGTCTGCAAGCTCAATTAAACCGTATGGTGTTACAATTTTAAATACATTTTCAATAATCGGCAGAACCCCAAGCGCTATAATACTTGAGAAAAGTCCATTTAAAAATCCTGCTGTTGCATTTGAAAGAAATGAAAGGTTTGTAAAAATTTCGAATTGCTCTTCAAACATTGCAATCAACATAATGGCTAAAAATGTTACCGCACCGACTTCAAGACCACATTTAATGATATCAAAACGTTTAGTGTAGCAGATTTTTGAAACGGAATAGGCAGCCATAATACTTGCAAAGACAAATACTGTTGTAATT
The DNA here is from genome assembly GCA_944324875.1 of Candidatus Gastranaerophilales bacterium. GTDB lineage: Bacteria > Cyanobacteriota > Vampirovibrionia > Gastranaerophilales > Gastranaerophilaceae > Galligastranaerophilus. The sequence continues at coordinate 6,730 of CALUXZ010000042.1, read as the reverse complement.
TGCGGGTCAAGGAATAAAGTAACGGATAAAAGCGATAAGAGTAGTATTGATGCCAAAAATGCTACAATCGGATTTGTAAAAATTGCGATTATTATTGTAAAAGCAGGAAATGGCATGTAATAATTTTGTATTAAATCCAACGGAGTTATTAATACACATATATAAGTTAAAACTATTGAAAATGCTGCTATTATTGACATGTACTGCGGTGTAAAAAATCTTTTTTCGTATTTTTTCATATACAGTACAAGGAATAACATTGTAAGGCATGTAATAAAAAATACACCGAGAATGCCGCCTTTATTTAGTTCGAAGGCATTGTATCCCGACTTTTTAAGAGCTTCTCTTTTGACTTGTGTTAATTGTTCTCCGACATCGAGAATCTTATCGCCTTTTTTAAAGGTTACAACATAAGGTTTTACTGAATTTACAGCATTTTTTCTTGCAATTTCCGTTGCATATTCGTCAACTATTAAGTTTGGCGTAATTACATGTTCCAGTATGCCTGAAATAGGTCTTATTTGACTTCTTCTAAGATTTTGTCCGAGTTTTGATACAATATAATTGTCTGATGCCAAAAGGTCAATATCGGTTTCGTTTATACCTGTTCTTAAAAGCTCATCAAGAATAAATTTGGAATTACCAAAGGTTGCTGCTATTATTTGCGCATTAGCATTTAACAGATAATTGGCAACAGCTTCTTCTTTTTGGGAGTCTTGTATTTCAAGGTATACACACAATTCCTTAAGTTTAGAATCGTATTTTGAGTTTTGATTTTTTATGCGTCTAACATTGTCTTGTAAAGACTGTAGACTGGTCTTTAGATAATTGTCTTCAACAGGTGTTACAACCGGTCTGATTTTATTTGAAACTTCACGTTTTATTAGTTCTGTTTTTTGAGTGTCCACAACTTCGATATTCTTTTTAGCAATTATTTGTTTTTTGCTGACGCCGTTTTCAATTATGTTTTGATATAAGTAATATCTTGAGGACAATATTGCTGTTATTATTACTGCAACTGTAAAGAAAGCAAGTAAAGAAAGGAATATTGACGAGTGGAATGCCCCGTTTTTATCAAATAATTTTTCAAATTTAGTCATTTTTCTACCGATTTTAATAATGTAACAATATTATACAATAATTTTTTTTGTTATATACTATTTGACATGAAAAGTAAAGATATTATCAGGGGATTTGCGTTTACATTAATAATGTTCTTTAGTCTGCAAAACATTGCTGCAGCGTGGACTAACGATTTAAGAAGCTTATTTATTGATAATAAATCGATAATATATGCACTTAATATAAGGTCATTTGGCGCAATCGATTTAAATGGCGATGACATTATAGAAACTGATGCGGGGGACACTTCGGGAAGTTTTATAAATGCGATACCACGCTTAAAAGAACTTACTAAATTAGGAATTAATACTATCTATCTTTTGCCTGTTACTAAAACCGGCAAGTTAAAAGCTATGGGCACAGCCGGTTCGCTTTATGCGTTGGATAGTTTCGACAAAATTAATCCTCAGCTTGATGATAGGACAAACCCTGCCAGTGTTGAACAAGAAGCAAAAATGTTTATTGATGAAGCTCACAGGCTTGGCTTAAGAGTAATTGTCGATATTCCAAGCTGTGGTTCTTATGATATGTCTTTAGAGCGTCCTGATTTATTTATAAAAGATAAGAATGGTAATGCGGTAGTACCTGCAGATTGGACTGATGTAAGGCTGTTTAAGGTTTATGAAGAAAACGGAAAATTAAATCGTACGCTTGTTGAAAGTTACAAAGTAATGATAAAGATGTTGCAGGATTTAGGTGTAGATGGTGTGCGTGCTGATGTTGCTGCAATTAAACCTTATGAATTTTGGAAAGAAATAATTGATTATGCAAGAATGAAAGATCAGCAATTTTTGTTTATCGCAGAAGCTTGTCCTGTTTGGATAAATCCTATAAAACAATGGGGTGATTATACAAGTGTACAAAAACTTTTAGAAGCGGGATTTGACGGTTATTATGGCGACTGGGCAGGGTTTAGTGATTTTACAAAAGCAAAAGACATTTCAAAGAGATTAAAATCTGATATTAAAATTTCAAAACATTTTAATAATCAAAAAACTACGATGTCATCTTTTGCAACACATGACCAGCAAAGCGTAATTGTACGTGGGGGAATTCCGTTATGGGAGATGATAACTTGGCTCAATATTACACTGCCAGTTAATGCTTATTTTCTTGACGGCTATGTGACTGGTGACAGTTATATTTACAGATATGAAAATAAAAAAGCTCAAAGAAGTACAACAGATGATGATTATTATTTTGTTCACCGTGGCAAATTTGATATTTTTAATTTCTCAAGAAGGCCTGAAGGCGACTATAAAGAGTTGAAAGATAAATTCGTCAAAGCTATGAAGTTTAAGTACTGGGCAAAAGATATTTTAATAAACGGAAAATTTGTTGAATTGTCTACAAATAACCAATCTGTGTATGCTTACGGGCGCAAAAACGGTGATGATGCTGTAATTGTTATAATTAATTTAAACAAAGAACGTGACTCGCAGGCAAATGTTTATATCAGAAATCTAAGGGATACAAGTTTTGTATCACCTGTTAAAATGGGCATTGCTCCTATTGTAAAGAGAGGTAAAATGCAAGTAAATTTAAAACCTTACGAAACTCAAGTTTACTTGTTAAACAAGGTTAACTTTTAAAAGGGCTAAGTGCTCTGTTTAAAATATTCAAGCATTTAGCTATAACTATCCCGTAATTGGTTATTGGCACACCGTTTGAGTTTGCGGACTCTATTCTGCTTAAAACTTCTCTTCTGTTTGTCATACAAGCCCCGCAATGTATTATTAACGAGTACTTTTTAATGTCTTTTGGGAAAATGTGCCCGCTTACATGTTCAAATTCAATATCTTTATTTGTATATTTTCTAATTAAATTTGGTATTTTAACCCTGCCAATATCATCTTCAACAGGGTGATGAGAGCAACTTTCGCAAATTAAAATTTTATCTTTGTCTTTTAGTGTATCAAGGGTGTTTGCACCAATTTCAAAGGTTTTTAAATCCCCTTTCAGCTTTGCAAATAAAATAGAAAACGAAGTAAGCGAAATTTTTTCAGGCACAATTGTGTCAACTTCTTTAAAGGCTTGAGAATCTGTAACAACAAGTTTTGGAGTTGTTTTTAAATTGTCAAGAGTTGACTGCAGTCTTTCAGTATCACAAATTACACTTATTGCTTGATTATCCAGAATATCTCTTATTGTTTGCACCTGCGGCAAAATTATTCTTCCTTTTGGGGCTTCTTTATCAATCGGTATAACAAGCACTATTATGTCATCTTTGTTTATGATGCCATTTAAAAGCGAAGGGGAATTGATAAAATCATCACTTAAAATATTTATAAGCCCCTTTTTAATTTTTGAAGGAATATCCTTATCTTTTGTTGCACTAAGTTTAATTATGTTGTCTGAGTGGCTTTTTATTATGTCGATATCATTGCCTGGGGGTAGTTTTATGTCTGTTTTGTTTATTATTGACAGTACTGGAATTTTTCTTTTTTTAAGCTCGGCTAAAACATTAATATCACAATCTTTTATGCCATTATAATCAAAAACCACAATGGCAACATCGCTTCTGTTTAGAGTTGCAAGAGTTGTTTCAACCCTTTTTTTGCCAAGGTTTCCGCTGTCATCCAGACCTGCGGTATCCATTATACTTACCGGACCAATAGGCAAAAGTTCCATTGCTTTTTGGTTTACATCTGTCGTTGTGCCTGCAAAATCTGATACAATTGATATTTCACGTCCAAATAATGCGTTGACAATGCTGGATTTTCCAACATTCATTTTGCCCAATATAGATATATGAAGCCTGTTTCCTCGTGATTCTTTCATTTTTTTGCCATTATATGATATAATAAATTATACATCAAATTTTGGAGGGAATTAAATGGCAAGAATTCTTGTTTCCATGCCTGATGAGTTTTTAAAATCTGTGGATAAATTAGCAGATAATGAAAGAAGGACACGTTCAGAACTTGTAAGAGAGGCACTCAGGGCTTATATAAGAAAGACAAATACTTTAAATTCAAAAAAAGCCTTTGATAATGCCCAAACACTTGATAAACTTTTGGATTAAAGATTTTTTATTCTTTCGGTTATATTTTTGATTTCTTCTGTCAGCTCCTCTTTTTTTGGAGGAAATTTTGAAATATATTCTTTGATTGTTTTGGCAAAATCCGCTTTTTTAAAGTCACCAAAGCCCTTTTGTTTAAAAATTTCATAAAGTTCTTTCGCTGTTTTTGTATTGTTATGAAAGTCATTTTCAAAGCACTTGTAACAGCTTTCGTATCTGCAATTTAGAGCATTTATAATAAGTTTTTTAGGCAAAATGTCTTCAAATTCTCCATTTTTTATAATATAAATTCTGTCTTTTGCTCTTAATTTTGGTAAAATCAGCTCTTTTGTTGATTGTGCATCACTGTCAAGTAATATAAAAATCGGGATTTTTAATTCTTCAATCATACTGTAATATTTTCGTGCAACTTGATTTTTGCCGCCTGCTCCCAAAACATATACACCTGCTTTTTTAAAGTTATAACCGCAAAGTTCGCATAATTTTTCAAGTAAAATTTCTTCAGTTGCTCCTTCGCATAAAACAATTTTTTCGACAGGATAAATTAAACCATATTTTTCTCTTAGTTCTCTTGGGTTTTGTTTTAATTTAATAAATTTAATTATTTGTTTTAAATTTGGTTTCAGGTCTTTTTCGTTTTTAATTTGTTCAAATGCACCTTTGTAGTTAATTTTTGCACTTAGATATATGTCTGAAAGTTTGTTTTTGTAGAATAATCTTTCTTCTTCTTTTTTAATGTAATCCGCTATAGAATTATCTTCGTTTTTGTTGTCAATACTTGAATTAAAAATACTAACTGCAAGGTTTATTTTTTCAATTGTATCAAAATTATTATTTTCATGCGTTTTGGTATTTTCTCTGATGTAAAATTTATGCACAATATCATTAAATACTCGCTCGTATCGCTCATAAGCCGGTTTTAAGCGGAACATACGGTCAAGTAAAATTTTAATGTATTCCTGTGGAATTTTTTTAAATTTCATAAACTGTTAACTTTTTTCAAATTTACTTTATAAAAAAATACACAAAAAAGCAATTTTTATCTTTGTTTTGGTTTAAAATATATATAGGAAAATTGTGTGTATGGTACAGCAAGTAAGTTCTATAAATTACGCAAGAAAAACTAACAATGTTGCGCTGCAAAATAATCCGAAAAATGTTACAAATGATATAAAAGCGCAAAAATCTCCTTATGAAAAAGGTAGTTTACTGCCGTATAATCTTGCAAATATGGTTTCAATCAGAACGCAACTTGAAACATCGGATGAATTTCAAATGTATTCAACAATTTGCTCTGTTTTGCAAAACAGTTTTGAGGGTAAAATTTCCCCTGTGGATAATGTTTTAATTACAGATAAACTTGATACTCTTTTGAAAAACGGCAAACTTTTAAGTTCGGCTTCTAATGATGGTTCTACGACTCTTAAAAATTTATATGATATAGTGACTTCTAAAAGATGTTGCTCTTTGGATGGTGCAAAAATAGCGGCTCAAGTTATTGATGCACTTTATAATCCGACAATTATTACACAAAATTTCGGGGATATTCCTGATGACATTAAAAATAAAATTTTAAGCAATGATGATATTGCCCAAAGTATAAAGGCTAATCCTGACTTAATGAATGTAGAAGGCTCCGGTACATGCGTTGCTGCAAGCGTTGAATTTCACATGGCAAATAAACATCCTGCCGAATTTGCACGCTGGATTAGCGGTTTGACTTCAGATAAGCAAGAGGTAACTCAAAAAGTCCGTCTTGAGGCACTTTCAAAAAATTTATTGGATGCCGTTACTTATTTAAATATTTTTGAAGCAAAGCAAAAGGCTTTTAATTTTGATTACTCGACACTTTCTCTAAAACCCGATGCAGGTGCTTACATAAGGGCACAAGTTCAAGATAAGCACTGGGATAAAGGCGAAAGAACAATAGTTGATGTTCTTATGCAGTCCACTCTTATGCAACTGGGTTCACAAGAAAGCTATGATTCATTAACTGATATACGTGGCGGCAAATTTTCAACTAACCCTCAAGGACTTGTGGAAACAGAAAAAACATTTATAGAGTCCATTGTTGAAAATAACGAAAAGATGTCAATTCGTTATCAAAAAGTAGATGATAATCAAAATCTTGTAGGTTGGGAATGTGATTTTGCAAAAATTCAAAAACATATTATTGACACATTAAATACAGGTGAAGATGTAATTATTGGCTATGTTTTGACTAATGAAACCAGTGGTAAAACAAAAAAAGCTTCTTACGTTAATACGCCTGATAATGCCCCGAACAAAATAATTAACGGGCATGAAATTACTATTGTTGGTTACAAGACTGATAAAGACGGCAAGATTACATTTGTATGCAATGATACTGATGATGACAAATCAAAGTTTGTTGAATATAACGCCGACTTTTTAATACCAAAAATTCACCATGCAGCTTATCCTGTTTCTATAATTGAGGATGATATGGCTTTGATTGAAGCTCAACAAATGGCCGCTTAGAATATAAATTAAAAGGCGGCACCCAGATTCGAACTGGGGGTAAAAGCTTTGCAGGCTTCTGCCTTACCACTTGGCCATGCCGCC
>CALUXZ010000041.1 GCA_944324875.1 Candidatus Gastranaerophilales bacterium | reverse complement strand
CCGCTTTTAATCTCAACACTTACAACATCATGCGCATTTTTACCCATTTACCTTGCAAATTCTACTGTTAGCGAGTACACATCAAGCCTTTTTAAAGTGGTTGCAACCACTCTTTTAATATCATGGTTTTTATCAATTACACTTTTACCATATTTAATTGAGAATTTTTATAAAAAAGGTAAAAACGGTTCTTTTAAAGAGCTTAATGTATCAAAATATATTGCAAACCACGTGAAAAAAGCAATAAATGCTCCGGTAAGAACTGTACTAACCGCAAGCATTTTAGTTGCAATATCCTTTATTTTATTTTCGTTTGTGCCAAAAATATTTTTCCCGGATTCAGACAGAGCAATGTTTGAAGTAGAATTTAATTTGCCCGAGGGAACAGATATAAAAGTTACGCAAAAAACAGTTGAAAAAGCTCAAGAGTATATAAAAACACTTAAAAATGTCAAAAACTTTTCAAGCTACATTGGAACATCCGCCCCAAGATACGTATTAAGTGCAAGCCCTGAGCCGATAAAAAGTAATTACGGAATGATTCTTGTAAATACAAAAAATTACAAAAAAGTAGGCGAAGATGTAAAAAAAGTGCAAAAATATTGTTCTGAAACTTTTGCCGACTCAAATGTCATAGCAAGAAAAGTACCGCTTGGACCACCTTACGATGCGCCTGTTGAAATAAGAATATCAGGAGGAGATGAAAACAAACTATTTGAAATTGTCAGAAATGTGCAAAAAAAATTAAGAGAAATAGAAGGCGTTATTCTTGTAAAAGATGACTGGGGAGCAAAAACACCAAAAATAAAAATAAATGTTGACGAGCAAAGTGCCTCAAGGCATGGAATTACAAATGAATCTGTAGCAAAATCTCTGCAAACAGGACTCAGCGGATATGAAGTATCAAGCTATTGGCGAGACACAACCTCGGTACCTATTATTTACCGCTTAAACGCTCAATCAAGAAACAATATCGATAAAATCGACTCAATGAGCATATATTCTTCAATTTACGGAAATTCGCTACCATTATCAGAAATAGCAAAATTATCACTTGTTTTTGAATACCCGAAAATATTTAGGCGCAACAGGCTTTTAACAGTAACTGTGCAGGGTTATATAGATAACCAAAAAACAACCGCTCAAAAGGTTATGGAAAAAATGAAATCATATCTTGATAATATAGACTATCCGCTTGGCTATGGATGGGAAGCAGGCGGAAGCGTTGAAAGTTCAAAGAAAGGCAATAAATCAATTGCGCAAAAGTTGCCAATAGCTTTTGGTATAATTCTCTTGCTTTTAATTGGATTTTTTAACTCGTACAAAATTCCTTTTATAATTCTATCAAGCGCCTTTATGGCACTTAGCGGGGCAAATATAGGACTTTTGATTACACACAGTGAATTTGGTTTTATGACATTTTTAGCATACATCTGCCTTATAGGCATTGCAACAAACAATGCAGTTGTCTTGCTTGATACAATTGAAAAAGAGAGAAAAACAAGCAAAAATAAAAATTTAATTTTAAAAATCCAAAAAGCAACAAGAAGCCGCATAACCCCAATAATTTTAACTGCAATTACAACAATAGGCGGCATGTTGCCGCTTTGGATAGGTCGAGATCCAATGTTCTCATCTCTTGCGGTTGCAATTATTTTTGGGCTTTTAAGCTCTGTTGCAATTACACTTATTGTAACGCCTTGTCTGTATATTATTTTATGCGGGAGAGAACATCAAAAAGCGGATTTAAATCTTCAAACTCAATCGATGAATTAAGCGAAATTCTAAGGCGTGCAGAGTTTTTTGCAACAGTAGGATACCTTATTGCTAAAGAATAAAAACCGTTATCATAAAGCAATTTTGATGCACTAAGTGCTTTTTCATTCTCACCTAAGACTATTGGCACAATATAGCTTGAACCTAAAATGTTAAGCTCTGAAAGGTTTTTATGAACATAATTTTTTAAATTTAAAAGCTTATCTTGTAAAACATTTGAAGAAAAAATATAATTTTTAAGCACAAAATAAGCAAATTCAGCACTTATTTGAGGAAAAACTGTAGAAAAAATAAAAGAACGTGCAAAATTAGTTAAATATTCTATTAATATTTTATTCCCAACACAAAATGCGCCATAAGAGCCAACAGCCTTGCCAAAAGTTGCCATTATTAAATCAATCTTATCAAGCATTTTTTCTTGAGCGCAATATCCAAGCCCCTCGCCATAAACACCAAAAGAGTGTGCCTCATCGATAATTAAAATTGCCCCAAATTTTTCTTTTAGCTCGACGAGTTTTTTTACATCACAAAAATCACCATCCATAGAAAACAGTGCTTCAGATGAAATTATTACATTTTCGTATTTTTTTGCATATCTGTTAAGCTTACTCTCTAAATCATCATAATTTGCATGTTTAAATGGAATTAAATCTGCTCCACCTAGTCTTATCCCGTCAATTATACTTGCATGGTTTAATTTATCGCAAAAAACAACGTCGCCCTTCTTGGCTAATGTACTATATATCCCAACATTTGCGTGATATCCGCTGTTAAAAAGTAAGCAGGCTTCTTTTGAAAATTTATCACACAGAAAATTTTCAAGTTTATCATAAGAGGTTGTATTTGCGCACAAAAGCCTTGCTGATGGCACACTTATGGGCAAATCATAAGTTTTTAAAAACTCATCTCTTATATCTTTTCTTGTGCTTATACCCAAATAATCATTTGAGGAAAGATTTAAAAGTTTTTTACCGTCCTGCAAAATATACTTAGAAGAAATTTCAAGCGGTCTTAAGCTTCTAAAATTAAAATTTTTCTTTTGTTCATCAAGCTTATTTTTGTAAAACTCATAGTGCTTTTTCATCTTTAAACCAAGGGTTATTTAATTTGTTTATCATTTTGTATTTTTTACAATATTCAATTAAGTCTTGTTTAATTTCAGGCAAAAGTATAAAAATTGCAATAAGGTTTGGTGCAGCCATTGCAAGCATTGTGGAATCCGTAAAATCAATTACACTTTGCAAGTTCATGGAGGAACCAATTACTATAAATATACAAAACATTATTTGGTAAACTTTTGTACGCTTGAAACCTTCGCCAAATAAATAATTCCAAGCTTTTTGCCCGTAATATGCCCAACTTATAATTGTTGATATTGCAAAAAGGATAATTACAATTGCAAGCACATAAGGGAAAAATGAAAAAGTACCGGCAAAAGCAGCAGAAGTTAACTGAACACCCGTTATGCCTTCTTGATAATTCAAGTACTCCCCTGTAATTATAATTACAAAAGCTGTGAGTGAACAAATAATAACTGTATCTAAAAATGGCTCCATTAAAGAAACAAAACCTTGCGAAACAGGTTCATTTGTTTTAACTGCTGCATAGGCAATGGGTGCGGAGCCTGAACCCGCCTCGTTTGATTGTACTGAACGACGAAACCCGATTATTATTGTACCTATAATGCCACCTGCAACGGATTGCGGTACAAAAGCCTCTTTAAATATAGTAAAAATCGCATGTGGTATTTGTTGAAAATGTACAAGAATAATTATAATTGCAGCAACAAGATAAATTCCACACATAACCGGAACAATTTTAGATGTAACATTTGCTATTGATTTAATGCCGCCAACAATAATTAAACCTACAATAATTGCGACTATCAAACCAAAAACCCACCTGTGTTCAGCAAAATAACTTACATCACCACCTGTAATATTAATCATTTGCTGCGTTGCTTGATTTATTTGCAACATATTCCCACCGCCAAGTGCGCCAGGAACACACATCAGTGCAAAAATTAATGCAAGAGGTTGCCCCAGCCATCTTAAGCCTTTTCTTGTAAGACCATGGGCAATATAAAACATTGGTCCGCCTGAAACAGAGCCATCAGCATTAAATCTTCTATATTTAACAGCAAGTGTACACTCTAAAAACTTGGATGCCATACCGCAAATAGCGCCAAATGCCATCCAAAACATAGCACCGGGACCGCCTATTGAAATAGCTATCGCAACGCCTGCAATATTACCAAGCCCTACAGTGCCAGAAAGAGCAGTTGCAAATGCACCCATAGAGCTTACTTCGCCGTCACGGTCGTTATCATGTTCTTTATGGTACTTACCAAAAAGTTGCTTTAAAGAGTGCTTAAAGCCCCAAATACCTATAAATCTTAAATAAAAAGTAAAAAATATACTGGATAATATAAGAAAAAGTATTATTATCGGTATACTTATACCGCAAAAATTAACTGATATAAATATAATATTTGAAAATGCATCGGAAAAAGGCGAAAAATACTTATCAATACCTTCGCTTATACCCATTGCGTTTGCATTTTGGGGGAGAAAAAATAATGTTGTTAATAACAATAATAATCGACTGTACATTAAACTACTCTCTACCTTGTAAAAAGACCTTGTCTATAATTACACAAAAAAAGCTCAATGACAAATCATCAAGCTAATTTTGTTACATAAATTTAAACCTTGACCTATCTTTGATTATTAACAGGGATTAAAATTACCTGTCCTATCTGCAATGAAGATGGATCTGTTATATTATTTAACTTTTGTATTGCATCAATTTTTTCGACATCGTATTTGCCATAAAATCTGTATGCAATTTTATCGAGAGTATCACCACTTCTTACTTCATATTTTTCTTCACTAACAGACTGTACGGGAGTAGCAACACTCTGTGCATCAGCTCCAATAACCGCAACATTTGCTTTTGGTGCCTGTTGTACAATAATTTCTTCAGTTTTTTGCGAACCTATTGAGTTTGAAAATCCTGCAATTAGGGAAACAAGACCCATAAACAAACATCCACAAATAAAACCAATTAATAAATAAACACCCGGTGCCTTTTGTTTTGTAACTCTTGTGTCAGTGCTTGTTTTTGCGACACTCCTCCAAAGCACATCAAGCTCGGGAGTTTTAACAACCGGCTTGGAATATCGCAAATACTCTCTTCTATCCAAATCAAAGCTGCGCGAACTTTCCAGTGCGGACATATTTTCGCGTGATAAACCTGCTCTGTGTAAGGTTGAACTTTTCATATAACCTCTTATCCTTTTACAATATGTATGTTATTTGAAAAGTAGTATTTAAGTCAAGATTGTAACAAATACAACATTAAGAAATGTTTACAAATTATTCGCTTGATTTGAGATATTTTTTTGCTCCTTCAAACATTGAATCTATCAGTTTTTGATTTTTTTCAATATTAAATCCGCCTTCTTTTAAAAACTCTGTCATTCTTCTGCGCCAAAGCTCATAAAGCTCATCATTATCCAAATTCAGTACATCTGATACATTCTTAAGTTCACAAAAGTCGATATGTATGGGCTTGGCACCTCTTAAGACATCAACCAGATGCAAACGTTTTTTTCGCTCAAACATTTTTAAAAAATCAACCGTTGAAAGATTATTATGTTTTATTGTATCTTTAATAAACTCCAAGTTTTCATTATAAGCAGGAGGATCTTGAGGTATTTGGTACTCAATAAACTCCTCCGGTCTTATGTCCATAACTGTAGCTATTCGCTCAAGCGTTGTCCCACGAGATGAAAAAGGAATTGTTTCATCAATCAAATTGTATACATAAGACAAGGTAACACCAATCATTTGTGCAAAATCTTTTTTATGTAGATTGTTTTTTTCAAGGAATTTTGCTACTTTTTGTGAACTTTTTTCATTTACTATAGGTTTATTTTTCATTGACATAATTCAACTCCGTCTAATATGATATTTTACAGATAACCCTAAAACTCTTTTTTTTAATTAGTAAAAAGAGTACACAAAAGGGTAAATATAAAGAAAGGTAAAAAATGAAGGCTGTAATAGGCTTAGGTAACCCCGAGGTCAAATACCTTAAAACCAGACACAACATAGGTTTTATGGTAGTTGATAAATTACTTGAGAAAAACAATGTAACACTTAGTGAAAAATTTCAATCATTTTTTGGCAAAAAAGGAGATATATTGTATCTTTTACCAAAAACGTATATGAATTTATCAGGGCGTGCAGTTGTAGAATTAATGAATTTTTACAAACTAACTGTTCGAGATTTTATTGTAATTTGTGATGATTTTACACTTGAGCTTGGCACTTTGCGCTTTAGAAAAGACGGCTCTGACGGTGGTCATAACGGGCTAAAATCAATAATAAATTTAGTTGGCTCATCTAATTTTGACAGGCTAAAGGTTGGAATCGGTCCAATAAAGGAAAACATGCCTGTCGAAAATTTTGTTCTGGGAAATTTTAGTCAAGATGAAACGGAAAAACTTAACAAGGTATTATCACTTGCAGCAGACAGTATTGAAGATTACCTGAGAACAGATATACAAACCGTCCAAAATAAATATAATAAAAAACATTTCTAATTTTGTCTTTTTCTAATAAAAAAGTATAATCTAGTATATGAAAAAGATATTCTTGTGTATTTTTATATTTTTTAATTTACTTGGATTACAAGCTTTCTGTGCTGATGAAAACACCATAATTAATCCTGATGGCTCGTATAATCAGCAAAAAAAAGAAAGTGTGCTAAATAAAATAAAAAGTCTATTTAAAAAAGAAAAAAAATCTGCCGACAATACCCAGGGCAAGGGATATTATGGAAAATTGCCGGATGTAGAGGGAGATTTTGATTATAAAAGAGAAACAACTCAAACTGCACAACCAAGGCAATATAGCGAAAAAGACCTTAAAGACGGGCTTTTACTTGATGCACCGCTAAACGATCCGCTGTTTTTAGATGTAATTATAAAAAAAGATAAAAATTCAGACTATGTAAATGATTTAATGAAAATAAAAGAAACTCTTGAAAAATTGAGAGAGTGCATAAAAAATGACGCCTCAATTCAATTTTTTAATGCAAATGTTAATGTGCTAGACTTACAAACAACAAATCTTGAAAAAAAATATCAATATAGCGCATACGCTCAAACCAATAGTTACTATGCCGTAAGACATGTTAACTATAGTGCAAAAGTATTGGGCAATTTAAAATTCGATGCAAACTTTTATTCCCGCTACATGCCAGTTGGCGACAGTGTTTATGCGCCAAAAAACATAAAGGAACAGTCTGAGGCTCTATTAAATGAAATAGAGCGTACAATATTCGAGATAGGTAATGCCCAATAAGGTGATGAAAAAAATATTTTACGCATTATCCTCGAGTTATGAAAAAAATAATTTTATGTTTAACAATTTTACTATCAATTCAAGGAGCATATTGCGAAATTGTAATTGATAACCTGCCCGAGGTTAAATATCGAAACCCTGACGGGACAGAATTTGTACCAAATAGTGCAAGCTACCCTAAAATTAGCGAAATTGAAAAATTAAGCTTTAACAGAACTTTTGAAGATGAGCCCATTGAAATAAGATTAAACAGGCTTGAAAGTAAACTGTATAAAAAGGACTACTCCAATTTATCGCTAGCTCAAAGGGTTGAAGCCATAGAAAACACTCTTGATGAAAAAAGTATAAGCAAAAAAGACAAAAATACACTTGCTACACTGGAAAAGAAAATATTTAACAAAACATACGACAGCGAAAGTACTCAAAGCCGCATACAAAGACTGGAAAGGTCTGTTCTGGGTGCAAATCAAAGCGGAAATTTAACATCAAGAATTGAAACACTAAAAGTGGCAAGCTCAAGTTTAGAAAATCAATCCAAACAACTTGCGCAAATGCCATATCAGAATTTCCAAAATGACCCTTATCAACCCCAAAACGGCTTTAAAAATGCCATAAAAAATGCTTTTAATGTATTTTCATCAGGCGGTATGACAGGATTTTCACCAAGCGTTAATTCTTTCCCCGCATATCAACCATACAGTGCAAACAATATGTACAATGGAGCTTATCAACCATATCAAAACCAAGGACAAAATTTTTACTACCCACAACCGCAAAACAATACATACTATAGAGATATTTACAAAGACAACAGCGGCGATGAAATGTATTACACAGACGGACAATATTACAAAGACCTGCGCTCAACATCCGGAGGGATGGGTGTTACAATAATTAATTAATTTGTTTAAAATTTGAATTATAATTACAATGGTTTTAGGAAAATGAATCTTAAAACCATTTTAATTGTTTTAATTTCATTATTTTATGTTTTTGGTATATCAGCACAAATCTACGATTGTGTTGCAGTTTTTACTGCAATTAGCACTATTTGCATAATTTTAATAATATTTTCAAATTTCATTAAACCAAAATATTCAATTCTTGTTTTTCTTGCATTTTGTCTTGGTTTTTATAACACAAATTTTCATGTTAAAGATTATGATTTGCTTTACAATGAACGTTTAAATGATGTGTTGGCACAAGGAACGGTGCGCTCAATTTTGCAAATTTCAAAAGAGGGGACCCGTGCTAAATTTTATTTTGATGTTGATAAAATATTTTTTAAAGAAAAGAATTACAATTTAAAAGACACAAGAACACTTGTTGTAATTAACGATTTTGAAAAACATTTCAACAAAATTCAAGTTGGCGACACTATAAGTATAACAGGCAATATTCGACCGCCAAAAAGTGCCACAAATCCCTCGCAGTTTGATTATGCAAAATATTTAAAATATAAAGATACTTTTTCAATTTTATATTCTGAAGGCGAAAATTTTAAAATAATAAAGAAGGCAGATAAATTTAGCAATTTAGATGAGTTTTATCTGTTTTTAGTCCAAAAAACCGACACAATAAGAAAAGAAATTACCCAAAAACATGCAAAATATGTAAAAAGCCCGCAGCTGGAGATTTTAGGCGGTATAGTTTTTGGTAACGAAGCAATTAACCCGCCTGATGAAATAAAACAAAATTTTATAAATTCAGGTCTTTTACACTTACTTGCGGCAAGTGGCTTGAATGTTGCGTTAATTTTTGGCATTTGGTGGTTTTTAGCTCAAAATATTTTTAAATTGCCTTATGTTATTTCAATTTGGGGCGGAGTGTTTTTTATAATTTTATATACTTTTACAACAGGTTTCCCGCCGCCTGTTTTAAGAGCAGCAATTATGTTGCTGTTCGTACTTTTAGGTAAATTAATAGATAGGGAAGCAAAACCTGTTGCGCTTATTTTCTTTGTCGGTCTTGTAATGCTGCTATTTGACCCAAAAATGTTTTGTGATGTCGGTTTTCAGCTTTCTTTTATTGTAACAATAGGTCTTATTGCAACTATTGAACCGATTTGCGAGAAATTAAACACTAAAAACAAAGAATACATTGCAAAAATAAAAAATTATCCAAAATTTATTAAAATAATTCTTATGAGCTTTTCACCAAAATTTTTACTGGCAGTAGTATTAGTACCACTTTGCGCCCAACTCTATGTTGCACCATTACAAATGTATTATTTTAATACTTTTACTCCTTGGAGCTTGCTTGCTAATCTTTGTGTCGTACCTTTTATAGGTCTTGTAAGCTTTTTAGGCTTTATAAGTTCAATTTTTAGCGCACTACCATTTATTGGGGATAAGATAATTCCTGTTTTTGATTTTATAATTAATCCATTTCTTGTTTTGCTTGTAAAAATTTCGCAGTTCTTTTCATCTCTTAAATATTCAATTCTTACAATGCCCTCTCCAAGCTGCTTTCAAATAATTCTGTTTTGGTGCATTTTAGTACTTATTGTAGAAAATGTAAAAGAAAATTTTAAAAATAAAAAATTACTCCTGCTCTCTTTTACAGTAATTTTTATATTTCTTGCAACGTTTATAAAAATTCCCTCAAAAGACTTTGAGATAATTGTTTTTGATGTCGGAAACGCAGACAGTGCAATACTTAAAACCCCAAATGGTAAATATGTAATGATTGATACTGCAATGGCACCCTATAGGGGTATTTCAAATGCCAAAACAATTATGGAGGAATATTTTAAAGATAAAAATATTAAAGAGCTTGAATTGCTTATTATTACTCACTTTGATGCTGATCATTGCGGTGGTGCAAAAGATATTTTAAATGATTTAAAAGTCAACAAGGTTTATATACAAAATTCAAATCCACATGAAAACAAAGGAAGGGAAATTGTAAATATTTTAAAAGACAAGCAAATTAAATATTTTGTTGCAAAGAATAATGAGATTATATACAAAGAAAATAATTTCAGCATAAAAACTTTCAGTGCAAATCTTTTAGGCAAAACCGATAAAATTGATAACGAAAATTCAATAATAACACTTGTTAATTCAAATAATGCAAGCGCAATATTTATGGGCGACTC
>CALUXZ010000040.1 GCA_944324875.1 Candidatus Gastranaerophilales bacterium | reverse complement strand
GATGAAAAATCTAATTTTAATTATTTTTTGTGCTTTATTTTCTTTCTGTGCTTTGTGCGGTTGCAACTTTGCAGATAAAAAAGAAAATGCGCTGACACATGCTATTATGACAAAAAAACTCACCGTTGGAGTTAAATGTGACTCAAAACCTTTTGGTTTTGTTGATAAAGACGGCAATATTCAGGGTTTTGATGTTGATATTGCCCGCAATATTGCAAATTTAATATTGGGGGATGAAAATGCTCTTGAATTAGTTTGTGTTTCCGCTCAAAGCAGAATAAGCGATTTAAATTCAAAACAGGTTGATATGCTTATAGCTGCTATGAGTATAACCGATAACCGTGTAAGCGTTGTAAGGTTTTCAAGTCCTTATTATATTGCCGGACAAGCAATTATGGTAAAAGAAAATTCAAAAATTGCCGCATTAAATGATTTAAACAAAGCTAATGTGGGTTTTATTATGGGTACAACGGGCGAAAGGGCAATAAGAAATCTTACTCCGGCGGCGAGTTTAAGAGCGGCAAGAACTTATCCTGAGATTTTTGTACTTTTAAAAAATAACGAAATTGATGCAATTTTTGCTGATGATACAATGCTTTATGGCATTTTAAGTGACAATAAAGGTTATAAAATTTTGCCTAAAAGATATACAAAAGAATATTACGCAGTTGCAGTGAGGCAAGGCGAAGAAAGTGACGAGCTTTTCGAAGAAGTAAATCATGCTCTTGGTATTATGCAGCAAAAGGGCATTATAAATAAAATTAAAGCAAAATGGATTCCGAATTTACATTCTTAATATTAATATGTTATAATTGCGCTGTTCGGGTAGAAAAATGGATAGGAAGAATTGAAAATGACTAAAACTGCTCTAAAGAGTTGTGTTTGGAAAACTCTTTTTTGGGTTATTTTTGCAATAGCCTTGTATTTTTGTTTTGCAGTGTTATTTCCTTTGGATGTAAAAACTGCTGCAATGCTCTGGATTGGTACTATTACAGGTGCCCTGTCGTTGTTGTTTGCAACGTTAAAAATTTATACTATTGCTGTTGAAGACTCAGGCGATGACAATATGAAAAGGATTGCAGGACACATTTTTAAAGGTGCGATGGCTTTTCTAAAAAGGGAATACAAAATATTATTTTGGTTTGTACTTTTAGTTTTTGCATTGTTATTTCACTTTATAGATTTAGAAACTGCAATATGCTTTGTTTGTGGGGCGGCTTGTTCTGCAACAGCAGGTTTTGTCGGCATGTTTGTTTCAACAAAATCTAATTCAAGAACAACCGAAGCTGCTAAAAAATCACTAAATAAAGCTTTTAAAATAGCTTTTTCAGGCGGTGCGGTTATGGGTCTAACCGTTGTGGGGCTTGGTCTTTTAGGTTTAAGTGTTTTATACATAATTTTTAAAGACCCTGAAATAATTAACGGTTTTGGTCTTGGTGCAAGCTCAATTGCGCTTTTTGCCCGTGTTGGCGGCGGTATTTATACAAAAGCGGCTGACGTTGGTGCAGACCTTGTAGGTAAAGTTGAAGCGGGAATTCCTGAAGATGACCATAGAAATCCTGCAGTTATTGCTGACAATGTGGGCGATAACGTAGGGGACGTTGCAGGCATGGGTGCAGATTTATTTGAATCTTATGTGGGTTCAATAATTGCTGCAATTACTCTTGGTGCAATATGTTTAAATCTTCAAGGTGCTTTTTTACCTATACTTGTTGCTGCAGCAGGTATTTTTGCTTCAATTTTTGCAATTAATTTTGTAAGAACAGGCGAAAATTCTGACCCTATGGCAGCTCTTCAAAGAGGTACTGTTGTTGCTATGGCAATTTTAATTGCGGCATCTTACTTTATTATTAAATTTTTCCTCCCCGACTTTATGGGAATTTTCTGGTCTATTTTAACAGGTATAATAACAGGCTCATTAATTGGCTTTTTAACCGAATATTATACTTCTTATGATTATAACCCAACAAAATCAATAGCTGATGCTACAAAAACAGGCCCTGCTACAACAATAATTGCAGGTTTAGGCGTTGGTATGGTTTCAACATTTTTGCCTCTTATATTAATTTGTGCGGCAATTATACTTTCTTTCATTCTTGCAGGCGGTTTAAATGCTTATACATTAGGCATTTACGGTGTTTCAATGGCGGCAGTGGGTATGCTTTCTGTTGTTGGCATGATTGTCGCAGTTGATGCTTATGGTCCAATTTCAGACAACGCAGGCGGAATTGCACAAATGGCAAATTTAGAAGGCGAAGTTCGTGAAAGAACAGACAAGCTTGATTCTGTAGGCAACACAACAGCGGCAATTGGCAAGGGTTTTGCAATAGGCTCTGCAGCACTTACTGCTATTGCTCTTTTAAGTGCGTTTGCAACGGTTGTTGAGCTTGATAAAGTTGATATTTTAAATCCTTTTGTAAATTCAGGCTTGCTGTTTGGAGCTGTCTTACCGTTTTTATTCTGTGCACTTACAATGGGCGCAGTTGGTCGTGCTGCACAAAAAATGGTTGATGAAGTCAGACGTCAATTCAGAGAGCTTAAGGGTATTATGGAAGGTAAATGTGAGCCACAATACGCTAAATGCGTTGATATTTCAGCACGCAGCGCAATTTATGAAATGTTTTTACCCGGTTTAATTGCAATTGCTGCTCCACTTGTTGTAGGCTTAGGAGTTGCTGCATTTACAGATAAAGCAACAGGTGCGCAAGCATTAGCAGGCATGCTTATGGGCGCTATAGCTTCAGGTGTATGTCTTGCAATTATGATGGCAAACTCAGGCGGTGCTTGGGATAACGCTAAAAAATACATTGAAAGCGGTTATTTGGGCGGAAAAGGCACAAAAGAACATGCCGCAGCGGTTGTTGGCGACACTGTTGGCGATCCTTTCAAGGATACTTCAGGGCCTTCGCTTAATATTTTAATTAAACTAATGTCTATAGTTGCCTTAGTCTGTGCGACATTGTTTATTTAAAAAAATAACGCTATAATGTTTTAAACTTCAAACACGCTTCAGGCTTTGGGGCGTGTTTGATATTAAAAGGAGAAATTATGCCTGTTAGAAACGAAAAATTTTTACTTTCAACAAAAGGTTTTAACGACATTATTGATATAACTTCAAAAGTTGCTGATTTTGTGCGTCTTGGCGGTGAAAAAAATGCTATTGTGCATATATATACCCCAGGTTCTACTGTTTCAATTACAACTCTTGAATATGAACCTGGACTTGTAAAGGATTTACCTGAAGCATTAGAAAAAATTGCTCCTATAAATAAAACCTATGAACATGATAAGCAGTGGCATGATGGCAACGGACATGCGCATATTAGGGCTTCGATGATTGGAAATTCTGTAACCGTACCTTTGGCTGCAGGTCAACTGGAGCTTGGCAGTTGGCAGCAAATAGTTTTGATTGATTTTGATAATAAACCACGCACAAGAAGTGTAATTGTGCAGATTTTATCATAAAAAGGGGTTTGAAATGAAAGAAGTGAGAGGATTTTACAGAGAAATAC
Source organism: Candidatus Gastranaerophilales bacterium (assembly GCA_944324875.1). Lineage (GTDB taxonomy): Bacteria > Cyanobacteriota > Vampirovibrionia > Gastranaerophilales > Gastranaerophilaceae > Galligastranaerophilus. The sequence goes on along the minus strand of CALUXZ010000040.1, from coordinate 6,792 downwards.
TTAAAAATTCAAAAGACGGTTTTGTGCTTTTAAAAAGTTCGGATGAGTATTTTAACTGCCATTATAAAGGGTCTGCACTAAACGTTTTGACCGGTTTTTCAGGTACTGCAGGAGAAGCTTTAATTGATTATGAGGGGAATATTACCATTTTTGTTGACCCAAGATACCACGAACAGGCTGATTTTGAAACAAAAGGCAAAAATGTTGAAGTTGTAAAACTCAAGCAGGGAGAGGGTTTTGTAAAATCAATTGCAAAAAAAGTTAATAAGAACGAGCTTTTTGTTAGTAATTCCATTTCGCTTTTATTTTATAAAAAATTGCAGCAAGAAGGTCTGAAACTCTCTGTATATGATGATTTCAAGGGAGTTTTTGAGAATAAAAATGTAAATTTAAAAAAAGAGATTTTTAGCGTTCAGGGCAAAAATAATAAATCTGAATTAATTAAAAAGCACGTAAATACCCGCTATTACCTTGTAAACTCGCTTGAGCAAATTGCTTGGCTTTGCAATTTGAGGAGTTTTCAAATGGTTGAAAATTCAACCTTTAAGGCAAAATTACTGCTTGATTTTAAGGGGAAAAATATCCTTTTTTGTGATGAAGAAATTAAAAATATTCCTGATGGGTATAAAGTCTTACCGTTGGCGGATTTTGAGAAAAAAATTCGCTCGATAAAAGATGAAATTGCGCTTTTAGAAAATTCTATTACCTATGGCGATTTTAATTTGATTAAAAAACCTGTGGTGCTAAAAAAAGATTATGTAGCAAAATACGCATCAATAAAGGAAAAGCTCGAGCTTGAGCATTACAAAAGTGCATTTTTTAGGCTTGATTGCGCTTTGAAATCTTTTAAAAGCAAGATTAAAGCAGGTTTGAGCGAGTACGAGTTAAAAGAAATTTTTGAAAAAGAACTTTTAAAATTTGGTGCAAAAACTACAAGTTTTAAGACTATACTTGCAATTGCAGATAATTCATCTTCAATTCACTATTCAAATTATGACAAAAATAAAATTTTAAAAGAGGGCGATTTAATTCTGCTGGATTGCGGCGGATATTATGAAATGGGGCTTGCAACCGACATTACAAGGGTGTTTTTGTGCGGCAATAAGGCGACAAAAAAGCAAAAAGAAATATATACTGCAGTTTTAAAGGCATTTTTGCGCTCTTACCATAGCGAGGCAAAAGACGGCTCTGAGCTTGATAAAATCGCAAGAAAAGCATTAAAACCTTATGAAAAAGAGGGTTTTTATTTCCCCCATGCGCTGGGGCATGGCATAGGTGTGCCTGTTCATCAAGCTCCGCCTGTGATTACAAGCTGCGGGGATAAGAAATTTGCGCTTTACAAAAATATGACACACACAATCGAGCCCGGGTTATACTGTTCAAAAAAACCTAATAAATTTGGCATAAGGCTTGAAAATAGTGTTTTTGTAACGGGCAGGGGCAAAAGAGAAAGTTTTTCGCATTTTGAATTTGAGGAAAAATTAATTGAGCGTGATTTGCTTACAAAAAAAGAGCAAAAGTGGCTTGATGACTGGAATAGAGCGTGGATGACATTAAGTGAAAAATGTATTGAAAAATAATAAAATTTATTTTTGGTCTTTAGGGCTTATTTTTGTGCTTGCAATACTTTTGCGGCTGGATTTGTACATTTTTAATCGCTCTTTTTGGTTTGACGAGGCTGCTCTTGCAATAAATGTGCTTGATAAAGGCTTTTTTGACTTATTTAAAGAGCTTTCCTACTACCAGAGTGCGCCGCCAATGTTTTTGTTTGAAACAAAAATGCTTGTCGAGATTTTTCCTCTCAGCGAGTTTACTTTTCGCACAATTCCTTTTCTGGTGTCGATTTTAACCTTGCCTATATTTTATATTTTTTCAAAATATTTTCTTTATTCCCGTCCTGTAAGGCTTTTGGCTGCATTTTTGTTTGCAATAAATACAAATTTAATTTTTTATTCAACGGAATTTAAGCCTTATGCGCTTGATGTTTTTGCTGCAATTACTTTGCCTCTTTTGATTTTGAGATTTAAATTAAAATCCCCTGTTTTTCTCGGGTTTATTTTTGCGCTTTTTACCTGGTATTCTTATGCCTCTGGGATTATGGCTTTTGCCTACAGTATTTTGCTTTTGGCGTTTGTTATAAAAAATAAAAAAGAGTTAAAAAACTTTTTGCTTTTTATTTTGCCACAGTTTTTAAATGTCTTTTTATTCGCACTGCACTTGGGTGCAATAGAAAATACACGATTTTTTATGACAAAAATCTGGGCGCACGGGTATATTTTAAAGGACTTTTCAAACTTTTTAGATTTATTTTTTGAAAATATTTATTATATTTTTCAACCTTTTAAAATGCCTTTTGGTGCGCAAGCGTTTATTTTCGGGTTAATTTGCTTACTTGGTGCAATTTTTATTTTTAAGTCAAATAAAATTAAATTCTGGCTGCTTAGTATGCCTTATTTTATCTTGCTTTTGCTTGCCTACATTGGCTCTTATCCTTATCAGGACAGGCTTACACTCTTTTTAACACCAATGTTTTTAATATTTTTCTCTAAATTTTTTGATTATTTTTCAAAAAAATCAATTTCACTTGTCGTGCTTGGTTTGATTTTTATTTTTTCACTTTATCCCAGCTATTGTGCGCAAAAAGTAATGAAAAATCTGCCATCTCAAGACAGGGCAATGTTTTTAGAGCTAAAAGAAAATTATAAAAAGGGAGATGTAATTATTTTAAATGAAACATCATTGCCCCAATACCTTTACTATTCAAGGGTTTATGGCTTTTTAGCGTCAGATGTAAAGGTTGAGAAAATGTATAAAAATTCTTACGATTATTTAATTTTCTTAAATTCTTTAGATAAAAATAAAAATTATTGGTTTGCGCAAAGTTCGGTAAAATTCCCAAATACTGAGGATGTGCGCCCTGTGATTGAATTTTTTGGAAAAGACAGAGAAAAATTTATTCGCTATAATAAAGGAAAAACGGATTTATTTTATGTCGGAAAATAATTTTTTTGAAATTACATCACTAAACAATGAAACAGTTAAAAATGTTGTAAAATTACAGCAAAAAAAATATAGAAAAGAGTGCGGACTTATTTTTTTGGAGGGCGAAAAATCGCTCACAGGCGCGTTAGAGGCAAATGTTAAATTAAAGAGCATTTTTTATCTTGATGAGAAAAATATTTCAGCTTTTAAAAATTTAAGTGGTGTTGATTTTTATAAAGTCAATGAAAAAGTCATGGACAAAATTGCAACTGTAAAAACTGCCTCAAATATTGCAGCAGTTGCACTTGAGCCAAAGTATTTTTTAGATGAAATCCTAAAATATGATAAACTGGTGCTGCTTGATAATATAAAAGATGCAGGTAATTTAGGAACAATAATTCGCAGTGCATGCGCTTTTGGGGTGGATGGGATTTTGTTGTACGGTCAGTGTGTAGATGAGTTTTCCTCAAAAGTTATACGCTCCAGTGCGGGTAATATATTTAAATTGCCTATTATCCACATTGGCGAGGATATCTCGGTAATGCAAAAAATTAAAAAAACGCATAAAATAATATCAACAGTCGCACCTTTTGGCGAATTTGGCAAAAAGGCGCATGATTGCCAAAAAATTGAATATCCTAAAAAATATGTCCTTGCACTTGGTTCTGAGGCAAACGGATTGTGTAAAGAAATTTTAAAAATTTCTGATTTATTTGTAACGCTTAAAAATGAAAATAATGTCGAATCCCTTAACCTTGCTGTGTTTGCAGGAATTATTTTCTACATAATTAATTCCAAAAAATGAACAAAATTTTTATTGTCATGCCAAAAATTTTGTGATAGAATTGTTACGTTGAGCACATTTTTGAAAAGGAGCTTTTACCTGATGAAAATAGCACCAATAATTTTAAGATATGGCAAAAATAATGCTATTTCCACAAAAGGTCAGGCTGTATTACAAAATAAAGCTCGTCAAGCTCACAATTATACCGGTAATCCTTGCCAAGATTTGGCTTATGCGAGCATGTTTGATAAAAAAATTGCTCAAGATTTAAAATTAATGGGATTGATTTAGTAAATGAAACTTACTGTTTTAGGGTTAGGTTGCTGGGGTCTGGTTCTTACAAAGCTCTTGACACCAAAGTTTGATGATGTTTGGGGCTGGTCAAGAAAGCAAGACTTAACTGATGATTTACTTTTGAATAAAAAATCAAAAGTGCCTTTTGAAGTTAATTTGGATAAAAGAGTTAATATAACTCACAATATGCAAGAGGCAATAGAAGGTGCTGATATAATACTTTTAGTTGTTTCAACAAGTGCAATTCGTCCTGTATGTGAGCAATTAAAAGATGCAGGAATTAAACCTTCTCAAATTCTTGTAAATACTTCAAAAGGGCTTGAGTTGCCATCTCTAAAAAGAATGAGTGAAGTTATAAAAGAAGTTTTACCTTTGCAAAAATTTGCAGTTTTATCGGGTCCAACCCTTGCAAGAGAAGTTTTGGAAGGTAAACCTACAGCAGCGAGTATTGCATCAGATGATTTTGAGGTTGCTAAATTTGCACAAAAACATTTAAATGTTGATGGAAAATTCAGACTTTATACTAATGATGATGTTGTAGGTGTTGAATTTGGCGGTAGTTTAAAAAATGTTATCGCAATTGCTGCGGGCTTTTTGTCTGAACTTAATATGGGCGATAACGCAACAGGTGCTATTTTAACACGTGGTATGGCTGAAATTGTACGTGTCGGTACTGCCCTTGGTGCAAATCCTTCAACTTTCTGGGGCTTATCTGGCATGGGTGATTTAATAGCTACTTGTTCAAGTCCTTTAAGTCGCAATCATACAGTTGGGCGTATGTTAGCTCAGGGCAAGAAGATAGATGATATTCTGGCTCAGCTTGGTTCTGTTGCAGAAGGGGTCAAAACTTCAAAAGCGATATGCGAACTTTCAGAAAAATTAAATATCGATACCCCTATCTCTCATGCAATATATGAGGCTGTGTATTCAAAAGAAAATTCAAAAGAAATTTTTATGAATCTTATGTCAAGACAACTTAAGGCAGAAGAAAATTTTATAAAGTAAAAGCCTCGTTCAGAGGCTTTTTTATTAAAAATTCGGGTTAACTTTATTTTTAAATTTAGTCGTTGCACCTTGGAATATAAGTTCAAAATCACCTGTTGGACCATTTCTTTGTTTTGCGATAATAATTTGAGCTTTATTTTTTAACTCGGGATTTTCTTTATCGTAATATTCTGCACGATATATAAACATTACAACATCAGCATCCTGTTCTATTGCGCCTGATTCACGCAAATCGGACAACATTGGTCGTTTATCGTTTCTGTCTTCAACCTTACGTGATAATTGTGAAAGTGCAATAATCGGCACGTCAAGCTCTCTTGCAATAGCTTTTAAACCTCTTGATATTGTTGAAATTTGTTGATTACGGTCGTTTGAGCTTCTATCTTCAATTAATTGCAAGTAGTCTATTAAAATTAGTCCCAATTCAGGATATTTCATTTTAAATCTTCTGCATTTTGCACGAATATCCGATATACTTACTCCTGCCGAGTCATCAATAAATAATGGTGCTTGGTGCAGTTCGTTCATTACATTTGTAATTTTTTCCCATTCATTTGCTTGCAGTTCTCCTGTTCTTACCCTTTGCGCATCAACTTCTGCTTCTGCGCAAACAACCCTTTGTGCCAGTTGCAATTTTGACATTTCAAGAGAAAATATTACAACCGGAATATTTTGCCTTATTGCAATATTTTGCGCAATGTTAAGTGCAAAGGCAGTTTTACCCATAGAGGGACGTGCTGCAAGAACAACAAAATCAGATTTTTGAAAACCTGCGGTTAAATTGTCCAAATCTACATAACCGCTTGCAATACCTGTGTACGAACCTTTATTTGCACAACGATATTCAATTTTTTCAACCGTTTCCATAAGTAAATTTGTCAACTGCTCAATTTCCTGCGAGCTTTTTTGTTGAGCAATGTCAAAAATCATTTTTTCCGCAGCTTCAAGAGAATCTTGAGCCTGTGCGTTTTTGTATGTTTGCTCTATTATATTTGAACCTGCGTTTATAAGTTTTCTTTTTATTGAATTTTCTTTAATAATATTGGCGTAATATTCAATGTTAGAGCTTAAAACAGTATCAGACATTAAATCACTTAAATACTCTGCACCGCCAATGCTTTCAAGTTGATTTTTTGATTGAAAATAATCACTTACACTAAGTGCATCGACAGGTTTATTTTGATTGTACAAGTTAAACATTGCATCGTATATAAGTCTGTTTGAGGGTGAATAAAAATAATCTGCCTCAAGAATTTCAACAACTCTGTTCATGCTCATGGGGTTTATAAGAATTGACCCCAGAACTGCTTTTTCAGCATCTAAATTGTGTGGCGGCAATCTTTTTGAACTGTTTTCCTTTACTTGTAATGCCATTTTTTCCATTCCTAAACTCTCTAAATAATTATATTATGCTAAAGCAATTTACTCAATATTTTTATACTTGAGTATAACAAAATTCTAACTTTCCTATAATTCAAACGACTCCTAAAACCTTGTATATTAACAATGTAGTCAATCACCAATTACTTTTTTTAAAAGATTGTTAATTGCCAAAAAATAAAAACCATCACATCCCCACATGTTAGTTAGATTTAAACGGCGAAAAAGGAATTAAGCTGTCAATTTGAAAGGAGTCCATCACCATGGCTATTGTTGTAAACACGAACATTGATTCACTTAGAGTACAAAGAAACTTAAACTCTGCAAGTACAAACATGTCAAAAGCA
>CALUXZ010000039.1 GCA_944324875.1 Candidatus Gastranaerophilales bacterium | reverse complement strand
ATAAACTTTCCAGTTTTATAATCAAAGCTTTTTACTTCCGAAGAAAAATAAACTTTGATGAACCATTCCAGTTTATTTAAGCGTTGTTAACGCCGTATTTATAATGTTATCACTTGAAATTTTGTTGTCAAGCGTTTTTTTAAATTATTTTTTTAACTTTTTAAGTTAAACGAAAGATTTCAGGAACTCTGCTCAATGGTTCCGAAGAGTCTTTAGTTATTCCTGAAATTTCAATGTGCGTTTTGTTCACTCTATTAAATGTACAACTTCAAAATTTTTTTGCAAGTCTTTTTATTATCAGATATTTACAAAAATTAATAATCCCGAAAATGAGCCGGCACAGCTATTCTTAAGCTAAGACGCAAAGTGAATATTTTTGTTCCGAAAAATTATAAAACTTCTTTAACACCATGATTTATAGCATGAAGATTTTCAATCACAAGGTAATCATTACCCAAATCAAAACCCAGGGAAGGCTTTAGCAAAAAGTAAGTAGGTCCACTGCCTGACATTTGAAGCCCTAGAGCATGCATTTTTTTTAATTCGTCATACTCATTAAGCAATGCAAATTCTAAGTCATTTGGCATGTCAGATTTAGTTTTTAGTGCATCAAACTTTTCATAAGCGTATTTTGTAGATATTTTAAGATTTCTGGGCTTAACAAGTGTAAGAGAAAATTCCTTAAAATCAAGTGGGGTAATGTCATCACCCTTATCTTTGCACAGACATTTTGAACCTCTCATACAAAAATTCAAATCAGAACCCAGTTGTGCGCAAATGCAATGCAGTTTATTTTCATCCAAAATACAATTATGCAGTTTATTTAAAGCAAAAAGCACGCCTGCTCCATTTGTTGAACCTCCAGCAAGCCCTGCACAAACAGGGATGTTTTTTTCTATATATATATTTACGTCAAATTTTAAATTTGCATTTTGCATAAACATTTGTGCGGCTTTATAGACTATATTGTTTTCGTTGTAAGGAATTTCTTTACTTGTGCCGGAAATATTTATCATTCCGCTGCCTTTTAAAACCTCAATATCAACATAATCAAAAAGGCTTATGGTTTGCATAATGCTCTCGATTGGATGAAAGCCGTCAATGCGTTTTTTCCCAACCTTTAACGTAAGGTTTATTTTTGCAGGGGTTTTAACTCTCATTTTCATTTGTTAAATTCCTCCAGAGCGCATGCCAATTTGTTAAAATCCTGAATTGATAGTTTTTCTCCACGAATGTTAAAATCCAAGCCAAGCTTTTCTAATACTTCGTTTACACCAAGCATGCCTGCAGATAAAAGAGAGTTTTTTATATTTTTTCTTCTTGTATTAAATGCAGCTTTAACGGTCTTTTTTAAAAGAATTGAGGGATGTTCAACTCTTGGTTTATTGTTATTTTTAATTCTTACTATGGCGGAATCAACTTTTGGCGATGGGAAAAAAGAACGCTTTGAGACATTTCTTATAATTTCAGTGTCGCAGAAAAACTGTGTAAGAATTGTGAGCATGCCGTATTCTTTATTCTGCGAATTTTCATTTGCACAAATTCTTTTTGCAACTTCATACTGAACCATAAGGATAATTTCATCAATAAATGAGCGATTTTTATTGTTAAAATCATCAATTTCGCCCAACAAATGGGCAAGTATAGGGCTTGTAATGTAATATGGAATATTTGCGACAATTTTTATTTTTTTACCTTGTGGATAAATTTCATCCAGATTAACTTTTAGAATATCTTTTTCAATTAATTTAAAATTATCTTTTTGACCAAGATTTTTGTTTAAAATTTGAATTGCATCTTTATCTATTTCAACAGCAACAACATCTTGTGCCTTTTCAACAAGTCTTTCTGTAACAAAACCAAGCCCCGGACCAATTTCAAAGACTAAATCATTTTCATTTACACATGATAAAATTTCATCAATAACTTTTTCATCAACCAAGAAATTCTGCCCAAGGCGTTTTTTGGCTCTAAACTGTTTTGCACGTAAATAATAATCCATAAAATTATTATACATAAACAATCGGCTAGGTGCTAATTAATTTTGACTTTGGTAAAATTAAAGCATGTTAAATTACAAGAACACAAAAATAGAAACAGAGCCTCTTAATTTTGAACAGATAAGAGATTATTATCTGGATTCTTGCAAAGAGGATTTAAAATATGGTCTTGAATATGAGAAAATTTCCGTAAATTCCGATACTTTAAAAAGTGCCGGGTATGATTACATAGAAAAAATCATAAAAAACTTTGCTCATATAAAAGGCTGGGGGCTTTTGTATGATGAAAAAACACTTATTGGAACAATTGGTGAAAATTCCTCAATTTCGTTAGAGCCCGGGTGTCAGTTTGAACTAAGTCTTGCGCCAAAAAAAGAAATATCTGAGATAGAAAAAAGTGTAAAAGAAATTTTTTCACTTTTGGATAGAATTGCAAAACTTTATAATATAGAGTTTTTACCGATTGGAATTACTCCAAAATCAACATACCAAAATATAGATATTGTAAAAAAACAAAGATATGAAATTATGGCAAAATATTTGCCGATTTATGGTAAATTCGCCCCTGTCATGATGAGAGAAACTGCAGGTATACAACTAAACATTGACTACAAAAGCGAGTTTGATGCAATTAATAAAATTAAAACATTGTCTTTTATTTCACCTTTTTTAACGGGATTTTTTGCAAATTCACCAATTAGAAACAATAAGCTTACAAATTATAAAAGTTTTCGTGCACTTGCATGGAAATACACAGGCAAAGAACGCTGCTCTCTTTTTTATGACAAACTTTTAAATAACAAAGATGCAAACTTTGATGATTATATTAATGCAATATTAGATATACCCTTACTTTTTATAGAACGAGAAGGGAAAAAAGTAATAACAGGTTGCAAAATAACATTCAGGGAATTTATGAAACAAGGTTATAAACACTACAGTGCAACTTTAAAAGATTACATTTTGCACTCAAGCTTATGCTTTCCTGATATAAGACTTAAAAATTGCATTGAAATAAGAAACCATGACAGTCAAAATCTTGAAATGACCCTTGCAATGTGTGCCTTCTACAAGGGTATTTTACAAAGTGATTTTAATGAAATTTTAAAAGATTTTAGCGATATAGACGTATATGACCTTGATAAAATGGGGTTTTTAGCAGCAAAATACGGTATTAATTTTAAATATAAAAACTTATGTGCAAAAACTTATACAAAAAAACTTTTTGAAATAGCTGGCAACAATTTAAGGGATGATGAAAAAAAGTATTTAAAAGAAGCTTTAACACTTTTAGAAAATGGTAAATGTGTTGCAGATACAGTTATTGAAAATAAAGTCAAAAATGCAAATGAGCTGAATGAATATCTCAAAAAGAGTAAATAATTGTTAAAAAGTGGCGCAAAAAAAGCTGATTTGCTAGAATTTTAGTATGTCTAAGGTATTAATAATATCAGAATTGTCGCAACTTGAGCAGGAAATTGCCGAAGAAATTAAAAAAAACGGCATGGAATATCTGCTCAGCGAAAAAAAACCCGAAAACATTATGCAACAGGCAGAGATTTTTCAGCCTGACATAATTTTAATTGACACAAATTTTGAAAACTGCGAAATACTTACTAAGCAACTGAAATCAAAAACACAACAGCAAAATGTTCAAATACTGCTACTTTTAGAAAAAGATAAGGACATAGATTTTCTAAATTTTGCAGACGGATTTGTATCAACCCCTATTTGCAAAAACATTTTAGTACATACAATAAATTCTCACATTAAAATTAAAAAATCGCTTGAACAACTGGGAGAAAATAACAGAGAACTTGCAAGAAGTTTATACCAGCTAAATGTCTTATACAATACAAGCTCTCAATTTGCAGGCACTCTTGATAAAGACAAGCTTTACAACATAATGCTTGAGGCACTGGAAAAAACTTTAAGCTTTGATATCTCCTGCGCCCTTGTTTTTAATACTCAGGGAGATAACAAGCTCTATATAAATTCCCTTTACGAGCCTACGGAAAGTTTAAAAGAAGCTCTTGCGCTAAGGGTTGTTCTTGAATATAAAAATCTTTTTGAAAATCAACCCCTGCCTCACAAAACAGATTTAGAAGGTATTGAAATTATCAAAAATGTAAAACCTTCGCACATACAAAATATCTACGATTTACGTGCGCTAAATTATGATTCACTTTTTGCTCCAATAAAAGTGGGTGAACATTTTTTTGGTGTAATCGAGCTTTTTAGAAAAATTCCTTTTACAAAAGAAGATGTTACATGTTTTCAAACAATTGTACATCAGGTTGCCCTACCACTTAGAAGTGCAACTCTTTATGAAGAAATAAAAAATACAAATGTCAAACTTGAAAAACTTGAAAGACTGAAGTCGGATTTTGTTTCAATTGTATCTCATGAATTAAGAACACCGTTAACTCCCATAAACAATTCTTTGGAAATTGTTTTAAGCGAGCAAGCAGGTCCAATTTCAGATGATGCAAAAAACTTTATTAACATGGCAAAAAGAAATGTGGTCAGATTATCTGGAATTATAGAAGATTTACTTGACTTATCAAGAGTTCAAACAGGCAAATTAGATTTTAAATATAAAATAACAAGCCTTGTACCATCACTTGAGTTAATTCAAAAAACTTTTGAGCAGGTAGCTTGCGAAAAAGACATACAGGTAAGTTTGCAAATCGAAAATAATTTAGAAGAAGTTTATGCTGATACCCACCGCTTTGAGCAAATTATTTCAAATCTTGTAACAAATGCGCTTAAGTTTACACCAAAAGGCGGAAGTATAAAAATAATAGCAAATAATGTGAATGAAAACGAAATAAATAAAAGTTTACTTATTGCACCAATTTGTGAAATTAAAGGAAATTACATAAAAATATCCGTAAAAGATACAGGCATTGGAATAAAAAAAGAAGATATTCCAAAAATATTTGAAAAATTTTCTCAAATTGAAAATTCCTTAACAAGAAATATAGGGGGTGTCGGACTTGGACTTTCAATTACAAAACAATTAGTAGACGCACATTTAGGTGCAATTACTGTTGAAAGCGAAGAAGGTAAAGGCTCTGATTTTTCAATTTTTATACCAATTCCTGATGAACGAAAAATTTTTATAATGGATATAAATCATGCGCTAAGCTCCTCTGAAGAAACGGGAATTATTCACATTAAAGAAAAGTTAAACTGCGGTTTTATTGATGAAATTATAAATGCAAACCTTATTAAACTTACAAAAAAATCAAAAGAGTTTAGAGAAAATAATGACTACTTTGTCCTTTTGCCGGATACTTCCCAAAGTGCACTGGATTTTATGGAAAAGTCGGTTTTATCTCAAATTCAAAAGCAAGATGAAAAAAAATGTGATATAGTATTTAAAAAAGCCCATACAAATAAAGATAGCAAAGAACTTTTAAAAATTTTAAATAAGATAAATATATAGCCTCACGTTAGAAAGAAAATTATGAAAAAGATTTTAATAGTTGATGATGAAAAAGATATAGTTGAAACTTTAGCTTTTATGCTTAAAACAAAAGGGTTTGAATGTATTTGCGCTTATGACGGCGAAGAAGGATTAAGACTTGCAAAAGAATCTTCTCCTGATTTAATAATACTTGATGTTATGATGCCAAAAATTAACGGATATAAAATTTGTCGCCTGCTAAAATATGACAGCAAATACAAAAATATCCCGATTATTATGGTTACTGCAAGAAGTCAGGAAGAAGACAAATTAATAGGCGAAGAAACAGGGGCAAATGAATATATAACAAAACCTTTCGAATTTAATGACATATTGGATGCAATAAACAGGTATATATAAATGTACTCAGATACCAAAGTAGATAACAAAACAATAGATAAATTAAAATATGATCTTGTTCGTGATAACCTTGTAAGTTTTGAAGATTTGGAACGTGCACAAGAAATGGCATTGGCTCAAAATACAAACATTGGTCAGGTCTTAATATCTTCATCAATGATTAGTGAAGAAAAGCTTTTAAAATTTTTGCAAGACAAATTGCATATACCTTCAGTCAATCTTGAAGATTATGAAATAGATAAAAAATGCCTTAATTTAATAAGCTATCAAGAAGCAATCAACTACAAAATTTTGCCCTTGTTTTTAATTGAAGATACCTTATCTGTTGCAATGGCAGATCCGTTAGATTTATTTGCAATTGATAAAATTATTGAAAGAACAGGCAAAAACATTGATCCTATAATATCAAGCGAAAAAAGTATTTTAAAAAAAATCAATGAATACTATGAAACAAAAGGTAAAGTAAAAGACATAAATATCGAGCATAACAAAAATTACCACTGGCAAGACGAATTACACAAGGAAGATTTAAGCGAAGAACATATAAGAACACTTTTTCGTGCAATTTTAAAACATGCAATTATCGAAGGCGTGCATGAACTATATTTTGAATCAACTCATGAAGGCTTAAGTGTTTTCTTTAAAAAATCTCAAGAAACTTATTTAACAGGTACAATCCCCGAGCTTTTAATAAATCCTTTTATACAAATTTTAAAAACATTGTGTGGTCTTGACCCAAATGTATACGAAATTCCACAACTTGGTAAACTAAATTTCAATGTTGACAGTTGCGAATTAACAGCAAGCATATCAGCATTTCCTACAATTAACGGGGAAAGAATTTCTCTTAAAATTTATCATCCCCCAAAAAGTCTTGCGGCTTTAGGCATTTCTCCAGATAAAATTAATTTATTGAGCACAAATTTAAATAAATCAGGCGTTGTTTTAATTTGCGGATCGTCATTAAGCGGGAAAACTCATCTTATATATTCAATTCTCTCGTCAGGAATAATTCCAAAAAATAAAACTGTTATGACGCTTGAATCAATTGCAAAATATAAATTGAATAATATAGCACAATGTGAACTAAACGAGAATATAGGTTTTAACCTTGATAAAGCAATGAGGTTTATAGAATTTCAAAGCCCTGATATCATTTATTTTGAAGGCATTACAACCAAAGAAGGCTTGGACTTTTTTACATCACTTACACTCAAAAACAAAACTCTAATAACGGAATTTTTAGCTGATAACATGGGTGATTTAAGGCGCAAGTTTGAATTTAGTGAATTTTCAATGTTTAAATCTGTAATATCTTGTCTTGTATTTATTCACAACAAAGACAGTATTGAATTTTTTGACAAAGAAGAACTTGAAAGGTATCTTGTATGAATTTTTTTGTAACAGGAACAGATACAGATGTCGGCAAAAGTTACATCTGCAAACATTTAGCAAAAGAATTTATAAAACTGGGTAAAAAAACAGGTTATTTAAAACCCTTTCAAAGCGGGTTTGAAGAAGGCATTGACCCTGATGCAAAACAAATTGAAATCATTGCAAAAGGCGTAATTACAAAAAGCTCTTATATTACAAATACACCTTGCACGCCTCTTGTAAGTGCACAAATAGATAATGTTGATTATAATCTTGAAAAAGTTAAATGTGATTACGATGAACTTAAAAACAATTGCGATATTACAATTGTTGAGGGCTCAGGCGGTTTATATGTACCTGTAAAAGAAAATATTTTAATGAGCGATGTTATAAAATTTTTAAATTTGCCAACTTTAATTGTTGCACGCCCAAACTTGGGAACAATTAATCACACGCTTATGACAATAAAATGTGCTCAAAATGAAGGTATTAAAATAATTGGTGTAGTAATTTCAAATTATCCCGAAGCAACAGATGACCCTGTTATATTAAGAGCAAAAGAAATGATTGAAAATTATTGCAGCACAAAAGTTATTGCTATTGTAAAAAAAGGACAAACAGATTTATCACAACTTGCTAAAAACCTGACTTAAGCACCGGGCAATGGTGCACTTTCCTGCGCCGGAAGCGGAGCAGACTGAGGTCTTTGAGGTTCTTCTGCTGCAAAAGGTCTTTGTGTACGTTGTATTTCAACATTGTTTTCAGGGAGAGTCTGCGCATTTGGATTTATTATTTCAACTGAATTTTGTTGTTGTACATTATGATTATCACTAAAACCTTCTTGAATATCATCAAAACCCAAGTCATTTTGTTCCGGATTTTCCTCAATATCTTTTATTTCCTTTGGTGATTCATCTGTTCCATTAAGTTTTGGATAATCAAAAACCGAATCAGCAAAATTTGTAGTAGCAACTCTCATATAATCTGCCCAAACTTTAGCAGGCAAGCCGCCGCCTGTAATACCGGGCAATTTTGTATTGTCATCATTTCCTAGCCATACACCTGCAACAATATCCGGAGTATACCCCATAAACCAAGCATCATGGTAATCATCGGTTGTGCCTGTTTTGCCTGCAGCTGCTTTTGAAATATTTGCAGCACGACCAGTACCAACTTCAACAACCTTTCTTAACATATAGGTCATACCTGCAGCAGTATCAAAGCTTATAACTTTTACAATTTTTGGACCCGAGTTCTCATAAATTACAACACCTCTTGAGTTTTCAACTCTTTCTACAGCATAAGGCTTTACTCTAAAACCACCGTTGGCAAAAGCGCCGTAAGCTACGACCATATCGTACAGTTTTACACCATTAGAACCCAGTGCAATTGTTAAATCGTTTTGCAATGGAGTAGTTATGCCCATCTCACGTGCGGTAGTAATTACTGCATCAGTACCTGTTTTTTTAATCAACCTAACTGCAGCAACGTTTGATGAAATTGCTAAAGCCTTCCAAATTGGCATTTTGCCACGGTACTTACTGCCATAGTTTCTTGGAGACCAGTTTTTAAATGTAATCGGGGAATCATCAATAATATCATCCACACCAACACCTTGTTGAAGTGCAGCAGTATAAACAAAAGGTTTAAAAGCGGACCCCGGAGGTCTTATGGCGTTTACGATTCTGTCATATTGACTTTGTTCATAGTTCTTGCCGCCAACATAAGAGTAAATTCTCCCTGTTGTAGGTGAAAAAGAAAAAAGTGCCATTTGAGTTTTATTAGCCTTTAGTCCATAAGCGTTAAGATCATTAACTATGGCATTTTGGGCAGCCTCTTGTGATTTCATATCAAGAGTTGTATAAATTTTTAATCCGCCTTGAGAAATTTCCTGTTCTTCAAAACCCAACCGTTCAAGTTCATTAAGAACAAAATCTATAAAATAAGGAGCTTTATTAAATGAATACAGGCGTGGTTTTTTACTCAAGTGCAATTCTTCGTTGCGTGCCTGTTCATATTGCCCTTTTGTAATACAGCCTGTTTTGTACATTCTTTTTAAAACTTGATTTCTTCTGTTGATTGCAGCATCAGGATTTTGAAAAGGTGAATACACACTCGGCGCCTGAGGTAAACCAGCAATAAGTGCCGTTTCTGCAAGGGTAAGTTCATTAAGCTCTTTATCAAAATAAGTTTTTGACGCACTCAGTACACCGTAGGTGCCTGAACCCAGATAGACAGAATTTAAATAAAGTTCTAAAATTTCATCTTTTGAAATTGTTTTTTCAATTCTGTGGGCTATTATAAGCTCTTTAATTTTTCTGTCAAAAGTTCTTTCGTTTGATAAGAACAAAATTCTTGCAAGCTGTTGCGTAATTGTACTTGCACCTTGTTTTAGTGAACCTGCTCTTATATTTGCAAATATTGAACGCACAAGTCCCAGAGTGTCAAAACCTCTGTGTTTGTAAAAATTTTTGTCTTCTGTTGATATTACAGCGTTTTTTAAATCTGCCGGAATATCCTGAATTGAAACTTTTTCGAACCTGAAAACAGTGAAAGTTTTTATTACCTCACCATCAAGAGAATAAATACTTGTAACTGGATTTGGTTTAATATCATCAAAATTTGAAATAGGAGGAAGCGACGCCAAATAAAGATTAAATGCTGCAACAGCAGCCAAAAAAGCAGATAATGCCATCATAGAGAAATAAAGAAATATATTCCTCTTTTTTACTCCCCTTCTGGTTTGTTTTTTCCTAATTTTTCCAGCCATGACAATATTTTATAAGAAATAAAGAATAATGCAAATTGTTAATAAAAAATTTGCCCACAAAATTTACTTTGTGGGCAAAAATATATTTGAAGAATTATTAGAATTCAAGACCGGCTTCACGAGCAGCGTCTGCTAATGCTGCAACCCTACCATGGAATAAGAAACCGCCTCTGTCAAAAACAACACCCTTGATACCTTTTTCAAGAGCTTTTTTTGCAAGGTCAGCACCGACAACTTTAGCTGCTTCTATGTTACCACCGTGTTTTAAACCCAAATCTTTAACTTTAGATGAAGATGAAACCAAAGTTACTCCTTTTGTATCATCAATAATTTGAGCATAAATATGTTTAATTGAACGATAAACTGCTAATCTTGGATATTCAGATGTACCTTCAATTTTAAGTCTAACACGTCTGTGTCTTTTTTGAGTTTGTTCTTTTCT
>CALUXZ010000038.1 GCA_944324875.1 Candidatus Gastranaerophilales bacterium | reverse complement strand
GTTTTACCCAGTGTTCCATATACTTCATCTGTTGAAACCTGTAGATATCTCTGGATTTTATGTTTTTTTGCATTTTCAAGGAGATTTAGCGTACCCTGAACATTTGTTTCTATAAAGATTCCCGGGTTTAGAATTGATCTATCTACATGGCTTTCTGCTGCAAAGTTAACAATGCAGTCAACATCTGAAACAATTTGCGAAACAAGGTCTTTGTCGCAAATATTACCTTTTACAAAGGTATAGTTGGGATTGTTTTTTACATCATCAAGATTTTCAATATTTCCGGCATAAGTTAAACAGTCCAGATTTATAATTTTGTAATCAGGATGTTTTTTTAGCATGTGCCTTACAAAGCAGCTTCCAATAAAACCTGCACCGCCTGTAACTAAAATTTTCATAATAAATCTTCCTCTTTAATGTCTTTTAATAATGGTTGTTTTTTGTCTTTTTCGCTTAACGTAGGTTCAAAATTTAAGCCATATTTTTGCCAGTCAATATTAATTTGCGGGTCATTCCACAAAATTCCTCTGTCATTTTGAGGGGAGTATTCTCCTGAAGCTTTATATAATAATTCTGCAGTGTCTGAAAGTGTTAAAAATCCATGTGCAAAGCCTTCTGGAATATAAAGCATATTTTTGTTTTCTTCGCTTAAAATTGCGCCTGTCCATTTGCCGAAACTCGGCGAATTTTTTCTTATATCTACGGCAACATCAAAAATTTTACCTCTGATGCAGCGAACAAGCTTTGCTTGCATATGAGGCTTGCTTTGATAGTGTAATCCTCTTAAAACGCCAAAAGATGATTTTGAATGATTATCCTGATTAAATTCATCTTTTATACCATTGTTTATAAAGTCAGTTTTTTTGTAACCTTCAAGAAAAAAACCTCTATTATCTTCAAAGACCTTGGGTGTAATAAGAATTACATCTTCAATATTTGTTTTGTTGAATTCAAAAGGCATAATTCCCCCTCTTATTAAGTGAATTATACATTAAATATACAACTAAAATCAATAGAATGTTATAAAGTCTGCATATATAATATGCAGACTTTATTAAACTTCCCTATCCTTATTTATTGTTCGTTATGATAATTTAATTGCGCTGTTTTTAATGCTGTCTTCCATTGCCTGATCTAATGATTCAAGCTCTGCTTGTGCTGCTTGCAATTGTGTTTCGATTTGAGTTTGTTCAGCTTCAAGTTGTTGGTCACGTCTGTTAACATCTGCCATAAGTGCATCTTCGTAGCCTTGGAAGATTGAATCAGCAGCCATTTGTTGTCTTGATTGTACTAATGAAAGTTGGTCAAGTGCGTTTTGATATATACTCCAAGCTCCCGAGGTAGGATCTGTATTTATGTTTTCGTTTTGTAACTCTTGAACGGAAGACATATAACTGCTTGTTATGCCGTTATATTGCTGGTTCTTCATAGCATTTATATAGCGTTGGGTATATTGTGATTGGTTTGCAATCGTCTGCCTTTCCTGACTGATTTGTAACAGTCTGTATTGCAGGTTAGATACCCTTTGTTTTAATGCCATTTTTCTGAGTGAAATTGTAACCCAGCCCATGACTGTCTCTCCTTAAGTTTGTACCTCGTGTAATTTGAATTTCTCTCTTTACTCTTTTATAAAAAAAAATTATTTTGAAAAATTGCTTTTTTGTTTTCTGTTTGTTAAGTTATGTTAAGAAAGTATATATTTATTTGCTGTAAATAGTATATATTTTGTATTAAATATATACTTTGTATATATTTTGTTTTTTCATCACAGTGTTATAATTGTGCTATGAAAAAGATGATTATTATTTCAGGCAAACAATACTGCGGCAAGGATACTCTTGCAAAGATTTTACTGGATGAGTTAAAAGATTTTAAACGAGTTGGAATTGGGGATGCAATTAAGATATGTTATGCAAAAGAGCACAATTTAACTTTTGATGAAATTGAAAAAAATAAGCACTTATATCGTGCGGATTTAATAAAATTAGGCAATTGGGGACGCAATCAAGACCCTGATTATTGGTTAAACAGTATTATTGAAATGGAAAGCAATGTTATAGTTCCCGATGTACGAGTTGAACATGAATTAGAGCTTTTTAAGGCGCATGGAGCTTTTACAATAAGGGTTGAGGCAAGTTTTGAAAATCGCTCTAAACGAGCAACAATCACAAATGCAGATGATAAAACAGAAACCGCATTGGATAATTATAACGCTTGGGATGCAATTATAGACAATAATTCAGACTATGAAAATCTTAAAAAACAAGCGCAAGAGCTTGTTGTTATACTTCACAAAAGTTATTTGTAATAAGATTGATATATTCCAGAATTTGGGTAAAGTATTCTAAGTCGCACTCGCCATTTGCAATAATATCGCAATTTTCTTTTGCAGGCATTACATATTTTTTTCCTGCAGCACAAACATATTCCCAATGTTTTAGTGCATTTTCGTGGTCTTGATTTCTTACTTTAGCTCTATCTAAAAAACGTCTTTTTCTGGTGTTATTGTTTAAATCAATATAAATTTTAATATCAAACATGTCATGCACTTCTTTGTAAGTTGCTGCCATGCCCTCGACTACAATTATTTTTTTACTTTTAATTTCAATTGCCTCAGGTACGCTTATACCTGTACCATTAACTAAATACTGTGGTATTTTTACGTCTTGCCCGTTTGCTAGTTTTTCAATATCATTCCTTAGCAACTCTAACTGAAAATTGTGCGGAGAATCGACATCATAGCCTGAATCCCTTAGTGCATCAAAAGTTCCGTATTTTTTAATTAAATCTGAAATATCGTTAAAATAATTATCAGTGTTTACAATTGAAATAGGTAAATTATTTTTTTCTATGCATTTTTGAATTTGACCACAAATTGTTGATTTTCCACTTGCAGATTCGCCGGTAATGGAAATTAAAATTTTCCTTTTAGGATTGTTTATTAATCTGTCAAGGAATTTTTCCATAAAGTCTGATTTTACCTGCAGAAACAGACTTTTTTGAGCTTTTTTGTCATAGTTTATAATTTGTTTGAATTTGGTTTTTAAATAAAACGCAAGAAATTCTCTGCCGATTCTTGTGTCAAAATTCGGTTTTTGTATTTTTTCTGTTTCTTTATTATCAACTAAATCTCTAATTAAAGCGTTCATGTGAATATTATAATAACTCTAAAAATATTTTATTGCTAAAAGTTGAATTAAATTCTTAACACTTGAACATATTTCTTTATAATTTTTTTGCAAAGCAGCTTCTTTAGATACAAAAATTAAACTCTGAAATCCTTTCGATTGTTCAATTTCTCCGTTTTTTAATAAATTTTGATAAGATTCCCTTGCAAGTCTTTTTATACGATTTCTTTTAACTGCACGTTTGTGAATTTTTTTGCTTACAACAAAACCTACCCTTGTAGGGTAGTTTTGTTCTTCTTTATTTTTACCGCCATATAAAACAAAATTTTCGTCAGACACTATTCTTTTTTGATTATAAGTTGCAATAAATGCTCTGCGGTTTGTTAATCTATGACTTTTTTTAAGCACGGTTTTTAGCTGTAATTGCTAATTTATGACGACCTTTAGCGCGACGTCTGTTGATTACACCTCTGCCGCCGGGTGTTGCCATTCTTGCGCGAAAACCGCTGACGTTTTGTCTTTTTCTTTTTGTGCCTTCTAATGTTCTGCGCATTATATTTTCTCCTTGACTTTATTTTATTATCAGTATTAACTATACTAAGTAAAACATAGCGGAGTGTCAACTTATGAGCTTTAATTTTCGTAATGTCAATAAAAAAATAGGTTTTATAGGCGCAGGCAAAATGGCATCTGCCATCATGGGCGGGGTTATTAAGAGTTCTTTTGCTCTTGCGGAAAATATTTTTGCTTATGATGTAAGCGATGACGCTTTGCAAAAAGCAAAAAATAATTTCAATATTAATATTACAAACTCAATAAAGGAATTGGCTAACAGTGTTGATGTAATTTTAATTGCAACAAAACCATTTGTTGCAAACGATGTTCTAGCCGAACTTGACGGTAATACTGAAAATAAGTTGATAATTTCTATCATGGCGGGTGTTACCACAAGTAAAATAGAAAACGTACTGAGCAATACTTCAGTTGTCCGTGTTATGCCAAATACTCCGGCTTTTGTAAAAGAAGGTATGTGTGCTTTGTGCGGTGGTACTTTGGCACAAGATTGCGATTTAGATTTTGTTGAAGCTATGCTTAAAAATATTGGTCGCACAGTAAGGGTTGATGAAAAAGATATTGACATAGTTACTGCTATTTCAGGCTCAGGTCCTGCGTTTTATTATTATATTATTGATTTAATTGCACGTGCAGGTGAAAAATTGGGTCTTGATTATAAAACATGTCTTACTTTATCTGCTCAAACAGCATTGGGTTCGGCTAAGATGATGTTAGAAGGTGTGCAAACGCCTGATGAACTCATAACTGCAGTTACAACTCCCGGGGGTTGTACTGCTGTTGGTAATGACGTTCTTAAAAATTCGGATTTAGAGCAAATACTTGATAAAACAATAAAAGACACTATGGAAAAAGCGCGTGCGTTGGGCTAATTACCTTTTTGAGCGTGAGAGCAAAAAGTCAACTTTATCAAGTTCGGCTTTTTTATTTCCAAGCATAATATCTTCGGCATCTTCAAGGATTTTTGTTATCATAAAGCCGTTTTCACCATCGGAACGTGGTTTTTTACCTGTTTCGATGCTTTTTATAAAGTGTTGGCACTCAAGCTTAAGCGGTTCAATTTCAAGGTAATCAAAAATTTCTATACTTTGTTGAGCAGGAGTTTTATTATCAAAAATTTGTAATTTGTTTTCAAGTAAGGTGTCATCCAAAATTGCAGTTGCCTTATCTCCTCTAACAAGTAGTGTTACACGTTTTTGAGGGTGTATCCAGCTGTCGCTGACATGAGCTATTATTCCTCTTTCAAATTGTATTGTTAGGTGTGTAATGTCAAAAATGTTTTCGTACTCTGCACAGCAGCCTGTTGCATTTAGTACTTTTATAGGGTCTAAACCTAAGACATGTGCAATCATTGAAACATCATGAGGTGCCAAGTCCCACATTACACTTCTGTCGTTTTTAAAATAATTTATATTTAATCTATCGCTTTGTACGTATTTAATATTGCCCAAAACGCCTTCTTGAATAAGCATTTTAAGTCTGTTTACGGCAGGATGATACAAAAGAAGGTGTCCCACCATAAGTATAAGACCCTTTTGGTTAGCCAATTCTTTTAATTTTTTTGCTTCCTCAGCTACTGTTGAAATTGGTTTTTCCACATAAACATGTTTACCTGCCTCAAGAGCATTTTTAACTAAATTAAAGTGCGTATGACTTGGTGTAACAACGCATACGGCTTTAACTTCAGGGTTTAGAAGTACTTCGTTAAAATCTTTTGTTGTATGAGTTCCATCGTATTGTGCCTCAACCATTTTAAGATTTTCGTCATCAATATCGCAAACTGTATGCAGTGCTTTTAAATTGTAAAAATTTCTTACAATATTTCTGCCCCAAATTCCGCATCCTACAACTGCTACAAATTTTTCCCCAAATTCCTTATTTTGCATTTATTCCACCTGTTTGAATCTTTTAAAATTATTGTATTTAAAATGCTTTAATTATTCAAGTTAAAAATATATAAATATTTTGTGCTATTATTTTTTTATGAAAAAGAGAGTTTGTTTACAAGGGCTTCCTGTTGACATTATTAGTTACGATTCTGCGCTTGAATTTGCATTAAGTGCAATTGATAATGGTGAAAACATGCAAATTGTAACTATAAATCCCGAGATGGTTCAATCTGCAAAAAATAATAAGGATTTTGCGAATATATTAAAACATGCTGAACTTGTAGTTGCAGACGGTGTTGGTATTAAAATTGCCCTTAAATTAAAAGGTGTTAGTCAAGAACGAATTGGCGGCGTAGATTTATCACGCTCTTTAATTGAACTTTGTGCTAAACGTAATTTTCGACTGGGACTTTTGGGCGCAAAGGAAGAAGTAATTTCAACTCTGGTAAAAAAACTTAAAAATGAGTTTAAAGATATTGATATTGTTTTTGCTCATAACGGTTATTTTGAGGATGAGAATACAGTGTTAAATCAAATAAAAGAAGTACGTCCGCAAGTTCTGTTATGTGCCTTAGGCTCACCTAAACAGGAATTTATAATTTACAGATTAAAAGAAATGTTACAAGGGTGTGTAATGATAGGTGTAGGTGGTAGTTTCGATGTTTTTGCAGGATATGTTAGCAGAGCCCCGATTATCTGGCAGAAATTGGGTCTGGAGTGGCTTTATAGACTTATTAAACAGCCTGAAAGATTTAAACGTATATTTCCAACTTTGCCAATATTCTTGTTTGAGAGTATAATAGATAGTGTAAAAAAGTAAACTGACAGTTTTTCGAGGTCATGAAATAATTGAATAATTTTAATAAAATAGCAAGAAGTAATATTTTAAAGATGATACATGCTGCTAAATCCGGACACCCCGGCGGTTCGCTTTCTTGTGTAGAAATTTTAAGTGTGCTTTACAATAAAATCATGTTTGTACCATGTGATTGGAAAAAATCTGCCGATTTTCATAAACGTGATAGATTTATTTTATCAAAAGGGCATGCAAGTGCTGCATTATATAGTGTACTTGCTCAAAAAGGCTTTTTTCCCGTTGAAGAATTAATGACGTTTAGAAAACTTGGCTCAAGATTACAAGGGCATCCTTCAACCCGCACAGGGCTTGAAGGTATTGAGGTTTCAACAGGTTCGCTCGGTCAGGGGCTTTCAATTGCAACAGGTGTTGCGCTTGCCCTAAAATTAAATAACAACCCTGCAAATGTGTTTGTGCTACTGGGTGATGGTGAAATGCAAGAAGGAAGCGTTTGGGAAGCACTAATGAGTGCTGCTCACAAAAAGTTAGACAATTTAATAATTGTGATTGATAAAAATAATCTGCAAATTGATGGTGATACCAATGATGTTAAGTCATTAGAACCTCTTAATGATAAACTTGAATCTTTTGGTTGGAATACAAAAGAAGTTGATGGTCATAATGAGGATGAACTTGAGAAAGCATTCATCGAAGCTAAAAAATCAACTAAACCTTTCGCTGTTATTGCAAATACTATAAAAGGCAAAGGTGTTTCTTATATGGAAAATAATGCAGGCTGGCATGGTAAAGCACCGAATGACGATGAGTTAAAAATTGCACTGGAGGAATTAAATGCTTAAAAAAACCATTGAAATTAAATCCCCCAGAAACGCCTATGGTGAAACACTTGTGGAGCTTGGGGCGACTAATAAAAATATTGTTGTATTGGATGCGGATTTGTCTTGTTCAACCCAGACTTGCAAATTCCAGAAGGCATATCCTGACAGATTTTTTAACTCGGGAATTGCAGAGCAAGATATGATGTGTACGGCTGCTGGGCTTGCAACAGAAGGAAAAATACCATTTGTTAGTACATTTGCAATGTTTGCAACAGCTAGATGTCTTGATCAAATAAGAAATTCCATTTGTTATCCAAGATTAAATGTTAAAATTGTTGCTACACATGGCGGGGTAACTGTTGGTGAAGATGGCGCTTCTCATCAAGCATTGGAAGATATTTCCTACATGCGCTCAATACCTGATATTTGCGTGATTATTCCCGCTGATTATAATGAAGTTAAACAGGTTGTTAAATACGCCTCTGAAATTTACGGACCTGTATACATTCGCATTGCACGGACAAATTTAAAGACAGTTTTTGATGAGAGCAGTTATGTGTTTAATCCTGAGCGTGCCGTAAAGGTTAGAGAAGGTTCCGATGTAACAATTGTGACCAACGGTGAAACTTTAATGGAAGTCATAAGTTGTGCAGATATGCTAAAAGAAAAAGGTATAAATGCTGAAGTACTTCATGTGCCTGTTATTAAACCATTTCTTGCTGCAGGTGATGTTATTGAAAGCGCAAAGAAGACAGGAGTTGTTATCACAGTTGAAAATCATAGTATAATTGGTGGTTTAGGCAGTGCGGTTTGTGAAGTTTTAAGTCAAAGCCTTCCTACAAGAGTTTTGAGGATAGGTACTCCGGATTGTTTTGGGCAAAGTGGTGAACAACGTTCTTTATTAGAGTTCTATGGCTTGACTGACACTAAGTTGTGTGAAAACATAAGCAGATATTTGGGTAAAAAATGATAGTAATCAGGGATTTAATTAAACAATATAGAAACAAATTTGCGCTATATAATGTGAATTTGCACATTAGACCCGGTGAATTTGTATTTTTAGTAGGTTCATCGGGTGCGGGTAAATCTACTTTAATGAAGATGCTTTATCTGGAGGAACGCCCAACCCGTGGAAGTGTTCTGGTTGGAGGTATTAACATTAATAATCTTTCGCCAAATAAAATTCCTAATTTAAGAAGATGCATGGGGATTGTTTTTCAAGATTATAAATTACTTCAAAATCATACAGTTTACGATAATATAGCTTATGTAATAAGGACCATGGGAGTTTCTTCCAAGGAAATAGAAGCACGTGTTTACGGTGCACTTAAAGTAGTTGGTTTGGAAGATAAATATAAATCACGTCCTTGCGAATTATCAGGTGGCGAACAACAAAGGGTGAGCATTGCACGTGCAATTGTTAATGGTCCGCCGTTATTAATAGCTGATGAACCTACAGGCAATCTTGACCCAAAAAATTCTATGGAGATTATGCAAATACTTGAGCAAGTTAACCAAAGGGGAATTACAATACTTGTTTCAACACATGATCATGCTATTGTTAACCATTTTAGAAAAAGAGTTATTACCCTTGAAAAAGGGCAAATTGTAAGAGATGTTCAGGCAGGTACTTATGACTAACGGAGCAAGAAGAAGCAGGTTAAAGCAAAAGGTTAAATCTCATCTGCCAAAAGATTGGCTGACAGAGATTAGAATTGCCTATCGTATTTGCATTGAAACTATAAAAGGAGTTGCGCAAGCAGGTCTTATTAATATTGCCATTATCACAACCATGGCTGCAATTCTTACAATTTTTGGCGCAATTTTTAGAACGACACTAAGCGTATCCAGCATGGTTGGCGCAATGGGCTCTGTACTTGAGATTTCTGCTTATTTAAAGCCCAATGCCGATATAAATCAAACTGTTAAACAAATTAAAGACTTAAAACATGTTAAGGGTGTTAAATATATATCTCGTGAGGCTTCATGGGCTGAATTAAAACGAGAAATAGAAATGCCTGATGTACAAAATCCTCTGCCGGATACTTTGCATATTAAGGTAGATGACCCTAAAAATATAGAACAGGTAATGCATGAAATTAAACCGGTGCAGGGTGTTGCGGATTTAAGTTATGCAAAAGATTTAGTTACTAAATTTCAAATGATTAACAAAATTAGTCATACAATTACACTGGTTGTAGTAATTATTGCTTGTATTTTGACAATTACAATCATAAATAATACAATTGAATTGGTTATCCAATCTCGGAAAGAGGAAATTGAAATCATGCGATTGATGGGCGTATCAAATTGGTATATTAAATCACCCCTTGTGCTGCAAGGTGCAATTTACGGTTTCTTAGGCGCACTCGTTGCAATAATTCCAATTAACATAGTTCAAGGTTATCTGCAAAAAATGCATGAGTTTTTCATGATGCCGGCTTATTCTTATTCACAAGGGCTTGTTGTATTTTCAGTTTTGTTAATAGGAGTTGCTTTTTCTGCAGGTGGAAGTTTTATGAGTATAAAGAAACATCTTCAGGTATAATTTTAATATGGATAATAACAGGATTAACCCACAACAGTATGTAGAGGAATTTAAAGACATCCCGCCGATGCCAAATGTTATGGTGCGTGCACTTGAGGTTATTAAGAATCCTCAAACAGGTATTCGTGAACTTTCAAATATTATGTCTGTTGATCAGGCAATTTCTACAAAAACATTGAGTCTTGTTAATTCTGCTTATTATGGTTTTCATCAACAAATTACATCTATAAATAAAGCCCTTGTAATTTTAGGTATGATGAAGGCAAAAAATATTATTATGAGCCTTGCTTTAAAACAAATGATGACTGCGCAAGGTTCAAGAGAATTATGGGAACATTCTACAAAATGCGCAATAGCTTCTGAAATGTTAGCAGAAGAATATAAAGTAATTAACCCTGATGATGCTTTTGTAATTGGTTTTCTTCATGATGTTGGAAAAATTTTATTAAATTCAAAAAACCCAATTAAATATTCCAAAGTTCGCTATATCGCACAGCAAAATCAGGCAGATTTAGTTGAAGTTGAAGATTCGTTTTTTGGTACAAACCATTGTGTTTTAGGTGCGCTTGTTTCTAAAAAATGGCAATTGCCTGTTATTTTGACAAATTGTATCAGATATCATCATAACCCTGTACAATCTTCCCTTCCTGCAGCATGTGGTATTGTGTATATTGCAGATAGACTTGTTCAACAAAAAATTCCTAATCCGATATTAGATCCTAAAATTATGGATAGATTAGATATTCAAATTAACGACCCTCTTGCCCTTAGGGAAAGTATTTTAGCACGTGCATCTATTTTCTTAAAAGAAATGCAAAGCCCAACTTAATCAAAAAGCCCTATTTGTCCGTTTTGCTCTAAATATTTTATACCAAGATGTTGATAAGCAAGTTTTGTTGCTCTGCGACCCCTGTTTGTTCGTGCAAGCAAGCCTTTTTGCAATAAAAAGGG
>CALUXZ010000037.1 GCA_944324875.1 Candidatus Gastranaerophilales bacterium | reverse complement strand
TCAAACTTTGATGCTGACTATTGCTATTCATTGGGCTATAACGCTTTTGCACTTATTCAAGCAGGTTTAACAGGTTATTTATCATCTGTTAAAAACCTAACCGCTCCTGCAACAGAATGGAAAGCAGGCGGTGTGCCATTAACTATGATGATGAATATGGAAAAACGTCATGGGGTTATGAAACCTGTTATTCAAAAAGCCCTTGTTGACTTAAATGGTCCAGTATTTAAGGCATTTGAGCAAAGAAGAGAAAAATGGGCGCTTAATGATTGTTATGTATTCCCCGGCGCTATTCAATACTTTGGACCTTGTGAAGTATGCGATGTAACAACACTTACTTTACAGTTAGAACAACAAAAAGTGCCTGTGGCACAAAATTAAAATACTACCGGCGCATGTCTAACTCACATGCGCCTTTTTACACATAGAAAAGGAATTAAAATGTTAAAAGCAGGAATTGTAGGACTCCCAAACGTTGGTAAATCAACCTTATTTAACGCACTTACACTGTCAAAAAATGCACAAAGTGCTAATTACCCATTTTGTACAATTGAACCCAATGTGGGAGTGGTAACTGTTCCTGATGAAAGACTCTATAAGCTGCAACCGTTGGTAAAAACAGATACAGTAATACCAACGGCAATAGAATTTGTAGATATTGCAGGGCTTGTAAAAGGCGCAAGTAAAGGCGAAGGACTGGGAAACCAATTTTTGCATAATATTAGAGAAGTTGATGCAATTATTCAAGTTGTAAGATGTTTTGATGATGAAAACACAATCCATGTGAACGGTAAGATTGACCCTATTGATGACATTGAAACAATTAACACTGAACTTGCTCTGGCAGATATTACAACTCTTGAAAATCGTCTAAAACGTATAGCAAAGCAGGTAAAAGGCGGCGATAAAGAAGCAGTCCTTGAAAATTCAATTATAGAAAGGCTTATGCCCTATCTTGAACAGGGTAAATTTATTAATACAAAAGAACTATTTAACGAAGAAGAACAAAAAGCACTGCATCATTTTCATCTGCTTATGACAAAACCAATGATATACTGTGCAAATGTTGCCGAAAGCGACTTGGCAAGCGGCAACGAGTATGTTGAGCGTGTCAAAAAATACGCAAAAGAAAACGGTGCTGATGTTGTAATGATTTGCGCAGGAATTGAATCAGAACTTGTTGAGTTAGGTGAAGAAGAATCTAAAAATTACTTAAAAGAATTAGGTGCAGACTCCTCCGGTATTGAAAAAATGATTAAGTGCGTGTATGACCTTTTGGGGCTTAGAACATACATCACAGCAGGAGAAAAAGAAGTCCGTGCATGGACAATTACAAAAGGCACAAAAGCTCCGCAGGCAGCAGGTGTTATACACACAGATTTTGAAAAAGGCTTTATTAAAGCAGAAGTTGTTTCTTACGATGATTTTATTGCAGCAGGTTCATGGGCCGCAGCAAGGGAAAAAGGTACAGCACGTTTAGAAGGCAAAGACTATGTTGTACAAGATGGCGACATAATGCTATTTAGGTTTGCAAACTAATTTTGACAAAATAAATGTTAAGTGGTAAAACTTCTTGTGTAAGCTAAGGAAGGTTGGTCTATATGAAAGTAGAAAAAATTGCCACAAAGGCATTAAACTTTTCGCATGCAGGATATGAAAACGATATGCAAACAAATGACACAAGGGATGTCATAAGTGATGATTCCAGAATTGATGATAAAATGGATGAAATCATGAATTATTTAAACGCACTTTCCGATGAAAGAAAATGCGATATTAGTGTAAAGCTTGAGTACAATCCACACACAAAAAGGGGCGAAATAATAGGGGAAATTAAAGACAGAGAAGACAAAAAACCAATAAGACATGTAAGGGTTCCAATTAATGCTGAAAATGACAACAGCGTAATTAATCACATTAATCAATTTCGAAATAATTGCGCTTCAATAATCAGAGCTTAATTTGCAACGTATTCAATATATCTCTCTAAAGCTTTATAGCCATCGTAAAATTCACCGACAGCAGTTGAATAATTGCTTGCACGCAAATATTTTAATTCTTTAATTCTTATTTCAAAAATCTCGTCAGCATAGGCTTTAACATAAGCGTCATTTGAATTTGACCATATTTTTAGTTGCTCAAGTTGATGATTAATTTGTGAAATTGTTGAATTTTCAAGTACATCAAAACCATATTTTTTTAAAATAGATCGTTCATAATTTGAAATTCTCGAGTGAACGGCACTAAAACCAAATATTCTTTTAATTACCATATAGTTACCTGCAAGCTGCCTATGCTTTAGGGGAATTTGACCTCTTGCAATTAACGAAGACATGCTTAAATTGTCATATCTGCTATATGAATTTCTCTCTAAATCATCCTTATAAACTTTTTTTGAAAATTTTTGAAACACTTTTTCTATTCCATCTCTCCCTTTCTAAATTATAAAATAAAAAACTTAATTTTACACAATCCTTAACAAAAATTTAAAATGAATCAATAAAAACATAATGTGATATTATAACTGCGGAGGGGCAAATGGATATAGCTGCGTTAAGTTACGAGATAGAAAACACAGACAGTCAAAAACTTTACAATGAAATTGACAGTGTTTTAAAAACAGAAAAAACAACTTTAAATAATTGCAAAATTAACTATTCAAAACTCGACCCCTTGGGCGATATAATAGAAAAAGACGGAAAAATCTATAGAGGTATTAAACCCGAGAAAATAGATTTTTTTAAAAGACTTTATTCAACAGGCATTCTGCAAACGCTTGCCAAAAATGAAATTTTGCCGAATTTTAATTTAACAACGTTTAAAACAATTGCCCACCCCTTAATTATTGAAATTGAAAAATTAAGAATTATTCCTCCTGCCTTTTGGTCGTACTCCATGCTAAGACAAGAGGCAATTTTTAAACTTCAATTAATCGAACTGCTTAATTGTTTCAACTACACGCTAATCGACGGCCACCCCTTTAATTCGGTTTTTAAAAATAATAAGCCTGTTTTTATTGATTTTGGCAGCATAATAGAGGGTAATAAATCCCAATATGCCAAAAAAGAAATTCTCCAATACAATGCTTTCTCAATGCTTATGTTGGAAAATAACAACATTTTTGCACGACCTTTTTTATACTCTAAAAACTTTAATACTCTGCCGCTAATTCCAACAGAAAAATCAAAAGAATACAAAAAGCTTTTTGTAAAAAAATAGGATTTTTAAATTTAATCAAAAGGTATAAATTTAAAAAAGGAACATATTCTACAAAAGATTTTTTGAACTTATTTAAAGAAAAATACTTGAAAAAAAGGACATATTGGGCTACCTACATTGGTGATATACAAAATCTTAAAATTACACCAAGATACCAAAAAGTAATTGACAAAGTTAAAAAGTTCTCTCCAAATATAACAAATTTTCTGGATATAGCGGGTAATTCCGGATATTTTGCAAACTGGATTAAAGAACAAACACAGATTAAAGAAATTATATCAACGGATTATGATGAAACCGCTATTGAAATAGGACGAGAAAAATTTTCTAAAAACAAGGTTTCAATGTTTGTTTTAAATTTTGTACAAAAAGTTGAAAACGCACAATATTTTAAATGTGATGCCGTTTGTGCACTTGCAATATCCCATCATATACTTTTAAGTGAAAAATACAGCATTAGCTCGTTTTTCAGCGATTTAAAAAAATACACAAACAGATATGTCTACGTTGAATTTTGCCCGCTGGGGCTTTGGGCGGAAACTCTAGAAGTAAATATACCCAAATATTACACTCAACAATGGTTTGAAGAACATTTTAAAATTTTCTTTAAACTCTTGGACAAAGAAGTGATTGAAAAAGTAACTATAAACAACACGGAATTTGACCGCAGAATATTGTATGTTGGAGAAATTCTTTAAATTTACAAAAAGTACTATGTGTGATTAAATAATATTGTAGCATTAGAGGAAAATACCATGGAAAGAACATTTATTGCAATTAAACCGGATGGAGTTAAAAGAGGGTTTATAGGCAAGATTATTCAAAGATTTGAAGATAAATCTTATAAAATCGTTGCATTGAAAATGTTAAATGTAACCATGGAACAAGCAAAAAAACACTACGCAGAGCATGAAGGGAAGCCTTTCTATCCTTCATTAATTAAATACATTACATCCGGACCTGTAGTTGCAATGGTTCTGGAAGGCGAAAATGTGGTTGCCGGAACACGTCATATAATGGGCAAAACAAACCCCGATGAAGCTGATGTTGGTACAATTAGGGGAGATTTTGCACAAGTTAAGGAATACAATATTGTACATGGTTCAGATTCTCCCGAATCAGCAAAAAGGGAAATTGCTATTTACTTTAGCGAAAATGAACTTTGCGAAAACTACAAAACTATGCTTGAAATAGTTATGGGTCAGTAATGCAAACACATAAAGATTTTTTTAATTTTAAAGTTTGCGCTAAATCAAACACTACAAAAGCTCGTGCAGGTATTTTTATTACACCTCACGGAGCAATAGAAACACCCGTTTTTATGCCTGTCGGGACAAATTCTGCAGTCAAAATGCTGACTATGGATCAAGTAGTTAACACCCGTGCACAAATTATACTGAACAACTCTTATCACATGTATTTACGTGCAGGTTGCGATTTAATCAAAAAAGCCGGAGGTTTGCACGGTTGGCAAAATTGGCACAAACCCATTTTAACAGACTCGGGCGGATTTCAAATTTTTTCTCTTTCAAAACTCAGAAAAATAACCGAAGAAGGCGTGCATTTTTCTGACCCTAAAAACGGTTCAAAACATTTTATTTCTCCTGAAATATCAATGCAAATACAGGAAGATTTAGGAGCAGATATTATTATGGCTTTTGACGAATGTGCACCATATCCTTGCGATTACAACCATGCAAAAGAAGCAATGGATAGAACTCACAGATGGCTAAAAAGATGCTTTGATGCTCATAAAAATCCTCGCCAAGCACTTTTTCCAATAGTTCAGGGGGCATTTTTTGAAGACCTTAGAAAAGAAGCGGCAAATGTTATTTCAAACTTTGATGCCGCAGGGTACGCAATTGGCGGGGTTAGTGTCGGCGAACCAGTTGAAATTAAAAACAAAATTGTAGAGCTGACAGCACCTCTTTTGCCCGAGGACAAACCACGCTACCTGATGGGAGTCGGAACACCAATTGACCTTATAAACGGAGTAAAATTCGGAATTGATATGTTTGATTGCGTACTAGCTACAAGAAATGCACGCCACGGGACATTTTTTACTTACGAAGGCAATAAAATTATTAAGAATAAAGAATTTCAAGAAGACTTTACAGCGCTTGATGCAAATTGTGACTGTTATGCCTGCAAAAATCATACAAAGGCATACATAAGACATTTATATAGAACGCAAGAAGCAACTGCGGCAACACTTTTAAGTATTCACAACATACATTTTCTTGTAAATTTAATGAGAAATATAAGAAAATCAATAACAGAAGGTACTTTTGAAGAGTATTCAGACAAGCTTTTAAGCAAATTTTAATTATTATCAAAAGGTTTTAATTCAATATACTTTTCGCCGTAGTCACGTTTTTTAGATAAATTTCTGAGTATTTCTTTGTTATTTTTCATAGCAATCCAAGACTCAATAAGCCTTGTATCCTCAATCGGCATACCGCCTTCAATTTTTTTGCTTTCATTTACATCAAAAACTGCACTATATGAAGCAATTTGAATTAAAATATAAAGAGTATCGCTTTCATCATTAAAAGCAATTGTCAATCTTCTGTATTTATTCGTATCTACAATATCATTAAATTTGCCCAACATTTTAGCACGTTCATTTTCTATACGATACTCGTTGAGCAAAAAATCTTTTAATGACTCTTCTGCTTTAATAATATCGGCACGTCCCATATTAATAAAATAAAGCATTTTTTTAAAATTGTAAATACAATAAAATGCCTAAAGTAGTCTTAATTGCTAAAATTTTCTTAATATTTGGATTGACTTTAATTTTTGTTTGTTGTGAAATATATGATACATAATACTAAAATACAAGGGGAAACTATGCCAACCATTAATCAATTAGTTAAAAACGAAAGAAAGAAAATTATAGACAAAACCAAATCACCCGCTTTAACAAACTGCCCGCAAAGACGTGGAGTTTGTACAAGGGTTTACACAACAACACCTAAAAAACCTAACTCTGCAATGAGAAAAGTTGCTCGTGTAAGATTAACAAACGGTTTTGAAGTTACAACTTATATTCCGGGTATCGGACATAACCTTCAAGAACACTCTGTTGTGCTGATCAGAGGCGGCAGGGTTAAAGACCTTCCCGGTGTCAGATATCACATTATCCGCGGCACGTTAGATACTGCAGGAGTTGCAAACAGAACACAAAGCAGATCTAAATACGGCGCAAAAAGAGCTAAAAAATAAGAAAGGTTATAAAGTAAATGTCAAGACGTTCTAAACCGGCTAAAAGAATTCCCTCGCCGGATCCTATATACAACAGTGTAGATATAGCAAAATTCATTAATCGCCTTATGAAAAAGGGCAAAAAATCTATCGCTCAAAAGATTTTTTACTCTACCATGAGCAAGGTTGAAGAAAAAACAAAAACAGAACCCATGGAAGTATTCAAAAAGGCACTTACAAATGCTACACCATTAATTGAAGTAAAAGCAAGACGTATAGGTGGTTCAACTTACCAAGTGCCTATTGAAGTAAAGGCTGACAGAGGTCAAGCACTCGGTTCTTGTTGGATTATTGAAGCAGCAAGAAAAAGAGGTGGAAAATCAATGGTTGAAAAGTTAACCAATGAAATCGTTGATGCTTCAAATGGCACCGGTGCAGCTTGCAAAAAACGTGAAGATACTCACAAAATGGCAGAAGCAAACAAAGCATTTGCACATTACAGATATTAATAATTTTCTACAGACAAACAGCCGACTTTTTTAGCGGCTGTTTGTGTATATAATAACCATGTCGGGCTGTAGCACACTGAGCGAGCGATAGCTTGCGATAATTATAACTACCAAGCTGCGCCCAACAAAATTGAAAATTGAATAACCATGTCGGGCTGTAGCGCAGCTTGGTAGCGCACCACCTTGGGGTGGTGGGGGTCGCAGGTTCAAATCCTGTCAGTCCGACCATTTATTTCTTCTCACACAATGAGAGGATTTTTTATTGACAGGATTTGAACACATGCAAAGTCTTGCTTTACTCACAAGTTCGTAAATGTCCTGTCAGTCCGACCATTTATTTCCTCTCACACAATGAGAGGATTTTTTATTGACAGGATTTGAACACATGCAAAGTCTTGCTTTACTCACAAGTTCGTAAATGTCCTGTCAGTCCGACCATTTATTTCCTCTCACACAATGAGAGGATTTTTTATTGACAGGATTTGAAAATTAATTAAAATTTTAATTTTGAGGCAATCGGTTGAATGTACTCGGCACGTACAATTGAGCGAGAATCAACAATCGGCCCGGGAGGCATTATCGACCACTTAAATTGAGCAAATTGAACCCTTTTTGCAAATTTATCAAGCCACATCTTCTTATTTTCGAAACTTAACTTATGAGTCTTTTCGTACAAAAATTTCTCTTTTAACATTTCCTGTGCTTTTTGTTGTAAGTTTTCAAGCCGCCAAATCACTTCGTCCAAAAACTCATAAGGCATAAGCGCCTCTTCAGCTAAAAGTGGTTTTCCGGTTTTTGGATTAATAGCAAGCTCTGCCCCCGGAGGTTTAATTAAAACCGCCTCAGGAATTGCATTTTTTATTAAAGCGTTATTATTCATCCACCTTGCAAGGGCAAAAAGTTTTGTTTTGGTAACATCACAAACAGGCGCAAAGCCTCCGGACATATCGCCGTTTATGGTTGCATAACCCATATACAACTCTGATTTATCCGAAGTTGCAATGGGAATTGTTGAAGAAAATTCATTTGACACTCCCCATAAAATCATAGCCCTTGAACGTGCTTGAATATTATCAAAAGTTAGAGGCTCTTTATACCTGTAATCCCCCCATTTTGTTTGAATTTCATCAAAAAGCTTGTTAAATGTAGACAAGGAAGCATCAACCATATCTTTAATAGGGATTTCAAAAAAATTAATGCCTAAATTATTCGCCAGCTCTTTGGCATCACTCTTGCTTTGAGCGCTTGTAATTTTTGAAGGCATAGAAACTCCTAAAACATTTTTTGGTCCCAGTGCACAAGCCAAAAGATAAGCGCAACAGGAAGAATCCAGTCCACCCGATAATCCTAAAACCGCCCTCTTGAAACCGTTTTTTTCAAAATAATCTTTTATGGCATTTGTTATTGTAAGATATGTTCTCTCTAAATCCCAATCGTAGTCAAGCGTAAATTCTTTTTGAGAATTTAGCGTTTTTTCTACCCCATTTGGCAAAGGTTCAATTCTATTTTTTTTAGATTTGTATGGCACTATTGCAAAAAAATCCTCTTCGTATGACTTTGCACGTGCTATAAGTTCCCCATTTGAACCATAAGCTCTTGAAGCACCGCAAAAGGTTATACAGTCAGTGCTTCCGGTCTGGTTAACATATAAAATGGGGGTAGAATATTTTTTTGCACAATGAGAAAGCATGTTATTTAAAAGCTGCTCTTTTTTTGCTCTTGTTGGCGAAGCGGAAAGATTAATTATGAAATCGGGCTTTTGTTCTTTTACAAGAATTTCAACCGGATCAAACGAGTACATGGGTTTTTTAAAAAAAGTATCATCATTCCAGCTTTCTTCACAAATTACGACACCAACCCTGCAATCATTAAACTCAACAATTCTCTGCGAAGAAACAAATGGAGCAGCTTCAAAATATCTTGCCTCACTAAATTCCGAATACACGGGCAGAAGTGATTTTCTTATAATTTTTTTTATCACACCATCTTGAATAAAAGCAACGGAATTGTAATATTTTTTACCCCTGTCGGACTTATTAAATTCACAGAAACCTATAAGTGCACTTGTTCCAACACATTGCTTTGCAAATTTTTCAAGATATATGATGTTTTCCTCAACAATTAAAGGATAACGCTCTATTAAATCAATGGGTGGATATCCGAGCAAAAACAGTTCAGGATAAACAACAAATTTAATTCCTTGTGCTTTTGCGCAGTTAAGGTAATCAACAGCTTTATTATAATTGTACTCAATATCTCCAACAATAGGATTTAACTGAGCCAAAAGTATAGTGTCAGTTTGCATAAACAGATAATACTACAAACTGCGCTTATGAACAATTAAAAAAATGATTAATTAATTTTAATATAAATAAGGGGGGAAAATGAAAAAAAATATAATCTGCTTAATTTTATTTGCATTGCTTTGCCCTATTGGATATTGCAATAATGAAACTCAACAAGAAAAAGACAAAATAAAAACAGAGAATAAAACAGATGAAAAAATAAAAGAGGAGACGACAGGTGCTGCAGTACCTTTGGAAAAATTTGAATACAAGCCATGCGAGGGTGATGAAAAAATTAAAGGATGCAGAATTGAAGATTTAACCGAACAAAAGAACAATAAAAGTAATGAATTGCCATAATTTTATTGCTATATTATAATCAAACATATAATTTTATTATATGGAGATTATTTTCAATATGAAAAACAAAAGAGGTTTTACACTTGCGGAATTAATGATTGTACTTGCAATTTTAGGTGTAATTGCTGCCATTTTAGTACCACTGGCATTTAATGCTGCGCCGGATGAAAATAAATTGAGATTTAAAAAAGCATATTATACGCTGCAAAGAACAACTGATGCCATTATGAACTCAGACACTTACCCTGAAGGAGATATGAGCAAAGTTTCAAACCCTGCAAAAACGTTTTGTTATGCTTTTTCGGATATGTTAAATACAATGTACGATAATTGCGAAGGAACAGGGGCAATAACCGTTAATAGCAGCAGCGCCTTTACTTACGATCCGTCTAACTCTACCACATCGCTTACAACAATGGATGGTTATTGTGAAGCAACCAGTGTTAATGACCCCATAGCAGCGGGTGCAACAAGCAATTTGCCAAAATTTATTACACAAGACGGTTTATACTGGTGGGGGTTTGATTATGACTTTGACACCGTGGGAACAGTTACTAACGGGATAAGAGTTGACTACTCCATTGTATGCGTGGACGTTGACGGACAAGGCGGAGAAAGCGCTTTTGCATTCGGAATAAGAAACGATGGACGAGTAATTGTCGGTAACAAGGCAAGAGAGTGGCTAAAAGAAGGCTCAAACTCCGTAATACACAGAGAGGATGAATAACTAATGGAAGATATACGAAACTTAGCTACAATTGGTATTTTTGGTGGCTCGGGATTTTACAAATTCCTTGACGATATAAAAGAATACACAATCGAAACACCCTACGGATTAACAAGCGACACAATTGCAATTGGGTCCGTTGCAGGCAAAAAAGTTGCTTTTATGCCCAGACATGGAAGAAACCACCATCTTGTACCACACAAAGTAAATTACAGAGCAAATGTGTGGGCGATGAAATATATTGGCTGTAAAAAAGTAATATCGCCTTGTGCTGCAGGGAGCTTGCAAAAACATGTTAAACCGGGTGATATTGTTTTTTGTGATCAATTTGTTGATTGGACAAAAGGCAAAAGAGAAGATACTTTTTTTGAAGGTCCAATTGTAACGCATGTAAGTGCTGCAGATCCTTATTGTCCTTATATGAGAGAAATAGCAATTAAAAGTGCTGAAAATTTAAATTTAAGCATTCATAAAACAGGAACGGTTGTTGTCATAAACGGACCAAGATTCTCTACAAAATCGGAAAGTAAATTTTTTACATCTCAAGGCTGGGAAGTCATTAATATGACACAATATCCTGAAGCTTATCTTGTAAAAGAAATGGATATGTGTCCGCTCAATATTTCTCTTATTACGGATTACGATGCAGGTCTTGTCGGAGATTGCGAACCGGTGTCACATGGCGCCGTTATGGAAGTATTTAAAAATAACATTGCAAATTTAGAAAAATTATTGCGTGAGATTATTGCAAACGTTGATGAAAATCGAATTTGCAAATGCAATTCAACAAAAGAAGATTCAAGATTTTAAGGGGGCAAAATGAGTGCGGCACTTGCAATATACAAACTCTTTGATTTAATAATGCTCTTAATGCTACTTAAAATATTTTTAAGCTGGCTGCCAAATATAAACTGGAGTGCACAACCCTTTAAATTTCTATATGAATTTACAGAGATATTTTTTGGGATATTTAGAAAAATCTTGCCACCGATTGGCTATATAGATTTTTCACCCATAATAGCTTTTATTGTGGTCAGAATGATACAAATTGCATTATATAAACTTCTTGTATCAATAGGATTATAAAAAGCTTGCAAGCATGTTTTGTGCATGGTAAAAGTAAGTATAGGTATGCCCTGGTAGCTCAGCTGCCAAGAAAGCAATAAGCTTTCGAAAAATATAGCAACTGTTGCTCTATCCAGCGGTAAGATTGAAAATTAAATAAGTTGTGCCCTGGTAGCTCAGCTGCCAAGAAAGCAATAAGCTTTCGAAAAATATAGCAACTGTTGCTCTATCCAGCGGTAAGATTGAAAATTAAATAAGTTGTGCCCTGGTAGCTCAGCTGGATAGAGCAACTGCCTTCTAAGCAGTAGGTCATGCGTTCGAATCGCATCCAGGG
>CALUXZ010000036.1 GCA_944324875.1 Candidatus Gastranaerophilales bacterium | reverse complement strand
ATCCCTAACGATATAATTAATGCGCTTAGAGAGATTTTATCCAGTCCTATTTTTAAATTTCCCATTACAAAAAAAGTTCCTAAAATTGTAACAGGTATGATAAGACCAACTATTAAACCTGCTTTTATACCAAGTATTAAAAGGATTAGACCTATTACTATAATTACACTTTGAAAAAGGCTGCTTGTAAATTTATCTGTCAGATATTTTACATAATCAGGTTGAAATGCTGCTAATTCAACGTTTACGCCTATAGGTATATAGCTTTTTAATTCTTTTAACCTTTTTTTAACGTCTTTTCCGAATTTTAAAATATTGCCGTTTTCTTTCATTGAAAGAGCAATTATTTGAGCCTTTTGTCCGTTAAATTCCGTTATAACCTGTGGAGGGTTTAAATAGGTTTTTTCTACCGTCAAAATGTCCCCCAATTTCAGCGCATCTCCTTTTTTTGGTAATGAAATGACGGTATTTTTAATGTTTTCGATGTCTTTATAGTTATCCTGTGTTTGCACTAAAAGATACCTGTCCCCGACAAGTATTTCTCCGCTTGGAGCAATAATGTTTGCGCTGCTTAATACCTTTTGCAGCTCATCAGGGCTTAAGTTATAGCGTGCAAGTTTAGAAT
Organism: Candidatus Gastranaerophilales bacterium; assembly: GCA_944324875.1. Classification (GTDB taxonomy): domain Bacteria; phylum Cyanobacteriota; class Vampirovibrionia; order Gastranaerophilales; family Gastranaerophilaceae; genus Galligastranaerophilus. The sequence continues at coordinate 11,123 of CALUXZ010000036.1, read as the reverse complement.
TATCGTAATAAAGATAGACAACTTCTTGTTGCGCACCTATAATTTCTGCTTTTGCTGTATCTTTAAGTTTAATAAGTTCGTCTTTTATTGTGTCCGTATAGCTTTTTAGTTCTATGTATTCGTATTCGTTTCCAACAACAGCAATTATAATTCCAAAAACGTCGCCGAATTCATCGTTAATTACCGGTGTAACACCTTTTGGTAAATTAGAAACCGCATTATTTATTTTTCTCCTCAATTTGTCCCAAATTGGTTGTAAGTCTTTATATGTTTCATATACATTTACATAAACAAGGCTTTTCCCTTCAAACGAGCGACTTTTTATTTCTTCTACTTCGCTCATTTGCTCAATAGCAACTTCAATCTTATCTGTTACATATTTGTCGACCTGTTTGGCATTTGCCCCTTTATAGGATGTTGTAACAACCGCAGTTCTTATTTTAAAACCGGGGTCTTCATTTCTTGGTGTAGTGATGTAATAAGAAATTCCGCCTAAGATTAAAATTGCAACAAGTGTAACAAGTAAAAATTTGTTTTTAAGAAAAAACCTTGTAAAATGCATTAATATTTTACCTTTTGTCCTTCCTGAACTTCTCCGACCCCTCTTGTTACAAGGTAATCACCGTTGTTTAAACCGCTTGTTACGTTTATTCTGTCGTTGTTTAACTCCCCTGTAGTTATAATATTTTTTTTGATTTCCCCAATTCCGTTTTTCCTGTTTACTATGGTAAAGACAATGTCATTATTACCTTCTTTTATTATTGAATTTATCGGAATGTAGATTTGAGTTTTGTCTTCGGGTTCTATTTCAAAAATAGCACTTGCGCTCATACCATCTTTTAACAATGGACTTTGATTTACTATTTTTAATTTAACCCTGTATGAAAGCCTCTCCAGACTTGTTTCGCTCATTTCTTTTACATAGGCATTAAATATTTTATTTTTTATAGCATCAACTTTAACTTTTGCTTTTTGTCCCCGTGTAATTTTATTAATGTAGTTTTGCGAAACAAATATAAATGCTTCAACATCCGAGTTGCCTTGAAATTGTACAACTGTTGAGCCGGGGCTTAGATATTGCTGCTCGGAAACTGCTTTAGATAGTATTATTCCGTCTGCTGGAGCATGAATTCTTTCATACCCTGAACGGTGGCTCATATAGTTTAATTTTTCCTGTGCAATTTGTATTTGAACACTTGATGACTCCATTTTAGTTTTAGCGTTATCCAAATCATTGTCGGAAATTCCACCGGCAGCGTGGAGTTTTTTAATTCTGTCATAATAATTTTTTGCGTTTTGATACTGTATAATTGCATCAGAGAGAGCATATTTTGCCTCTTGAACCTGAATGTTGTATAAAGGAGCATCAAGCTCTGCAATGATTTGTCCTTTTTTTACGCTTTGTCCTTCGTTTACCAGTATTTTTTTAAGAGTACCTTCTATTTGAAAGCTTAAATCGGTTAATGAGCTTGATTTTAAATATCCAAAAAATGTTTTATTTGTAATGTCTGTGCCACTTTGAACAATCGTGTATTCAACAGGTCTGATTGTCTCTTGTGATTTAATAGTGCAGCCTGAAAAGAGTAAAATCGATAAAATTGTTAAAAAGAATAATTTTTTCATTATTCAAATGATATTACAGTTTTTAATTAGCTTTTATTGCCCAGGGGGATATAATTAAGCACGTGGGTGGGTTGAATCATACACCGATTTTAGTCTTGCACTTGAAACGTGTGTATAAATTTGCGTATTAGATATGCTGGCATGCCCCAAAAGCTCTTGCACTATTCTTAAATCCGCTCCGTTTTCAAGCAATCTGGTTGCAAAACTGTGGCGAAAAACGTGCGGTGTAATTTTTTTAGGCAGTTCAATTTTTTGCACAACTTCGTTTAATGCTTTTCTAATGCTTTGATTTTGTAGTCTAAAACCGTTGTAGTTAATAAAAAGCGGAGAGGACGGTGTTTTTTTAGTTTTACAGATTAAATCTGAAACATTTTCTATATAATTTTTAAGATTTTCTTTTGTTTTGTCAGGTATTAAAACAATTCTTTCTTTTGAGCCTTTGCCTAACACCCTTATTTCGTTTTGTTCGAGATTTAAATTTTCATAGTTAAGATTTGAAAGTTCACTTATGCGCATGCCCGATACCCATAAAAGTTCAAAAATTACCCTGTTTCTGTACCCTGCAGGAGTTTCTATTTTTACGTTTCTTAGAATATTTTCAACTTCTTCTTCACTCATAAACTCAGGTAGAGATTTTGGTCTTTTTGGCGTACAAATGGCATCTGAAGGGTTATTTTCAATAATTTCTTCCCTGTATAGAAATTTATAAAATGCCCTGATTGAGGCTATTTTTCTTGCAACTGTGGTTTTTGTGTAATTAATTTTTTGAATAAAATATAAATATTCGCTAAATTTTTTTGTATCTATTTCATCTACATTAAGATTATCTGCCCAAATTAGAAAAGTATAAACGTCGCTTGTGTAGGCACGAATTGTGTTAGAGGAAAAGTTTTTTTCACTTTTTAAATATATTTTAAAATCTTCCAAGTATCTTTTGGAATTATTGTTAACTCCCATAAAAAACCCCGAGAACTCTCTTTTTTAATTATACACTTATTTTTAAAAAAATAATATAAATCCTGTATTCAAAATTGTAAAAAATAATATTATTCTTATATATAATTATCCCCGTTTTTGTTATATCATTTAAATATCCTTTAAACTAAAAAGGTGTCTTAAATTGCAAAATAATTTCGATAGCCTTGATAATCTTGATATACAAGTCAGAAAGTCTTCTGTTGTACAGGAGAGAGCAGGACTTGTTGCTGTCTATATGTATAAACAATTCCTTGATTTCCAGCAATCAAGCCAGCTTACGCAGGAAATGTTTATAAAGATGGTTGACACCATGCAATCGGTTATTGAATATTTAAAGCAATCTTTCAAGATAAGGAATATACCTTCTCAGAATGTTTACTGTGAGGTTGACAATTCTCAAACCCTTGCTTATGTGAATATTTTATGGCATAAAATCACATTTACTTCACGTTTTAATATTTCCCCAAAAGCCTTGCCTCAAGAAGGTAGAGCACCCTTATTCTGTGGCAGGATTTTTGCGCTAAACGGTAATTACAACATTATAATGAAAGGTGCTGATGATTATGAATCTCAAATGAAGGCACTTTTGGATAATGAAATAGCTTCTTTGTATGTCCCTGCTGAAAAAACGCAAAATTCAATCATGACAATAAGGCATAAAGATAATCAGGAATTTTTAATAAGCCCTATTGATGCTCCAAGAGAGTTTTTATTAAAAGTAATAGAGCTTGTTTGTGCCGGCGGGCAATTTCATGAGCAGGGTGCAAAAAAGATATTTTAAAAAATCCCCGAATGAACGGGGATTTTTACTAGTTTTGTGCGGAGGTTAGGAGTATAATTCTTTTCATAAAACCTTGAAAAAATGACATTTTCGGGTTTTCGACATTTTGTACAAGCTCTCTTAATTCATTTTCCAATTCTGCACTTCTTGGATTAAACTCGCACATTTCAGGGTTGTACTCATGATTTAAATATTCGTTCATTAACTTCGCCTTTCTGCCATATACACCAATATCCTTGTATATAATAGCTCGGCAAGTTTTTGTAAAAACTTTAGCGATTGTATATTTATGTTAAAATTTATTTATGAAAATAGAGTGTAAAAATTTAGCAGATACAAAAAAAATTGCGACTGCGTTTGCAAAAAATTTGCCTGCTGACGGTTGTTTTGTATCGTTATATGGCGATATTGGCGCAGGTAAGACGGCTTTAGTAAGATATATTTTAAAGGAGTTGGGTGTAGGTGAAAAAGTTACAAGTCCCAGTTTTGTAATATTAAATGAATATATGGATTATAAAATGCCTATATATCATTTTGATTTGTATCGTTTGGAAAATGAGGGAATAAAAACAATCGAGCAAGAACTTGCAGATTACTCAAAGCGAGGCGTTTTAACTTTTGTTGAATGGGCTGATTTTTCTTGCGGTGCACTAAGTTATGACAGATTAAACATTAAAATTATATACCCTGATGTGCTTGAATATAGTGAAGAAGGTGATAAAAGAATTTTTGAATTTGAGCCTATGGGTGAGCAAAATAAAATATTTGCAGATAAAATAATTAGAGATTTTGAGGCTGTTTAATGAATATACTTTGTTTTGATACATCTTTAGATAAAACATATATAGCTCTTAATTTTGAAGATAAATTTTTGTATCGTGAAATTAAAAGTGATGAAAAAAATTATCATAGCGCATATTTATTGCCGGAAATTAAAAAAATGTGCACAGAATTAAATATGAAGTTACAGTCATTGGATGCAATTGTTACAAACTGCGGCCCCGGGAGTTTTACCGGTATTCGTGCAGGTTTAAGTGTTGCAAAAGTTATGGCACTTGAACTTAACTTGCCTGTAGTTGGTTTAAATTCTTGTGAAATTCTAAAAACCGCCTGCGGTGTGCAAGCTGCTGTTGTTCTACTGGATGCAAGACGTCTTATGTATTATTTTTATGATGGTAGTGAAATTAAGCTTATTTTAAAAGATGAAGTTGAAGAAAAAATAAAAAATCACACAGTTATTTGTGATTTAAATACTTATAATGATTTTTCAACTACTTGTGATTGCATTTTTATTGATTATGAAAAAGAAAACTACCCGCTTGCAAAAGTAATGTATGAATTAGGATTGCAAAAAATAAAATCTTCAAAAAATATTAGAGAAGATTTTTCACATAACAAATTAAAGGCAAATTATATACAAACACCTCCTGTATTTTCTAAGGGGAATTAACCAATTATATCAAGTGTTTCGCCTTGTTTTGAATTATCTCTTTTAAAGTTTTGCGCTTCACTCAAGATACTTTGCGCTTGTCTTGCAACATTTAAATCTGCATCGGATAAATCTGACCCCGGAGCAAGAGCTGCCCTTCTTACCTGCTTTGCCTGAGCTATTGTTTCATCAGGGTTTGCTTTATTTAGTGTGGGAATTTTAATGCTTACATGTCCACTTACAGGTATGCCTTGCGGGTTATATTCAATAACAATCGGTCCGCCCAAAGAACCTGCAGCAGCTTTATGTGCGGCTTCATGAGAGTATATTCTGCTGTAGTTTTCCTTTTTAAGTTGTTCCAGTTCCTGTTTTTGGTTTCTTTGTCCCAAAAAAGGATAGTTCCTAACATCAATCATCTTACCGCTTGCCCTTCCAACTACTATAATTATAGCACATTTTTTGATTTTTCAACAGTGCTTAAGGTAAAAATTCTTTTACAATTATGCCGTTTGCAGAAATTTCAACAGGTTTTGGAGTTTCAGATATAAGTTTTATTGAAGCATTTGTGCAATCTATTCCCCAAAGACCTAAAAATATTTGTTTTTTGTTTTTATCCCAAGCGAATGACTCTATTACAATAATTTCAGGATTGTCTTTGCTAAAGCCCAAGGGTTTAATATCCCACCTGTAATTGTCCAGTGCTAAACCTGTTTTTGCATGGTATTTTTTTATTTCTTCATTTAAATTGCTAAATCTTATTGCAAACCATTGGACCTCGTCGCCTTGCATAAAGTATACCCAGACATAGTTTCTAAATATCCCTTCCCCAGCTGAGCCGATTTTTTCTTTAACTAAAAGCTTGGTTGAGTCTGAGGAAAAATCAACAATAGTGAGGGTAGAAAATAAATCTTTTCTAAATTCTTTTTCGCCCGTTGATATTGCAAGGGTGCTTTTTGTATTTAAAACATTGGCATTTAAGGCTTTTTTCATTCTTGTTATGCTGCTTTTAAGCCTTTGAACATAGATATCACTGGATATTTGATTGTATATCGGTGAGTAATAATACTGTCCATATGCCATAAATTTTAAGTGCCTGTCAAATACCCCCTGACTTTTTATGTCCAGTTTATTTTTTATTTCGGCAAAGCTAACCTCTCTACCTCCGGGGCTTACGTTATATTTTACAAATTTTGTTGAAGGCGGTGTTTTTGGTTTAAAATCCTTGTCCTGAGGTCTTTGATAAGGGGAAATTTTTCTGTCTTCAAGATTGATATTTTTTGCTTTTTCTTCCCATTCTTCTCTTGTTTGAACCATTTTTTCGGCTTCTTGTTTTGCCTTTTTTGAAAACGGGTTATGAAGTTTAAAAGCAAAAGCACTTTGAGTAGCAAAAATTAAAAATATAATTAATACTGCAATGGCGTTTTTCATCTTTGTACAAGACCTTCTTTTATTGCTGTTACTGCAGCTTTTGTCCTGTCTGTCAGATATAGTTTTTGCAAAATGCTGTGAACGTGAGCTTTAGTTGTAGAAAGCGACACTACTAATTTTTGCGCAATTTCCTGATTTGAAAGTCCTTCTACAATAAGAGATAATACCTCAAGTTCTTTTTTTGTAAGACCGTATTTGTTATTTGCTGATTTTGATTTGTCTTGTTGACTTTCTTTTTGCTCGTTAATACCGGAAAGAACTATTCTTGCAATCTGTGGATCAAGCCAACCGGCTTTTTGACTTACTGCTTCAATAGCATTAATCAAAGTTTGCTCATTTGAGCCTTTCATAATATAACCGTCGGCACCTGCTTTTAGCGCAGCAAAAACATCCTCGTTGCTGTCTCTGGAAGTAAACATTAAAACTGATGAGTTTAAACCTGCTTCTTTAATTCTTCTTGTTGCTTCAATACCGTCAATTTTAGGTAGACCAATGTCCATTAAAATAACATCAGGGTTTAGTTTTAGTGCTAAATTGACCCCCTCTTGTCCGTCTTGTGCTTGTCCTAAAAGTTCAAATTGCGGAGTATTTTCAACAACAATTGCAATCCCCATTCTTGCAACCATGTGATCTTCAACAATTAAAATTTTTATTTTGTCATTACTCATAATAAAACCTTGTCCTCAAGTGCAGCATTTTTAAGATTGAATGTAAACTTTGAACCTTTATCCAGTTCACTTTCTACCCATATTATGCCATTATGTGCCTCAATTATTCTTCTTGAAAGATAAAGCCCCAACCCTGTTGAGCAAGAGCGTTTTTTACTTGTACCTTGTGAAAATCTTTTAAAGAGCTTCTTCTGGTCTTCTTCACTTAAGCCTGTGCCATTGTCTTTAACACTGACCTGAACATCTTTTCCGATTTTTTCACTTTTAATTGTAACTTTTGTGTTTTCCCCGCCGTGTTTTATGGCATTTCCCAAAAGATTTAATATTACCCTTCTTATTTCGTTTTTATCGGCGTTTATCATTAATTCTTCGCTGTCAAAATCAAAAATAATCTCTGTATTGTTTTGTTTAAAGAGTATTTCCAATTCTTTTGCACATTCTTTTATAAGTTCATTTACGCAAAATCTGGTTTTGCACAAAAATATTTTGCCTGCTTCGTATCTGTATACTTCAAGCAGAGCATTTGTAAGCCCCAGCATATCTTCGTTACTTTTTTTCATTGCAAAAATAAGCTCTCTTTGTTTTTCGCTTATTTCACCAAGTGTGCCCTTAAGAATAAAATCAAGCCCGCTTATTGCTGCAAGTAATGGAGTTCTTAGGTCGTGTGTAAGTGTTGCAATAAAATCATCACGCAGTCTTTCATTTTCTTTTTGGTAAGAAACATCTCTTATAACTGCTACTACAAAGCTGTCTTTATCATTGGCAATTTTTGCAAGACTTATTTCTACTGGAATTTTTGAGTTGTTTTTATAGTTTACAATGCTGAAATCCCTTAAAAATAATGGTTCTTTAATTTTGAATGGATTTTCAATTTTTTTATTTTTTTCGTTTATCACAATTTCAAAAAAGTTTTTATTTAAAAGCGCTTTTTCTTCAATACCAAAAAGTTCGCAAGCTGCTTGGTTTAGCGAATTTATAATATAGTCCTTTTTAAATGTTACAATGCCGTCTGCGCAATTTGTAAAAATAGCGTTTAATTTTTCCCTGCTTTCATAGAGTTCGTTTGATCTTTTTTGAACAAGGGCTTCAAGATTTTTTGAGTATTCTTCAAGTTCATCATTAGCTTTTTTAAGTTGAATAATTTTATCTTTTAGGGCTCTTTTTAAATTTGTTCTCTCAATTGCATTTTTAATATTTAAAATTAAATCATCGTTGTTCCAGGGTTTTTCAATATATTTAAAAATACCCACTTCATTTATTGCTTTTATGGCATTTTCTTTATCGGCATATCCTGTTAGAAGAATTTGTGTTGTGTCTTCCTGCAGGGGCAGTTTTTTTGCGTTTGACAAAAACTCGATACCTTCCATTTTAGGCATAATGAAATCAGAAACAATAAGCTCGCATGTATTATTTTTAAGATATTCCAATGCCTCTAAAGGGTCATTAAAAGCAATGGTGTCTTTTAACCCTTCAAGCCTTAAAAGGGTAGAAAGGGTTTTTGTTACCATAACTTCGTCGTCTACAAGTACAATTTTGCCATAAGTTTCCATGCTTACAGGATAATTTATTTATGTAAATCGGACAAATTTTTTACAAAAATATAAATTTCTTCAAAAAACAGCAAAATGTTTTTTTTACGTGTTTTGTAGATTTGAACATGCGAGTTTAAAATACATTTTTGTATAAAATATATATGTATCATTAGAGTAAAAATGAGAATAAAAAACATAAACGGAACAAATGCTTATAGTGGGTTTAACACCGTAGAAAAGAGAAAGCAAAATACCCAAATTGCTTTTGGGAGTTTGAGTACAACGATTGCAAATATTGGTAATAAACTTACAAAAAGTTCTGCTCACTTTAGTGATTACAATATAAGAAAAGATAAGTTAAATATATTATTGGGTGACGAATTTACTAAAATGGAAGATGAGCTTAGGGGGTTTTCTTCCAAAATTTTTAATTTTGATAAAAGAATTATTTTTGATGATTTGGGTGGGGTAACTTTTGTTGATGACGGCATCTTACCAAAGTTTTTAAAAAGTGCTCTTTATCCATTTAAAGATTTGTGGCTGGATATAAGCTGCTGGGCACTTAAGGGGCTTTCAAAAATTTCATTATTTTCAGACTTTGCAAATAATGCTCTTGGTACAAAAGTACTTTCAAGCAGGATAAAAACATCCGAAGCAGAAGAAATTTTTTGTATTATGCAGGGGGCTTTTTCTGATATTGCAAAAGATGAAAAAGCGGCTTTAAAATTACGGGATAAGCTGACAAGGGAAATTGTCCAAAGGGCAAGTTCACCAATTTCATCAGAAGTTTTGGACACACCGCAAATTGTTGTTAATAACCTTTTGCATGCTGCAAGCAATGTTAAGGGTAACTATAAAACTGCCGACGAACGGACTTTTAACAGATTGTGCACCGGTATGGTAAGTGCAGTAATGGCGGGGATTGATTTTTACAATATATCAAGAATGCAAAATGATAACGACGAGCTTGCAAAAAAATCTCAGAAAAAGCGTTTAAAGCAAGAGAGCTCAAGGATATTAATGAGTGCAGGCATGACATTTTTAACACTTGGTGCATTATCTAAATTTGTTAATGCAAATAAATATATAGCTTTATTTACCATTGCAGGCACCACTCTTATTTCCGAAATTCTTTCCAGGATTTTTAACGGTATGCCTTTACGCCCGTTAAAACCTGAAGAAGCAAAAGATTTTGCTTATCACAAACATGAAAAAGAGTTAAAAAAACAACAAAAACGAAACAAAGCACCTATAAAAACAGACAGCATGATGTCTTTAGCCGAATTACCAAAAACTTTTAGTGCTTTTTCACTACAGCAAAAAAATGTTGATAATAAAACAGGTTTTAAGGGTAAAAATCTTGAAAACAAAAAAGAAAGCAATATATTAAACGTTAAAAATATTCTCAGAGCTGCAGGAGTTTTGTTGGTTGGAGGACTTGCGATTTCTTTTGCAAGAAGCAGAAACGACAAGTTTAATACGTTGCTTAAAAACATAGGCACAGGCATGCAAGATGCCTATAACCTTTTTACAAAAAAAGATTATTGGGTTCCTGCAGATAATGTTAAAAATATGTTGAACAATATTTCGGACAATTATGGAATGGAGCATTTTGCACAAAGGTTTAGAGAAGCAATTGATTCTGATAAATATGCAAAAGTTGTGCATAATATAAATGGAAATGATGTTGAAATGATTAACTTGGGTAAGGTTGATAAAAAAATCATTGCACCTGTAATAAAAGCTATTACTTACCCGTTTGGGTTTTTATGGGGAGTAGCAAGATTTCCCGTAAAAACCGTTCAATCTCTTTTTAACCAAGAAGCCGCTAAAGACTTGTCAAAGGTTACTTCTCAGGATATTATAAGTCTTTACAATATGTACAATAAGGCTGAGAAAAAATTAAATGCAGGTAAAATGTCGATTGCCGAATTTGATAAATTTATTAAAAGAAAAGTTTTGATTGGGGCAGAAAACAAAACAGGCAAATCTACTTATAAAAACTCTTCTCTTGCTGCAATTTCAAGACCTCTTGTTACGTTAATTGCAAGTTATTTCTTTGTCAATGATTACAAGAATGAGGTTTTAATAACATCTCATGGTAAAGACGTTGAAGGTGCAGATGCTGTTGCCAAAGAAAGAATTATGCATAAAGTTTCTAACTTTTTCTTTAATACGCTGTTAATGAATTTATTTAATTCGGTATTTGAAACCGCATACCATGGCAGTTTGCTTGGTGCAGGTGCGGTTGCTGCAGCCACAGAGATTACAAATGAAACCTTGATACGTAAATCAATAGGCGTACCGACAAGAAAAATGACTCGTGATGAAATTATTGAACATGATAAAAATAATTTGGAACGAGATGATTTCTGGGGTAAATATTTCCGCTTTATGTCCAAGTTGACGGGCAAAAAGACAATTTCGCAAAAAGTTCAAGATCAGGAAAAGAAAAAGGCTCAAAAGGCATAAAATTAATTTTATGTTAAAATAATCCTAAAGTTGCATTAACAAAAAGGAGTTTTTATGAGCAAAGAAAATCCATCCCAGCTTGAAAAGATGTTACTTGAAGGTGTTGAAAACAATACCCCTGAAAGTATTAAACAAGATAAGATTTTTGATTATAACGATAAAAATAAATTCACTTTTACTCTTACAAAAGAAATTGTTGAAAAACTTGAACT
>CALUXZ010000035.1 GCA_944324875.1 Candidatus Gastranaerophilales bacterium | reverse complement strand
GCATATTTAAAAGCAATTACAATCAATGAGAAATTTCCCTTTGCCTACAAAAAATTAGGTATGCTTTTTATGGCAAGAAATGACATTGAAAGCGCAATTGAATATTTTAGTGACTATTTAAAACTTGATATAGCTGAAGATGAAAAAGAGAGCGTAGAGAAAGTTTTAAAAAGGATAGAAAAATGAATGTAGAAATTTACACTGTTGATTATTGCCCATTTTGCAAAAAAGCAATTGCCTTTTTAGATGAACACAAAGTAAATTACAAGCGCACAAGAATTGATGACGATGAAGACACCTGGCGCAAAAAACTTGGTGAAATGTATAATATAAAAGGCGATGTTACAGTTCCGCAAATAATAATTGATGGCAAAAGAATCGGCGGATACACAGATTTAATGGAAGCTTACAATAAGGGCGAAATTAAATTTTAATTTGTAAATCTTTTGTTACAAAAACTAAAGTGTAAAAACGATTTGCCGATATTTTAAGCATAGGATAAGGACAATTATTTTATGCTTAAAAAAGTGCAAAAACCAATGAGTAATTCTCTTGAGTGTGTTGAACTTATGTTAAAAGGGGCAAAAAAACGTCGCAGGCTTGCAAGTGCTGCAATAAATTCCTTAAATTCACAACTTGGCTTTACACCAAATATTATGCTTATTAAATAATTTAATTTGGCAAAGGGTTATTTTCATTCATATTAAACTTACTTGCTACATTCTGCTCAAAATAATAAACGATTTTTTCTTTGAGGGTTTTTGGTTTGCGCTTAACTTGCTCAGGCTCGTTAATTATAACCAAAACTTCGTTTTTTGCAGCCATTTTTAAGTTATTTCTTGCAATGGATTCAACTTTTTCCATCGAATTGAAATTTTCCACTTCTTTTTTAAGCGTTTTATTTCTTTTTTGCGCTGCTGCAAGTAATTCACGTGATTTCACAATTTTGCCATGATAAATAACTATTTTTGATATATTTAAAAGTGCACTATAACTAATTTGAAAAACACACAAAATAAGTACGATTGTTAAAAAAGAGTGGTAAAACCGCACCCTTGTAGTCTTTTTTTTCTGATTTTTTCTAACTTTTTGCTTTAAGTTGTCTTTACTTAAAGTTTTTACATTTTCCATCTGCATAGAGTGATTTTAACGCAGTTGAATTTTTTTTTCTACAAAATATTACGAAAAAGAAAAATTACAAACATAATCGCCCACAATTTTACCTAAGTCATTACACAGGTACACCGGTGAGGGATTTTTATTTATCCAAGAAAGTTCATACAGAGCATTAAGCACAACGATTCTTCTTGGCAAATTATTATTCTGGGACATCTTAACTATTAAAATTTTATCTTCAACAATGTTGTAAACAAGAACAAACCCGCCTGCACCGACTTTTGCAACCAGTTTTTTTTCTCCAAGTGCAATTATTTCGCTGTCCAGTCTGTCATTCCCACCTAAAATATATGGGTTATTTAACATTGCATTGGTAATAAAATCATACTTTTTAAATAAATTAAAAAACATTTGCGCAATTTCAGGCATATTTAAGGCAAAAACAGGTGTTGAGCAACCATCGTACGAAATTCCCGCCTTTGATGCACCGCTCAATTCAATATGTCTTTTGTAAATCAATTTCTGAAGGGGGTGATTTATGTCAGTATAATTTTTTAAATCCCAAGAATTTAATTTCGATATAGCCAGCATCAACGCATGTTTTGCACTGCAATTATGATATATAGGTTTTTTTATACCGTCAAAATCCTTTATATCAAGAGGAGTTACGCAAGGGCATAACAAAAAACTTTCGTCCAGTCCGGCTTTTGCTAAAATTGAGCGCACCAAAGAAATATGAATATTTGTACCACTATGAGAGGCGCAACATATTGCAATTTCTTCCTGTGTTAGGTCTAATTTCTCAACAACATTAAAGTCTTGCATTAAACTTGCTTGCACAGGTTTTGATAAAGAACGCAGATAAAATTGTGCACCATTATCTTTTCCTATATTTTTTATTAAAGAGAAATTATTATACAAAAAAACAAACCCGAAGTACTCCTCGTCAATTACATCGCCTCGTTTTGAATAAAGAAGTTTTGCGGGATTTATTTCAATCATTACTACTCTTTAATGTTTAAAAGTTTTCTTAATCTTGCTTTTAAAATTCTGTTTTCATGCTCAAGGCGTTTTAACTCCCTTTGCATGTTTTGATAAACCTGAGAAACCGTAGCCTGATTATCCATTTTTAAAGATGCTAGACCTAAACCCATAATAAAGCGTTTTTTAGATTCCTCTTTAAAAAGCAATATAATTTTAACATCTTTTTCTGTAATATAGCCCAACTCAATCATTACATCAGCAATTCGCATGTTACTTCCGGATTCTGCTTTTCTTTTTTGCTCACGAATTGCATTTTCAAGTTGCATAACATCAATTTTGCCTAATCTTTTTAGCAACTCCCCTGTTCTTATTTTGTTTGCAAGGAATTGAATAATTACATAATTTCTCTCACAAGAAGGAATCTCGATATACTCTTTTTCAATAGCACGAACAAAAATTGCAGATGTTTCAGATAATGTCCAAAAATTTCTCAACGTAATTTCAAAAATATCAAAGTTATCTTTAGCATTTTCAAGAAAAATATAAAACTGCTCACTAAAATTATTTACTCTTTCTTCAAGTTCTCTTTTACCCTTAAAGGTAATTCTTGGAACAACGAACTGCAAAGGCTCTTTTGGACTTAAAAGTTCTAAAAAATCATCCAACTCCTCAGTCAACTTTTGTTCAGTTTTCAGATAGACCACCTGCCTTACCCACAAGGGTAGTGCATATATATTATTCAAAAATAGTTCCGAGTTTTTCTGTAATTCCACGAGCAATTCCCACTATTTACCGTATACACAATTATAGTTTATAATAAAAATAAATAAAATACACCATTTAATTTATTGAAAAAATATGAGATAATATAAAATATAGCTATAAACATAAAGGCAACCAATGGGACTTGACGGAATATCTGTTAATCAACTGAGAATAACTCCCGAAAATACTTCAAGAGAAAATGCCATCAGTGCAGATTTACAAGCCAAAAGAAATGTTGGCGACAGAAGTGTTAACTCACTAGATAAAAAAAGCGCCATAGATACGGATGATAAAGAAAATACTTCTTTTTTCGGAGGCGCAAGTTCATCAGATGAAGAAGAAAATTCTGAAGATGAAGCAGAAACTGTCGAATATGAAAAAATCGACCTTTCAAACAGGGAATTATATGAAATAAAACCGGATGAGGACACAAATTCCCTTGTAATATACAATAAACAAGAAGGAAAAATTGTACAACAAATAACACCGGGTAAACTTTCCACTCTTGTGGATAACCTGAAAAATCCGAGCGGAGTACTTGTAAACAAAAGGATATAAACATATATGAATCAATATGTTAAGCAATATCAAAAAACAACGGTTGAAACAGCATCTAACGAAAAGATTTTAATAATGCTCTATGACGGTGCAATCCAGTTTTTAAACAAAGCAAAAATTGCACTAAATGAAAAAAACTGGGAACAATCCCACAATAATCTTATGGGTGCACAAAAAATTATTGAAGAATTTATTAACACAATAGATAAAGAGCCAAACCCTGAACTTGCGCAAAATCTTATCAACCTTTACGAATACTTTATTACAAGATTGGTGCAAGCAAACATGAAACATGAAATTGCCCCTATTGATGAAGTTTTAAAATTTTTAAAAGAACTGAAATCAACTTGGGAAGAAGCAATTTCAATAGCTCAAAAGGAAAGAAACAAACTTTGCGCAAAAGTAAACATCTCGGACGAAGACGAATACGAAAACTATGACGACGAGGAAGATGACGAGGAAGATGACGAATAAAAACTTTAACCACCTGATGCTCTTATACGAAAAAGCATATAAGATGTGTGCAAATGTCAAAGATATTATTGAAAACGGAAAAATAGAAGATCTTGACGATGTTTTAAGAAACAAAGGTGAGCTTTTAAAAAATATAATGAGGTTTGAAAAAACCGTAAAAACAAATGAGGAAGAAGAACAAAAGAGAGTTGAATTCAGAAAAAAAATTGAAGAATTTGAAAAAACAAATATAGAACTTTTACAACAAAGACGTGAAGATTTAAAAAAAGAACTCCAAAGGGTTGCTAAAGGTAAAAAAATAACAAAAGCATATATGGCACAAATGCCCGAAACACACTCATCAATAGATATAAAAGAATAATGATTGAACAAGCTCAAATAAAAGAAAAGAAAACATCAGCAGCAATATCGATTTTTTCAAATCTTACCTTGATTTTAATAAAAATTACTGCAGGAGTATTATCAGGCAGTATAAGCGTATTATCTGAAGCTCTGCACTCTCTTGCAGATTTAAGTGCATCTTGTCTTGCCTATTTTTCTGTTTCAAAATCATCCAAACCTGCAGATGAAGACCACCCCTTCGGACATGGTAAATATGAAGATTTAGCAGGTTTTATTGAAGCAATTTTAATTATTTTAACGGCACTCTACATTTTGTTTGTTGCTTGCGAAAAAATAATAGTAAAGGGTGGAGATTATGAAATACAAACAACAATAGGTATTTCAATAATGTTTTTATCAGTTATTGTGAACTGGGTTGCAAGTTCTTATCTAAACAAAGTTGCCATAAAAACAGATTCAATTGCCCTAAAAACAGATGCAGAACACCTGAGGGCAGATATATATTCATCCTTAGGTATAATAGCAGGGCTTTTTGCAGTCAGAATTACAGGACTAAGTATATTAGACCCCATCATTGCAATTTTTGTCGCAACGATAATATTCAGAACAGGCATAAAACTCACAAAGCAAAGCTCAAACAACCTTTTAGACGGGTCGCTCCCAAAAGAAGACAAAAATGTCATAGACGATGCAATAAAAAGTTTTGAAGCACATGGAGTTATTGGTACAAAGCAAATCAGAACATCAAAATCAGGCTCAAAAAGACTTATTCAAATGACCATACTTTTGCCATCAGGAATGACTCTTATAGAAGCACATAACATTTGTGATAAAATTGAAACAAAAATCAGAGAAAAGCTCAAAAATTGTGATATAATTATACATGCAGAGCCCTTTTGCATTTGTGCTGAAAAGTAACAAAAAGTTACATTTACAATTTTTATACGATTAATATTTTGCCATCGTGGAATATACTAAAATATATAAAAGGATTTATTAAAAATTTTTTATCGATAAGGAATCAAAAACATGAGTATACAATTTAGCGGATTAGGCTCCGGTTTAGATTTTGCATCTTGGATTGAACAGCTTGTTGCAGCAAAAAAAGCAACAAGTGTTACTCCTCTTGAGACAAAAAAGACGGAACTTCAAAACCAAAGCAGCGCACTAAGCACTATAAAAACATCTTTCACCAATTTGCAAAGCGCACTTAAAAACTTTACAAGCGTTATTACAGGTACAGATAATGATATTTGGGGTAACACAAATATTACATCAAGTGCTGATAAATATGTTAGTGCAACAAGTACAAGCGGACTGGCTACAGGCGATATTAAAGTAAGCGTTGAACAATTGGCAACAAATACTGTAGCACAAAGTACCCTAAACCCCGGAAAAGTTATTACAGAGGATACACTTTATTCTCAAGTCGGCAACAACCAATCCAAAGGCGGTACTTTTTCTTTCTATGTAGACAATAAAAGATATGAGATTGATATAGACAGAACAAAAGACACCATGGGCGATATCATTAACAAAATTAATGATGTTTCCGGCGGAAAAGCTGAAGCAAAAATTAACCCGGACGGTACTTTTGAAATTTCCTCAACCGGTGGAGAAAAAATATCTGTCGGAAGTTTTTCCGATACTTCAAATTTCACAAGCATAATGAAATTAACTGATTCTACAGACACAAGCGTTAAAAGTGCCTATGTTCAAACCTCGTTTTTGACAAATAAAGCAATGTCAAGCGAAGAAAGCGGACTTTCGCAAACTGTTACTGCCGGTACAATTAAAATTAACGGCGTAGAATTTGAAATAAACGAAAATACATCACTTCAAGATTTAATAAACAAAATCAACACAACAGAAGACGCTAAAGTCAGTGCAAAATACGACACACTTACAAATAAACTTGTATTCACATCAAAAGAAAGTGGCGAATTTAATATTAGTCTTGAAGCAGAAGGCACAAATTTCTTTGATGTTTTTGGTTTAACAAAGGACGGCGGACTTGCAGAAGGTTCACAAACTCTCGGACAAAATGCAATTTTAACCGTTAACGGGAATAAAATTGTTTCTTCATCAAATACTGTAACCAGTGAATCAACAGGTATAAACGGTCTTACAATTAATGCGCTTAAAGTAACAGATGGCAGCGATGAAGACAATACAACAGAAGTAACCCTTAGCGCAAAAAGTGATTTAACTGAAGTTAAAAGTGCAATTAAAGAATTTGTTGATGCTTATAACAAAATAACTAATCAAATAGATGAAGCAACAGCTCAAGACGGATACCTTGAAATGGACATCAATATGAGAAGTATCAAAAATGAGTTGAGAAATATAGTGGGCTCTGTTGTTAGTGACAATGGTTCTTTTGGTATGTTATCTCAAATAGGTATCTCTACAGGTGATGCCGGACTTGATGTTTCAAATTCCGCAACAACTCTTGTATTTGACGAAGAAGCATTTGACGAGGCTTGGGCAAAAGACTCAAATTCTGTTAAAAACCTTATCTCAGGAGGTTACAGCGGAAACAAAACAGGTATCTTTGATCAAATGCTTGCTAAAGTTGACAATACTCTTGATCCCACAAATGGTATGTTTGCCGTTAAAAGCGAATCAATTTCAAGATTAATATCAACTCAAGAAGACAGAATTACAAGGGCTTACTCCAGTCTTGAATCTTATGAAACGCAACTTACAAAGAAATTTCAGTATATGGATGAGATGATTTCAAAACTACAACAACAATATTCTTCATTTATAAGCTAAACAACCTCATCCCATAAAAGCACTAAAGCACTCTTTATAGAGTGCTTTTTTAATTAAACTAAATGCGCCATTGGTGCATTTTAAACTTTTCCTGCCAACTGTCCGCAAGCAGCATCAATATCAGCACCACGCTCCAGTCTTACCGTTACTTTTTTACCCTGCGATTCAAGCAAATATTTAAAAATCATAATATCTTTTTTGTTCGGTTTTTTGTATTTATCATCCCCAATCGGATTATAAGGGATTAAATTAATATTACACTTTAGATCCTCAATATAATCACAAAGTTTTTGCGCCATTTCTTTAGTATCGGTTAAGCCGCCGATTAAAACATATTCAAGCGTAACTCTTTTTCCTGTTTTATCGCAATAATAAATTAGGGACTTTTTAAGCTCATCAAGATTATATTTATTTTCTACAGGCATAATTTGCCTTCTTATATTACTATCAGCACAATGTAAGGATATTGCAAGCGTTGGCACAAGCTCCATTTCACACATTTGTTTTATTTTAGGTGCAATACCACAAGTAGAAATCGTTATACGCCTGATACCAATATTTAAATCAGTATTAATACGCTTAATTGCCTCGTAAACATTTTCGAAATTATTTAAAGGCTCGCCCTGTCCCATAAAAACAACATTAGTAATTTTTAAACCCGTATCTTGTTGAATAGTTAGTATTTGGCTTAAAATCTCATAAGGCTCAAGATTCCTTACAAACCCTCTCTTTGCTGTCGCACAAAAATCACAGCCCATATAACAACCGACTTGCGAACTAACGCATGCGCTTAAATTTGAACGGTTATCAAATCTCATAAGCACGCACTCGGCACAGTTACCATCATGAAATTCAATTAAATATTTAATTGTACCATCTGATGAAACCTGTTTCTTTTTGATTTTAGTATCCAAAATTACAGCACAATTTTTTAACTTTTCTCTAAAATCTTTATTAATATCACTCATTAAATCAAAGTCCGAAATAGATTTTGAATATATCCAAGAAAAAAGCTGCTTTGCACGAAACTTTTTTTCACCCAAGTTTTCGACAAAATTTTCAAGTTCATCAAATGAATATTTAACCAAAGCTTCCATAGTAAAATTCTACCATAATCATACAAATAACGTGTGTATTTTTAAAAAAACAGGGTTATAATTTAGTAATGATAATTGTATCCAGTGAAGAAATAATTTCACAAAAAGTTCTCCCTTATGATTTATACGATGAAAAAGGGACAAAAATACTGGAAGCCGGCGAAATACTTACCCCCGGTAAAATTTTGCTTGTAAGAAATCATGAAGTTTTATTCAGAAAAGAAGATAAAAAAGAAGAACGAAAAGAAATACAAGCCAAAACGATAAAAAGATATTCTCGTGAAACTTATACAGAAAACCAAGAAGACATTAAAAAATATGGCCCGTTAAATAAAAAATCTAAAATAGATTTTCAATCGCAAATAGAGTTAAAATCAAGTTATATTAACGCAATGAGCGTTTTTAACCAAAGTGATGTTATACGTGCAAAATCAATGATTCTTGAAATTAGGGATAAAATTATTAAAGATTCACAATTAATAAGAAAAAATGTGCAATTCTTTTCAGAATTAAAACTTTTAGGCGAACACAAAAACATTCATCCGTTGAATACTGCCATTTTTAGCGTATTTCTTGCAAACAAACTTGAATACAACGAAGTTCAAATTATGGAAATTGCCCTAAGTGCACTTTTGCACGACATTGGAAAAATCGAACTTAGTGGAGAAATAAGTGATGTTTCAAAGATGACAAAAGACGAAGAAATAGCATATAAAAAACATCCGCTTAACGGTCACAGATTAATTAAAACAGAACTTAAATTAAGTGAAAACATAGCACGTGTTGCACTTCAGCACCATGAAAGAATGGATGGAACAGGTTGGCCCTATGGCATTTCTTCAACTATGATAAGCGAATACGCTCAAATTATAGCAGTATGCAACCATTTCGACAATATGACATCATCTGCTACAAATTTAGAGATTTCAAACTTTAGAGAAGCACTAAGAGCACTATTAAAAGCAGGAAGCAGAGCATTCTCACCTAAACCGCTGTACGCCTTTGTGCATATGTTAAGCTATGGCGATACAACATCATTTGAGGAGCTTAAATTTTGAAGGTAATTGTTGCAGGAGGCGGTTTAGCAGGTTCAGAGGCAGCATTATACCTTGCAAACAATGATATTCAGATTGAATTATATGAAATGCGTCCAAAGAAAACAACAGGCGCACACACTGGTGAAAACTTTGCAGAATTTGTATGCTCAAACAGTCTAGGCTCAGTAGGCACAAACAGTGCATCGGGATTACTAAAGGAAGAAGCAGTGCTTTTAGGCTCAACACTTATGGAAGAAGCATTTAAAAATCGAGTACCATCGGGCAATTCTTTATCTATTGACAGAAAAGGATTCAGCAATAAAATAACGGAGCTTATAAATAATCACCCCAATATCACTGTAATTAGAGAAGAAATAACATCATTACCTGATACACCGGCTATTATTGCAACAGGTCCTCTTACATCTGATACGTTGTGTAATGAAATTAAAAAATTAACAGGAGAGGAAAATTTTCATTTTTTTGATGCGATAGCACCTATTGTCAAAAAAGATTCAATAAATTTTGATAAAGCATTTTACGCAAGCCGTTGGGATAAGGGGGATGCCGACTTTATAAATTGTCCGATGGAAAAAGAAGAATACGAAAATTTTTACAATATTTTAACAACGGCAGAAAAAATACCTCTAAAAAGTTTTGAAACAAAATATTTTGAAGGTTGTATGCCTGTCGAAGTTCTTGCATCAAGAGGTAAAGACACGTTAAGATTTGGACCAATGAAGCCTGTCGGGCTTTTTGACAAGCGCACAAGAAAAGAAGAACACAAAAACTATCAGTTTTACGCAGTTGTGCAACTAAGGCAGGATGACAAAGAGGCTGATTTATACAATCTGGTAGGTTTTCAAACAAATTTAAAATGGGGCGAACAAAAAAGACTGTTAAGTTCAATCCCGGGGCTTGAAAACGCTCAAATTGTAAGATATGGCGTAATGCACGCCAATACCTTTATTAACAGCCCTAAAATTTTAAACAAAACACTACAGTGTAAAAGCAATCCTAATTTATTTTTTGCAGGACAAATAACAGGTGTAGAAGGTTATAGTGAAAGTATAACAACAGGATTATTTGCAGCAATAAATATGTTAAGGCAATTAAGGGGTCAAAAATTAATTGAATTAAGCTCAAAATGTATGCTTGGCGCACTTTTGGAGTATATAACATTTGAAGGGCACAAATCTTTTCAGCCGGTTAACTCTAACTGGGGTATAATAAAAAAGGTAGAGTTTGATAAAAAAATAAGAAAAAATAAAGAGGAAAAAAGTGCAATTCTATCAAAAATTGCACTTGAGTACATAAAGGAGATTAAAGATGGATATATCTGTTAAAAATCAAGAAATGACAACAATACTTTCAAACGCAAGTATTATAGGTGTTTTTGAAGATGACAAAACTTTAACACCTGCACAAGAAAAGCTTGATAAAGCTCTGGGCAAAATGATTAGCAACGATTTAATCAAAAAAGAAGGATTTAAGGGCAAATTTTTGGATACTGTAATTGTTCCTACGCAACTTAAGATTCCATCAGATAAAATTATGCTTGTAGGACTAGGCAAAAAGAAAGAATTTGATTGTTCTAAATTAAGAGAGTTATGCGCAAAAATTATAAAACAGTTAGATAAAACTTTAAATGTAAAAAATATATCAATAGAACTTTTAGGTTTAAAAAGTGGAAATTTTGAGGCGCAAGATTGTGCAAGCGCCATGTCTGAAGGCTTTTTAATTGCAATGTATGACTATGATAAATACAAAACAAAAAAAACTACAGCGCAAATTAAAAAAATAAGAATAGCAACGCAAGATGCAAAAGATGAAAAAGCTGCAAAAACGGGTGTCAATAATGCAAAAATAATTTGCGCAGCTATGGATTTTACAAAGGATTTAATAAATGAACCGGCACAAAATGCAACACCTGAAAGCATTTCACAAATTGCAAAAAATTTAAGCGCAGATTTAGGACTAATTTTTGAAGTTTACAACAAAAAACAATTAACCGAAATGAATTTTAATGCTTTTCTTGCAGTAGGACAAGGAAGCGAACAAGAGCCAAAATTTATACACCTTACATATAAGCCAACAAAGAAAGCTAAAAAGAAAATTATACTAATTGGCAAAGGTATAACTTTTGACTCTGGCGGTTTAGATATTAAACCTGCAAATTCAATGCTAACAATGAAAACCGATATGTCAGGCTGCGCAACGGTTTTAGGTGTAATTCAGGCAATAGCTGCACTTAAACCTGATATTGAAGTTCACGCCCTAAGTGCGTTGTGCGAAAATATGCCAAGCGGAAAATCATACAAACAAGGTGATATTTTAACTGCTAAAAACGGCAAGACAATTGAAGTTGATAACACCGATGCAGAGGGCAGATTAACTCTGGCTGATGTTCTAACATACGCTGACGAACTTGAAGCAGATGAAGTTATAGATATTGCAACTCTAACAGGTGCTTGCATTGTGGCTCTTGGTCAAAATATAACAGGTATTATGGGCAATAACCCTGATATGATTAAAAATATAATTAATATTGGTAAAAAATCAGGCGAAACACTTTGGGAACTGCCGATATTTGATGACATGCAAGAAATGCTAAAAAGCGATGTTGCAGATATGAGAAATACAGGCTCAAGATTTGCAGGAGCAAGTGTAGCAGGAAGATTTCTGCAAAACTTTACAAAGAATAAGAACTGGGCTCATATTGATATAGCAGGTACAGCTTTTATTGATAAACCATATAAAGAGCTTAACAAAGGCGCAACAGGCGTTATGGTAAGAACACTTACAAATTACATTATGTCATTATAAATTAAAAAAGCAGGGCTTAAACCCTGCTTTTTTAATTTTGATTTTGAGTAACAACCAGTTGATTGAACGGAATTTCAATTCCCAATTCGTCAAATTTTTCTTTAATTCTAAGGTTAAAAATTCTTTT
>CALUXZ010000034.1 GCA_944324875.1 Candidatus Gastranaerophilales bacterium | reverse complement strand
TGGCGCGGTTTTGCAACTCATTCGCTTGCAGTAACTCTTGCTTTTTCACTTATTACATTTATGCATGTTGTAATAGGTGAATTAATGCCAAAATCAATTGCACTGCAATTTCCGGAGCGCACAACGCTTTTTGTTGCACGCCCGATGTATGCAATTACAAAAATTTTCACACCTTTTATATTTCTTTTAAACGGGCTTGGTAACTGGCTTTTATCGTTAATTAAAATCCCGCCTGCTCACAGTGCGCACATTGTTCACTCTGTTGAAGAACTCGACATGATTATTAACGAATCCCATAAAGAAGGCGTTTTAAACGATACCGAAAAAGAAATTTTGCAAAATGTGTTTAAATTCTCAGACACCCTTGCAAAGCAGGTTATGGTACCAAGGCCTGATGTAGTGAGTGTTCCGATTGATATTTCAATTGATGATTTAAATAAATTAATTATAGAAAATCAATATACACGCTACCCTGTATACAGTGAAGATTTAGACCATGTTTTAGGTATTTTGCATGTTAAAGACATCTACCCGCTTATGGTTGAAGGACGTGAAATAAATTTGAAAGACATTATCAGACAGCCGATTTTAGTACCTGAAACTATGACTATGGATAACATGGTGCTTGAATTTAAAGAAAAGAAAACGCAAATGGCAATTGTAATAGATGAATTTGGCGGTGTTTCAGGTTTAATCACGCTTGAAGACGTGCTGGAGGAAATCTTTGGCGAAGTGCAAGACGAATTTGACGAAGAAGAAGCAGACATCAGACAAATTTATGATAATGAATATGTTGCAAATGCCATGATGAGGCTGGATGAGTTTAGTGAATATTTCAATTTAAAATTTGATGATGAAGATGTAGATACAATCGGCGGTCTTGTTGTTAAATATTTAGGGCACATAGCAAAAGAAAACGACATTACAACAATTGGCGATTTTACTTTTAAAGTGCTTGAAACAGATGGCGCAAGGATTGTTAAATTAAAAATTAAAAGGCAAGAACCTGCGCTAAATACACAAGAAAATGAATAGGAGTTTATAATGGGTCTTGATATTTTTCTCTCGCTAGTGATTTATTTTATGTTTTTCGGGTTGGCAATGGGTGCTTTTGTAGCATTAGCACTGTATTTCCTACCTGTAATTATTGCAGCGGCAAGAAAACATGAACAAATTTTACCGATTACTTTAATTACAATATTTCTAGGTTGGACTTTTTTAGGCTGGCTTGCGGCAATAATCTGGTCGCTGAGTTCAGATACACGTGAAAACGCAACAAAAGAAAATTAAAGTCTTTCCTTCACTTTCATTATTTTCAAATAAGCCTCATCAATACGTTCGGGGCTTATTTTGCCGTTCTGAACAGCATTGAAAACAACATCGTTAAACTTTTTTGCAAGATTTTTATCGTAAGACAAGTTATTACCAAAAATTAGCAAATCGCAACCGGCGCTAATTGCTGATATAACAGCCTCATCAAAAGGATAATTGTCTGAAATAGCTTTCATTTGCATATCATCGGTTATTATAAGCCCCGAAAAGCCCAATTTGCCTTTTAAAAGCTCATTTACTGTTTTATTGGACATGCTTGCAGGATATTTATCATCAATATTTTTATTATAAATATGCGAAACCATAATATTTTGTGCTGCGCCATTTGAAATTAGTGCCTGATAAGGTTCAAGCTCTTTTGGCGACCAATTTAATGTGGCATCACTAAAACCTTTGTGAGAATCACTGCTTGTTGAGCCATGACCGGGGAAATGTTTTAAAACAGTTAAAATCCCGTACTGGTTATGCGCTAAAATATATGTATTTGCATGTTTAATAACTTTTAAAGAATCATCCGAAAAAGAACGCTGTGCCTTATAAATCACCTCTGAATTAGGGTTCAGTGCCAAATCAACACAGGGAGCAAAATTCATATTAAACCCTAACGACTTTAAGACAGAGGCAATTTTTTTAGCTTCAAGATATGTTGTCATTTCTTCGTTTTTATCACCCAATTCCTTGTGCGACAAGGTTTTAACATTAAAACCCCTATCAGATGGCAGACGGGTTATTTTGCCGCCTTCTTCATCAATACTTATAAAAAGCTTTGTTTTTGAGGTTTTGTTAATATCTGAAATCAATTTTTTTAGCTGCTTTGGATTTTGAACGTTTTTGTATTTTGAATTACCCAAAGAATCCGAAGAAAAAATTATTACGCCTGAAATTCTGTCATTAATTAAATCATCGTATAATTGACTGTCTTTAGTTAATTTTGTACCGTCAAATCCAATTATTAGCATTTGCGCTATTTTATGACGTAAATTTGTATTGTTATAATCAACTGCTGCATTTGCAGAAACGCAAAAAAGCATTATAACAAGCAATATAAGGATTTTTTTCATTTTTTCTCCTTAAAACACGTAAAAATTTGTCTTTAAATTAAGCGACTGTGATTGCATATTATTATCAAGGATTGTAGCCCCTGCGCCCATCCAAATACTGCTATTTTTAATATATTTAGGCGTATAGTCAATACCAATCATAGGTTCATATTTATTTAATTTTTGTCCGCTTATTTTGTTTTTAAAAGAAATTGACGCTCTATCGCCAAGTTTTAAACTGGGTGTAATAAAAGCACCACGAGAGGCAGAATTTATATTTGTTGTATCATAAGTTGTTTCAACTCCGCCTGTTAAGCTCAAATATTTACCACGAACAGTTGCGCCAAGCTCTTGACGAAGATTTTTATTTAAAGTATTAGAGTCATTATACTGAGTTGATTTTGAGCTGATACCAAATTTATCATTACCCAGAACCATATCTTCTGCCTGGGGCATTTCAAGAGTTTTTTGATATGTTGATACTTTTTTTATTTGATTAACTCTATATGTAGGATTAAAATCTGTTTGTAATAATATTTCATCATCACAATTTTCATTTTTTACTTCAATAAAATCGCTTAAAAAAGGCTTTTGCTCAACTACCTCAACCGAACCTTCAATAACTTCATCAGCATCATCTATGGCAAAGACAAATTTCTGCAACTCTTCTTTTTGTTGTTCTTCAGCCATAACATTTAAAGATGCAGCGCAAAAAAATAATATAAAAAATATGAATAAATTTTTGAAATTCATATCTTTTATATTATTACCCTTTCGGGCTATTTTTTCAAGTAAATTGGAACAAACGGGGGATAATATTGTCTTTTAAAATTAACGACCAAAGGAATTAAGATGAGATTGGGAAAGATGTTTAAAATAAGAGTTCGCAAATTCTTCTGAACCGAAAAATTCAACTACAGCAGGTACAACAACTAGAAATAGGTACACAACCACTGCAAAAAATACTAAACCTAAAGCTTCAAACATAAAATGCCTCGCTTTCTAAACAACCTGTTTTATATATTCCTTTATTCGTCATATTTAAGACACAACTTTATGATTTAAAAAAATATTGTAATAAAAATTAATAATGAGGATTTAAATTATGTCTGAGATTAACTGTATAAAAAGACTGCTAATTAACATGCATTGTTCCCATTGCAAAAATGAGTTTAGTGAAAACTCAATAAAAATTTCACGCAGCGAAAACGGGCTTTTAGTTTTTCAAGTCAAATGCGAGCATTGTAAAAAATGTTTTGGAATGGCTTTTTTGGGTTTAGGTATAAAGGAACTTGAAAAATCGCTTGATTTTGGTTTTGAAAATGCCTGCCCTGATAAAGAACCGATTAATTATGATGATGTACTTGATGCGCACCATTTTTTTCAAAATCTGGATGAAAACTGGTCTAAGTATATTAATTAACTTTTGTTGCAACCATGCGCTCAATTGCACCGTAAGCAAGTTTTCTTAAGTTTTCTTCAACAAAAACTTCGTTTTCACCTGTTTCAAGGACATATAAAATGTCTTCAAGGGTATTATATTTCATATTATGGCAAACAAGCCTGTCTGAAATAAGAATAAATTCTTTTTCAGGAAAATCCCTTGAAAGTCTATCTACAACACCTTTTTCAGTGCCGATAAGGAAAGTTTTTTTCTTGCTTCTTTCGCAATACTGCATGATTTGAGTTGTAGAACCCACAAAATCTGCAAGTTTAACCACTTCTTGATGACACTCAGGATGCATTAAAACTGCAGCATCAGGGTATAAAATGCGCATTTTTTTAACTTCATCAGGAACAAGCCTTAAATGCGTCGGGCAAAAACCGTTGTAGGAAATAATCTCAACATCAGGCAATTTTTTTGCAACCCAGGAGCCAAGATAACAATCAGGCGCAAAAAGAACCTTTTTAACACCCAGAGAGCGCACAATATCAACAGCATTTGAACTTGTACAGCAAATATCAGCCTGTGCTTTTACCTCTGCTGTTGAATTAACATAACATACTACAGGGATATTAGGATGTTGCGCTTTAAACTCTTGCATGCGTGCTAAATCAATCATTTGCGCCATTTGACAGCCAGAGTTCATATTAGGCAAGAGAACTTTCTTGTTGGGGGATAAAATTTTTGCCGTTTCCGCCATAAAATAAACCCCTGCAAAAACAATGATTTCAGCATCGGTTTTTGCGGCAATTTTAGACAAGCCCAAGGAATCGCCGACATAATCTGCCACAAGGTCAATTTCGACATTCTGGTAGCAGTGTGCAAGAATAATTGCCTTGCGCTCTTTTTTAAGTTTATTAATTTTCTCTATAATCTCATGCATCTAATAAAGGTGCCTTTATATTTCTTAGATTATTTTATTATAACAAAAAATTAAATAAATCTATGTGTAAAAGTTTTTTCACCTTTTGCATAAGGTTCAACTGTTTGATATGCGCCAAAAAGCTTATATTTGTAGATTGTAAGCCCATCTAAGCCAACAGGTCCACGTGCGTGAGTTTTGTTTGTTGAAATTCCCACTTCAGCACCAAAACCGTATCTGAAACCGTCGGAAAAGCGGGTTGATACGTTGTGATACACCCCTGCGCTATCAACGTAATTCATAAATTTTTCAACATTATTTTTATTTTCGCTCAATATTGAATCAGTATGCCCTGAGCCGTATTTGTTTATGTGTTTAATAGCCTCATCAACACTGTTAACAAGCTTAAAGGACACAATTTTGTCCCCGTATTCAACAGAAAAATCTTGTGGATTTTCAACAATCTTTACTCCTGCATTGCACAGAGCTTTTTTAAGTTCTTCAATTGCGGAAAAATCTTTATGCACCAAAATTGTTTCAACCGCATTGCAAGCGCTCGGGTATTGAATTTTAGCATCAACACAAACTTTTTTTGCTAAATCAACCTTTGCACTTTCATCAACAAAAATATGGCAAATACCTGAGGCATGCCCTAAAACAGGAATTTTTGTATTTTCTTGAATATATTTTACAAGTTTATTTGAACCACGTGGGATAATTAAATCCACATACTCATCAAGCTCTAAAAGCGCCTTAATATCATCACGTGAAAAAACAAGATTTATAGCGTTTTTTGGGAAATTTTCAACAGTATTCAACGCTTCGTTAATTATCTTCTCGATTGCAGCATTAGTATTGTTAGACTCTTTTCCGCCCTTTAAAATTACAGCATTACCTGATTTTATTGCAAGAGAGGCAATTTGAGAAATTACATCAGGACGTGCTTCAAAAATAACACCAATAACACCAATAGGACAAGAAACCTTTTTTAAAATCAAGCCTTCATCAAGCTCCTTTGTCCAAAAAACCTTATTTACAGGGTCTTGTAAAGAAATTACATCTTCAATACCTTTTAACATATCACGCATTTTGTTTTCATCCAACTTTAAACGTGCATAGGTAGAAGATGTTATTTCGCCACTATCTACAAGGCTTTTAGCCTCATCTAAATCTTTTTTATTTGCAGCAAAAATTTCATCCTTGTTTTTTTCGATGTTTTCTTTTACTTTTTTAAGTGCTAAATTTTTAAGTTCTTCAGGCGCACCAAGAAGC
Source organism: Candidatus Gastranaerophilales bacterium (assembly GCA_944324875.1). Classification (GTDB taxonomy): domain Bacteria; phylum Cyanobacteriota; class Vampirovibrionia; order Gastranaerophilales; family Gastranaerophilaceae; genus Galligastranaerophilus. Next base: position 6,487 of record CALUXZ010000034.1, on the reverse strand, counting down.
TCTAACGACGCCTCTTTTGCTGCTTTTGCAATATCTTTTATGTCCATTTTTTTCCCTTTTTATAAAAGTACAAGATTGTCTTTTATCACTACATCATCATCAAGCTTGTAGCCTAAAATCCGCTCTATTTCATCACTATGAGCACCCATGATTTTTTTACACTCGTCAGAATTATAATTTACAACAGCACGGGCAAATTCCAAACCGCTCTCATCATAAATGCTAATTATTTCGCCTGCTTTAAAATCACCCTTAACATCAACTATGCCAACGGCAAGAAGGCTTTTTTGTTTTTCGATAAGTGCCGTTTTTGCGCCCGAATTTACTGTTATTTCACCCATTATATTTGTAGCATAGGCAATCCAGCGCTTTTTGTGCGACAAAACCTTTGTAGGCAAAAATAGCGTTCCAACGTTTTCTTCTTCAAAAATTTTCTTTATTATTTGAGGCTTTTTGCCGTTAACAATCATTGCATATAAACCTGATGAGGTTACAACTTTTGCCGCTAAAAGCTTTGTAATCATGCCGCCTCGACCGCCTAAAGAAGCACCTGAGGCAAGTTTTTCGATTTTTGATGTAACTTTTTCAACAACATCTATTTTTTTAGCATCAGGATATTCTTTTGGATTTTTATCAAATAATCCGTCAATATCTGAAACCATAACTAACAAGTCTGCATCAAGTTTAGAAGCTACTATTGCAGATAATTTATCATTATCAGAAAAACAAACATGCTCTAATTCCGAAGGTGAAACAGCGTCGTTTTGATTGATTATTGGTATTATTCCCAACTCTAAAAGTTTAGAAAGCGTATTTCTCAAGCTTAAATATTTTTTTCTGTTTGAAAAATCTTCTTCCGTCAAAAGAATTTGTGCCACGCAAATCCCGTATTTTTCAAAACCGTCTTGCCAGATTGACATTAAAATTTGCTGTCCGACAGAGGCTGCCGCCTGCTTTAAAACTGTGCTTTGACTTGTATCTACGTTTAATTTTTTTGCGCCCAGACCGACCGCACCGGATGTTACAACAAGAACTTCTTTGCCTTTTTTCCTCAATGTTGCAATGTCTTCAATAAAAGAATACAAACGAGTAAGCGAAATTTCACCATTATCGTTTCTTAAAATATTTGTTCCGAATTTAAAAACAATTCTGTTTGCATCTTTTATCATTTGATTTTAAACCCTACAAGGACTGAAATTTCCGTATGCTCACAACCCAATGATTGAGCAAGAGCCTCATTTGTAACAGCACCCCTAAATGTTGAAACACCACGACTTAATGCTTCGTCTTCTTTAAATGCAACAAACGTACCTTTTTCCGCTAATACTTTTAAATAAGGCAAAATTGCGTAAGAATAAGCATAAGAAGCTGTTTGCGGAACGTATGAGGGAATATTTGGGACAGCACAATGAATTACACCGTATTTTTCAAAAACAGGATTTTCTAAAGTTGTTACTCTGTCTATTGTTTCAACATTTCCGCCTTGATCAATCGCAATATCAATAATCACCGCTCCTTTTTTCATGCTTTTAACCATATCAGCACTTATAAGCTTGGGTGCTCTTGCTGAAGGATTTAATACGGCAGTAATTAGCAAATCAGCCTCTTTTACATAGTTTGCAATTGTTGAAGGATTTGAATAAGATGTTTTTATTTGTCCGCCAAAAAACATATCCAAATTTGATAATCTTCTTGAATTAATATCTAAAACCGAAACATCAGCACCCATGCCAAGAGCAGCCTGAGCAGCATTAGAACCTGCCACACCGCCGCCTAAAATTACAACTTTTGCAGGTGCAACCCCCGGAACTCCGCCTAAAAGCAAGCCAATTCCGCCATTTTGCTTTTCTAAAAATCTTGCACCCAGTTGAATACTCATTCTGCCGGCTACTTCACTCATTGGTCTTAATAAAGACAGCTCGCCCCACTGAGTTTCAATTGCTTCCGCTGCTATAGCACAAACTTTTTTCTTTAAAAGTTCACGTGTAAGTTCTTCTTCAACCGCCAAATGCAGATATGAAAATATAACTAAATCTTCCCTAAAGTATTGATATTCGCACTTTTGAGGCTCTTTAACTTTTACAATTACATTTGATTTTTCCCAAACTTCAGCAGCACTTTGTGCAATTTTTGCACCTGCTTTTTCATACTGTTCATCATCAAACCCGCTTAGAGAGCCTGCACCGGATTCAACAGACACCGAAAATCCATCACAAGTTAACATGCCAACAGTATCAGGAGTAAGCGCAACCCGTGTTTCGCCTTCTTTTAACTCTTTTAAAATTCCGAAATTTGTTTTCATTATGTTAAATTCTTTCTTTTATTACGTCTTTTGCTTCTTCAATTTCATCAATTATAAGTGTTATTGCTTCAATTCTATCTTTAGCCGAAATCACAGGACGTCCGACAACCATATAATCCACACCTGCTTCAATAGCATCTGTCGGTGTAACAACTCTTACCTGATCATCAACAACAGACCACGTTGGACGAATTGCAGGACAAACAATTATAAACTCATCCCCACAAACTCGCCTTATTGCACCAACTTCAGAAGCTGAAGCTACAACACCGTCAAGCTTAGCTTCAAGTGCCACTTTTGCAAGTCTGGAAACATACTCGTCAATGTTCATATTAACATTTAATTCTTGATTTAGTGTTTTTTGACCAAAACTTGATAACAATGTAACACCTAAAATTGTAGGGGTTGGTTTATCATATTTTTTTGCAACTTCTCGACACAGGCGGCAAGTAGTAGAGAGCATTTTTGATCCGCCTTTTATGTGCAAATCAAAAAAATCGACATCATTTTTAACTAAATTTGCACTGGCACGTGCAACTGTATTTGGAATATCATGGAATTTAGCGTCAAAAAAGACTTTTGCGCCCATATCATGAATCATTCTGACAGAATCATAACCACAGGCAGTATAGAGCTGCAGCCCGACTTTAAAATACCCCACATAATCTTTTAGCTCAACTACAAGCTCTTTTGCTTCCTCTAATGTGTCGACATCAAGTGCAAGTATTAATCTTTCTGTTGCGTTTTGGGGTCGTTTTATTACCATTAAATAAACCTTAAAAAAGATATAGCACAAGAATTTTAACACTTTAGGGGCATAAATGCAACCTGAGATATTTATTAAAAAATGTAAATAAAATTTCATTTTTTGAAATTTCAAATCAAAAAAAGTTTTTATTTTAATATAAAAAGATTGTTTAATAGGGTAAAACCCTATAGGACATATACGGGGGATAAAGAACAATCCGAAAAACCTCTCAAGCCTTAGGTTTGGGAGGTTTTTAGTTTACAAGCTCCTAAAATAATGTTATTATTAATAGTGTAGTTAGAAGGAGTGTTTTTATGAAAAAATATTTAGGCTTAGCCCTTGCCCTGTGCTTAAGTTTAAGTTCTGTATATGCGGCAAGCAGCTTTGGTGATGCTTTTAAAAGTGCTGTAAAAAGCGACTTAAATGCTGTTAAAGAAGCTGCAAAACAAGATGTAGCAGCACAAAAAGAAGCAGCACAAAAACAAAAACAAGCACAAAACAGCGCAAAAAAAGCAGAAATTGAAAAACAAAGAAAAGAACAGTTAAAACCAATTGAAACTGAAATTAAAGAAGTTGAAAAAAATATTAAAAGCGTAAACAACGACAAAACAATGTTGCAAACTCAAAAAACAATTAAATTAAGAGTTTATGAAAGACAATTACAATCTCTAAATACAAGAAAAGCTAATATTAACAAGATTTATGATGCTAAATTAAAAGCATTAGGTTATTAATATTAACTTTAGTAACAAATTTTATAAATCCTCGTGATTAATTATAATTACGGGGATTTATTATATTAGAAGGTAGTGAAAAGAAGAAAGATTTGTTATGAAAAAAATTTGTATTATGGCACTTGTTGGCTATTTGTGCATTTATTTGGGTGCTTATAGTGCTTGTGCAAAAGAAAGGCTTACACTAAATGTGCCTTATGATGAAATGCCATCTGAAATTCAAAACAGCGAAACATTTGTAAAACAATTATATGTACAAGAAAAAAAGGGGTTTGATGAAAAAATTTCTCAAAGAAAGAACCCAAACCCTAAGGTACCTCTTTATATGTACAAGAAACTTGCACCAAGCGCAGATGTACAGAAACAAGGAATTGAAATTATTGATTAATTACCGCTAAAAGGTGTTATTTGTGCGTATCTTCTGCAAGGGAAAAAAATTGTATGTTCGGCATATTTTGCGTTTAAATCTGTTGGAAACCCTTCAAAAGGTACAGCATCTTGTATTGCTTTTATTGCAGCGTTATTATTTTGTTCGTATTTAGAAGGAACTTCAACATTTAAATCTTGTATTGTTCCATCTTGAACAGTTTTAAAAGTTATTTTAATTATAACATCATCATGTTTAATATTAGATTTTTTCCAATTTGTCTGTACTTTTTGAGTGCAGTTATTTTTATAGTCTTCAATTGATTGAATTTGTTCCGGCTTTAAATTAGTAACTTCGTTAAAAACGTTCAAATTTTGCGCACATGTAAATGTAGCACAAGATAAAAATAATATCGTTAATATAATTTTTTTCATAATACCCTCGCTTAATATGCCTATATGTTATGTTAACACATATATTAAAAAGCGACCACATGCCGCTTTTAAATGGTACCCCCAAGGGAACTTCACGAACCTGTGAGGGAAAGCAAGTCTTTGCAAGATTCGAATTCCCATTAAAAAAGCGACCGCATGCCGCTTTTAAATGGTACCCCCAAGGGAACTTCACGAACCTGTGAGGGAAAGCAAGTCTTTGCAAGATTCGAATTCCCATTAAAAAAGCGACCGCATGCCGCTTTTAAATGGTACCCCCAAGGGAATTCGAATCCCTGTCTACACCGTGAAAGGGTGTTGTCCTAGGCCTCTAGACGATGGGGGCATAAGACTATTTTCTATCATTATACACAAACAAACCGATAATGTCATTTAATTTATTCAGTTGTTTTTGATAATTTGCGCTTTGTTTTTCAAGATTACGAATGTTTGTTTTGTATTCTTGGATTGTATAATTACAATCTTTGATTGAGCTGTTTAAGCAATCCCTTACTCGTTGTGCATCCTGAAGCACGCTTTTCATTGGAATACCGAGGGCTTCAATTGTCTGACGGATGATTTGCGCACCTGTCTGACGTGGAACACCTGTGGGAAGTTGATTGATAAGCCTTTTTAAAACATTTATGTTATTGGGCATTTCAAATTCTTCAGCAGCTTCATCTTCTTCGGAATCGATGGACAATTTCATATCTGAAGTTTTGTCAATTTCATCAACATCCACAGAGAATACCGGATTGTATTCAGTACTGTCTTGAACATTGTCCGAACCTAAATCAAACGAAGTATCAAATGTTTCATTAGATTCCTGATAATTAATTGTATTTTCTACACTATCACTATCAGATTCAATCTCAAGAGTGTCTGTGTTTTCGCTCAGGTTATCTTGTTGCTTCAATGCATCGGCAATTTTCTTTCCCATGTTTTTAGGCAGATTATTGTTTTGCATTTGCAACTCCTTTTCCTTACGTCAATGATTTTATTCTATAAAAAAAATAAAATTATTTCAACACTTATTATATTCTCAAATAAAAAAATATTGTCAAGCTTAAAAATATTATGTCTTTGCCTAATTTGTACTTTGTTACATTCTATATAAAAAATAAAAACCCCGCCAATTTGCAGGGTCATGTGTTGTTGTGCTTCGGGATTGTGTTGTTAGGTGTTGATAATGCTTTTACTCATTATGCAATGAGATTTAATTTTGTTTCTTCCAAGCCTTTGTTTATGCTTTGAGCTCTTTGTTTAACCTTTGCATCGAACAAGGGAGAGCTTTTTAGAGTTCCTACAAAGCCTGTAAATAAACCGCCAATGCTACCTTCAACCATATCGTTGCTGTATGTTGGGGCTTTAACAAGTTCGTTGCTTCTATAACCAAAGCTGATATTTTTATTTAGTGTACTATTTACGTTTCTTATTGCATTTATAGCTAACATTTTTCTTTTCTTTAACCTCTTGTTTTTTTCTTTTTAGTGTTTGTCTAACACTTTATCTTTATACTCACATTATGTACCTAAAAAAATCTTTTGTCAACCCCTATGTAAAATTTTTTTATTTTCAAGTATAGCAAGCGTTTTGACCTATTTTTGTACACCTTTATAAAATATTTATAAAAAATATTGTTCATTTTACACTTATTATTTTGATTTCATGACGTAAAAAAAATACTACCCATGCGGGTTATTGTAGAACTTACACATGTATTGTTATATATAATTAATCTTTTTCATACTTCCAGCTATTCTTAATTCCAGACAGTTTGGGGCTTTTGCCCCAATTTTTTTATGCGTGAGCCAAGGTGAAGCCTTTAGGCTTGCGTTGAGCAAGACCAAAGGCGTAACTGTCGATGACCGCCGTAGCAAGCGCAGCGAGCACAGGCACAATGCG
>CALUXZ010000033.1 GCA_944324875.1 Candidatus Gastranaerophilales bacterium | reverse complement strand
AGTAATTTCCCCCAAGTTTAGAAAATACAGGAATTATTTATGAAAATATTGGTTACAGGTGCAACAGGAAGTCTAGGACAAGAATTATGTCCAATGTTGGAGCGTGAAGGTTGGCTTTTTTGGGCTACAAACAGTAAAATTTTTGATATTACAAACACAAAAATGGTTAATGAAATAATAAATAAAGTTAGTCTTGATTTTATTATCCACCTTGCAGGCTACACCAATATTGACTTAGCTGAAACTCATAAAGAAGAAGCTTTTAGGGTTAATCATATAGGTACAAAAAATCTTGCAAAAATTGCTAAAAAGCTTGATGTTCCTATTTTATATGTAAGTACGGATAACGTTTTTGACGGCAAAAAAGACTCCCCTTATAAAACATCAGACCACGTAAACCCCTTAAATGTTTATGGTTTATCAAAATTAAAGGGCGAAGAAGAAATTTTAAAAACTTGCAAAAAATATTACATAATAAGAACAGGCTGGTTATACGGGAAAGGTTCAAAAAACTATGTTGATACAATGCTTACTTTTTCCATGTTAAGGCGTGAAATAAGTGTTGTTGATGATCAAATAGGCTGTCCGACCTGGACAAAAGATTTATGCGAGCAAATAATTAGCATAATGAAAGAAAATAAACCGTATGGCACTTATCACTTATGTTCATCAGGACAGGCAGGCTGGGCTGATTTTACAAAGAAGATTTTTGAAATTAAAAAACGCAATGTGAGTGTTACAGCCATTGATAAAAGCGACTTTCCTCGTCCTGCAAAAAGACCGCATTATTGTGTTTTAAATAATAATAATGTTTTGCCAAATTGGGAAGAATCTTTGGAAAAATATCTTGTTGGCAAATAGGCTCAATTTGTTGTATAATCAATAAAGACAGTTTGCAGGGAGTGAAAAATGTACGGTATTATTTTAGCTGGCGGTTCAGGTTCAAGACTATGGCCATTGTCTCGTGAGTTGTACCCTAAGCAGCTTTTAAGGTTAAATAACTCTAAAAAAAGTTTGCTTGAAATGACATTTTTAAGACTCCTTGATTTAATTGATGAAAAAAACATCATAAGTATTACAAATCAAAAGCATGCAACTGATGTTAAAACCCAATTAAATGCACTTGCGCAAAATCCAATTGTATTAAGTGAGCCTGCGGCAAAAAATACAGCCCCTGCCATTGCTGCTGCGGTTAAATACATTCTTGATAAGGATAAAGATGATATTGTAATTGTTGTGCCATCTGACCATTTAATTAAAGATGTGAAAGCTTTTTCAAAAACTGTATCGGAAGGAGAAAAACTTGCACAACAAGGCTATATTGTAACTTTCGGTATAAAACCGGATTTTCCGCACACAGGTTTTGGTTATATTAAGACAAGCAAAAAGCTGGGTGAGGGGTATGAAGTAGAAGAATTTAAAGAAAAGCCTGATGAAAAAACCGCAAGAAAATACCTTAAAGACGGTAATTATTATTGGAATAGCGGTATTTTTATGTTTAAGGCGTCGGCTTTTGTTGAAGCTCTTAAAAAATACGCAAAAGATATTTACGAAAATTTTGAAAAATTTGATTTTACAAAAGATGAAAATATCCCTTATGTGATTTTCAATCAAATGCCTTCTATTTCTGTTGATTATGCGGTTATGGAGCATGCTAAAAATATTGCTCTTGTACCTTTGCAATCAGACTGGAATGATTTAGGCAGCTGGGAAGCAATTTATGATATAAACAAAAAAGACGATAACGGCAATGTTAAAATTGGCAACATAATGGAAGCAGACTGTAAAAATACTCTTTTATACGGTTCTGATAGGCTTGTAGCTGGTGTCGGGCTTGAAGATGTTGTTATAGTTGAAACATCAGATGCTGTACTTGCATGCAAAAAAGATAAAGCTCAAGACGTTAAAAAGATTTTTGATAAATTAAAAGAAATTAAAGATGACACTTTTAAAATTCACAGAACGGTTTATCGCCCCTGGGGTTATTATACTGTACTAAATCAAGGTGAAGGTTATTTAACAAAGACAATTTGTGTATATAAAAAAGGTCAGTTGAGCTTGCAATCGCATAATTATCGCTCTGAGCACTGGGTGGTCTTAACGGGCACTGCTCGTGTTACGCTGGATGATAAAACTTTTATGCTAAAACCCGGGCAGAGTATAGATATACCTGTAAAAGTTAAGCACTCGCTTGCAAATCCTTATGATGAAGAATTAAAAATTGTCGAAGTGCAAAAAGGCGATAAGCTTGTAGAGGATGATATTATCCGCTACAAAGACATTTACGGCAGGGTTAAAGCTTAAAATATTTTATCTATAAGCTCTTTTAATTTTTTAGCGTTTTCTTTGTCGCCTAAAGTTTCAAGCAGTTTTAATTTTGCACTGTATAAGGCTTTTTTGTCAGGCATTTTTCTTATGCCATTGTCAAGGATTGATTTTGCGATATCACTTTGACCTCTGTCATAATAAATTGTACTTAAATCAATGTAGTCCTGAACTGTTTTGGGTTCAAAACGCAAAATTTTATTGTATAACTTTTGGTACAAATCATCTTGTCTTGTGCTTTTATAGACAAGTGAAAGATTATACATATAAATTACATTATCCGGTTCAAGATTAACTGCTTTTTGCAAGTTAACAAGTGCTTTTTTTAAGTCTTTATTTTTGTAATAGCAAAGACCAAGGTAATTGTGCAATTGTGCGGTATTTTTTAAGCGGACATCTTGAGTGATTGCTTTTTGAAAATTTTCAACCGCATTTTTATAATCGTTCTTGAAATAATAAATTTTACCTAATTCAAGGTAATATTCAGGATTGTCAGACTTTGAAACGGCATCAAGCAGATATTCTTTTGCCTCGTCAAATTTACTATCCAAAATGCACATTTTTGCAAGATAATATGAAATTTCATCTGATTTTGAGTTAAGTGCTCCGGCATTTCTAAGTGCCAAAAGTGCTTTTTGGGGGTTATTTAGTTCTATATAACATATTGCAAGTCCTAAATATGCCTCGTAATATTCATCATCATATACAAGTGCGGTTTCAAAGTTTTTTATTGCATTTTCATACTCTTTTTGTTCAAGATAATAATTGCCAAGACCCAAGTATGCTCTTTTATCGTTAGGATTTACTTTGATGGCTTGTTTTAGATAGTTTTTTTGTTCGTTTAAATATTTTTTTCTGCTGAATTCACTTATGTTACTTTGTGTGCTTTCCAGTTTTGCAATGTGTGCGTAGTTCATATATGTTTCAAAATATTTCGGGTTAAAAATCCTTGCCTTTTTAAGGGCTGATTTTGCCTTGTCAAACTCTTGCAGTTTTATGTATGCTCGAGCAAGATTGTTAAGTGCTACAACATTTTTAAAATTTAAATCGAGCGATTTTTCAAAAAAGCTTATTGCATTTTGAATTTCGCCTCTATAAAAATATTCAACACCCTTTGAATTGTAGTATTCAAAATCAAGCGGTGGGACTTCAACAATGTCAAATTCCTTTGCCAGACTTGAATTTAGCAGGTTGTTATCCGCTTGAATTGCTCTAATTGCAGCTTTTCTGGCATTATCCTTGTCATCCTGCGCAAGGTAAATTTTAGACCTCATTGTGTATGCATCAGCATTATCAGGATTTAATTTAAGAGTCATATCAGTGTATGTGTGTGCTTTATCAAAATCCCCGCTTTCAAGATACATTTGAGCAATATCAAGGTAGTCATTTTGGTTTTTAAAGCCCAGAGGTTCAGCTATGTCGATATCTTCAATTACTTGAGAAAGTTCAAAAGATTTTTGCAAATGATATGCGCTTAGTTCATTTTGACCTGCTTTTTTATAGCAAAGACCAAGCCAGTAGTGTCCATCTGGGTCGTTTGGTTTGTTATCTGTGTAATTTTTAAAGAACTCGCATGCCTTGCTTAACTTGTTTAAGTTTAAAAGTTTTATCCCGTCCATTAGCTCTTGAGCCTGAACTTTAGATATAAGAGTAAAAAATATAAAAAGCGAGACAACCAGTTTTTTCATATATTTAAAAATTCTCCAATTACATTTTTAACGTTTAAGAATACTTCATCAATTGTTCTGTTTGCGTTAATTACTTTAATCCTTTGAGGATTTTGTTTTGCAAGTTCAAGGTATCCGTTGCGTACTTTTTTGTGAAATTCCATGCCCTGAGATTCCAGTCTGTCTTTAGTTTTGCCAAGGCGATTTTGTGCAATTTCACTTTCTACATCAAATAAAAGAGTTAAATCACTTTTAAGTCCTTTTGTTGCGATTTTATTTAATATATTAATTTGTTCTATATTTCCATCTCTGCCATAGCCCTGATAAGCAACAGTTGAGTCAATGTATCTGTCGCATAAAACAACCTTTTTTTCATCAAGTGCGGGTTTAATAATCATTTGAGCATGTTGCGCTCTGTCTGCAAGATACATAAACATTTCAGCTTCATCAGATACGGGTTTTTCATAGTGCAGCAGAATTTGCCTTAGATTTTTGCCTAAATCCGTTGCCCCTGGCTCAAGTGTCATAAGGGTTTCTATGCCTTTCTGGTTTAAAAAATTATTCAAAAGCTCTATTTGAGTTGTTTTTCCGCAACCATCAGCACCTTCGAATGTTATAAAATATCCTTTTTTTAACTCCATTTAAACTAAAATCCCCTATCCGTCTTACTTTTAAAATTATATTACAATTTTTGTAAAATTTAAATAATAAAACTACTTTTTTAAAAAATTTAATCTATAATATTGTTATCTAGTTTTTGAGGAATTTATCAGGTGGGAAGTTATACAGCCAATCAAACAACAGATACTAATGTCGAAGAAATTGTTAACGCAAGTCAGGTGCAAGAAATTTTAAATACCAGTGCGGCGCAGATGTCCAATTGGTGTCAAAAGGCTTGCCTAAAGCCCAAAAAAGACGGTTTTGGTAATGTGTATTTTTCTAAAAGCGATATTGACGTTCTTAGAAAAGTTAAGGAATTATATGAACATACACGTTCAAGCAGAGATATGAAAAAGGAAAAAGTGGATAGAGTAGTTGAGCGCATGAAGCTTAAAAAACAAGAGGAAGAAATGAGAGCGCAAGATATAGAAACATCAGTGGTTAATTTAAGCGAAGGCAATTTTTTGACCCGTGCAAAATCAAGATACAACAAAGAAAATGCAGTGGCATCTCTTGCTTCTTATCAATCTTTAGATATGAGCTCCAAGTTGGAAAATCTGGAAAATAACATTGTTTCAAAAATTTCTGATGTTTTAAGTGAGAAAATGGATGGCTTAGACGAAATTATTGTCGAGCTTATTAGATCTAAAACTGAAAATGAAACACTAAGGCAAAGATTAAACGAACTTAACAAAGAAAACTTTAGTTTGAAAAACGAAAATGCAAGCTATAAGCCAATCGGACTCGGGTTGTATGTTAAAAAGTCAACAGATGACTTTGTTTTATAGATAAAATATGAGCAAAATTTTAAGAAGTTTCTATCATAATTTAAAAGAGCCTGTAATAATTTATGATATTAACGAGCAGATTTTGTATTGTAATAAAGCTTTTAGCAAGTCTTTTGCAAAACTTGACGGGGCTTTAGGAATTGATGCCTTAAAAAAGCTAAATTATAAATTTTACTGTGATATTTGTCTGTTGGAAAGCAGTGAGCTTATGTCTTATTCCCCCATAATCGCAGCAATAAAAGCCAAGACTGATTTTACAACTTATGCTCTTTATCAGCTTGAAGAACGAAAATATTTGTATTGTATAATAAAATCTTTTACTTTTAAAAAGTATAAAGTCGTATATTTTTATGATGTTACAAAAGAACTTGAGCTTGAAAAAATAAGAAAAGAAAACGAGGTTTTGAAAATTCAAAATTTGGAATTTTCAAATACAAATTCAAAAGCGCAAAATCAAGCTCTTAAAATGGCTCTTTTGAACAGAATTTCAACAAGTATAAGAGAAACACTTGACGCCAAAAGTCTGATAAGAACTGCACTTAAAGAACTAAGCATGATTTTTGGCGCACATAAAGCATACTACGCATCAGAAACAAAAGAAAAATTTATACTAGAGTATATATATCCTTCTTCATATTCTTCTCAAATAGGCGAAGTTCTTGATTATGACAAAAAAATCCTGAAAGATATTTATAACGGTAAAAACTCTTTTCAATTTTGTTTAAAAGAGCATAACGGCTCAAAAGAACCCTTAAAAGCACCTTTAAACAGAATTATAATGCCTGTTATCAAAAGCTCGGAAGTTTTAGGCATTATTGTTATTTTTACTCCAAAAAAAGAAATAGGAGAAATTGAAAAAGAGCTTCTGGTGGGTATTTCAGGGCAAATATCAAGTGCTATTTTTCAAGTTATTTTGTTTAATCAGGTAACAAAAAAGAAAGAAGAATTGGAAGATACAATAAAAGAGTTAAAAGAAACCCAATTACAGCTTATAAATGCCGAGAAAATGGCGTCTTTAGGTCAGTTAATTGCCTCAGTTGCCCATGAAATAAATACTCCACTAGCTTCAATTAGTGCAAATAATGAAATTGCAAAGAAAATTTATGATAATGCATCTGAAAATATTGAAATTTTAAAGGATTTAAATTCAATTGATTACGAGGCAATAAAGCGTATAAATAACCTTGTGCAATCACTGAAGCGTTTTGTAAGACTGGATGAGATGGTGCAACAAGAGGCAGATATTAATCAAGAGCTTGATTTGACACTTAATTTACTGAAGCATAAAACTAAAAAAGGTATTAAAATCGAGAAAATATACGGTGAAATCCCCTTTGTAAAATGTTACCCCAATATGCTAAATCAAGTATTTTTAAATATACTTATGAATGCCATACAGTCTATTGAAAAGAAAATGCAAAAGATTGGCGAATATGGCGCAAGTATAGAAATAACTACAGAAAAAACACAAGATAAACTTATTGTTTCAATTAAAGATAATGGCTTTGGAATAGATGATAAAAATAAAAAGAAAATTTTTCAGGCAGGTTTTACTACAAAAAAAATAGGTGAAGGAACAGGTCTGGGGCTTGCGATTTGCAAAAAAATAATTGAAAAACACAAGGGCGAAATATATTTTAATTGTAAAAAACCGGATAAAACAAAACCCGATGCATATTGCACCGAGTTTTGTATTGTTATCCCTTTGTAATTATTTTACAAGCAGAATGTATTTTTGTCCTTTTTCTACTTGTTTAAAGTGTCTAAAAATACCTTGCGGTTCAAGTATTTCATAAACATCATTTCTTATAATTGTATAGACTTTGACGTTATTTTTCTTTGTAGTGGCTTTTTTAAAGTCTTCCAGACCTTTTTTGTCAAAGTTAATAATATAGATTATCTTTTTATCGTAGTCGTTCATTAATGAGTATTTTCTTGCAAAACCAAAAGTGATAAGTTCATTACTGGTTTCTGCTGCTGCAATTTTAGAAAATTTTTCAAGTTCGTTTTGCCCATAGTTTGTAATTGTTGGAAATACATAGACGGTAGTCAACATTATTGTTCCAAGCATTAAGAAAACATGTGAAATAAATAAAAGTGCACGGTTTTTTGCAATAATGCATAAACAACCGATTAAGGGCATTATAATCAGCCAAGTACAAGCATAACAGTAAAAAGAACTTGCTTGTTGTATGTATTGTGCAATCCCTTGAGGCGGGAAGTAGAAAAATACTGCGCCTGCAACACCTGTTAAAATAAGGATAACAAAAGTAATAAGGCTTGAGATTTTTATATTCTTTGTATATTTATCAAAGCAAACATAACCCCACCAGAAATAACCTATAATAAGTGCTAACGCCGGGAAAAGTACAAGCACGTAGGTAGGTAGTTTTGAACTTGAAACAGAAAAGAATAAGAATGTTGAAATTGCATAAATTACTGCAAAAAGAATAATTTTTTTGTCATTTGTGTCCGATGTAAACCAAACTTTTATTGATTTCGCAGCTTTGTAATTTTTAATTGCAGATCTTATTCCTCTGAATATTTGCGAAATAAATGAAACAGTCCAAGGCATAATGCCTGCAAAAACAATGGGCAAGTAAAACAAGAAAGGTTGCTTTCTGCCAAGACCCAAGGAAGAATTTATAAATCTTGCAAAATGGTGTTTTACAATGTAATCATTAAACCAAATTGTGCCATGTGCTTTATAAATTAAAACATGCCAAGGAGCAGATATAAGCAGGAATATTATAATTCCGGGGATAATGTATAAGGGTTTAAAAAGTTCTTTCGTTTTTCTAAATGCAAGGAAACATAAAAATACAACCATTGCAGGAATTATTATTCCGATTAAACCTTTTGCCAGTACTGATAATGCCATAAAGAAATATGCAAAGTACCAGCAATATTTTTTGTTTTGCTCTTTTGAAAATTCGCTCAAAATAGCACAATATATTGCAGCCATTGAAAAAGCCATAAATCCCATATCTAAAATTGCAATGTGAGATAATAGTAAAAACCATACTGATGATAGAAGTACAAAAGCGCAAATTAAACCATAGGCTTTTGATTGCATTGTTTTTGCACCAAAAAAGTAGGTAAAAAATACACTGAAAGCTGCAACAAGCGCAGTTGCAAAACGTGATACAAAAACACCGGTATCGTTAAAAATGTGATAAGTAATTACGTTTAACCAAAAATATAAAGGAGGTTTTTCAAGAAAATTTTCAAAATTTAAATAAGGTGTAACATAATCTTTTAAAAAGAACATATCACGTGACATATTGACATATCTGGTTTCGTCAATGTCAATTAAGGGATAAATTCCCAGATTGTGAAACAAAAATAAATAACAAAAAAGTGCCAAAATAATTACATTCAAAATATTTGAATGTTTTTGACAGAATGTTTTAATCGTAAGATAAAATTTCTCCATCGTAACTCCTTGGATTTATTGTTCTACACTGTATATTCTAGTTTTGACAAAGGTTTGTTTTGTTTTTTCATTATAATCAATAAATATTTTTTTGTATTCTTTTGTTTTTTCAAGACCTTGAACACTTATGTTGTATATTTCATTTTGTATATATTCGTCATCAATATTGTGATGTCCGGATATTATTGCAATTACATTGTTATGATGTGAAAGTACGTTATGAAAATCTGATATTTTGTTAGGGAGCATATTTTCCTTTACATCCTCTGAGGCAAAAACGGGGTAGTGTCCAACAATAATAACGGGATAATTTTTATACTTTCTTAAAGTATCGTCCAAAAAAGCAATTTCGTTTTCTTTGTAGTAGCCGTATTGCGTTGGTATGAACTGATTTACTCCATCCATAAAAACAAAAACAAAACCGTTAATTTTTTTAACACAAGGCAACTCTTTAATTTTATTTTTTGAAAATATTTTTAAAACCCTATAGTATTCTTTTTTATCCAGATTTTTAGTCTGGGATACATCTTTGTCGCCAACACTTACAAAAACCGGCTTTTTCAGCTTCCTTATTATTTTAGAAAACATAACAAGGTTGTATTTATCCGGAGCTTTTAAGTTATCTCCTAAAAACAGGGTAAATTCACAACCATTGTCGTTAATTTGCTCTGTTGCAGTCAGTAAATTTTTAATGGTTGGTGTCATTGTATCTGCATATTTTGTTGATTTATCAACCTCCAACGCAATGTTTGAAATTGCACAAAATTCAATGGTTTTGGCATTTGCAACACCCAAGGAAAAACAAGCAAAAATGAAAAATAAAATAATTTTTTTCATAGGCTGATTATACGTTAAAATGGCAACTCTGTAAAGATTTTACAAGGTTTCTTTTTTTGCTTTTGCCCAGAGGTTTTCCCACTCGTCAAAAGTTAAATTTTCAAGAGGTTTTTGTGTAAGTTCTTCCATTTTTTTAAATCTTTTTATAAATTTTTCATTTGCAATGTTAAGTGCTTGCTCTGCATCAATTTTGTTCCAGCGGGCAAGGTTTACAAGTGCAAATAAAATATCGCCAAATTCTTCCTCTTTTTCCTCTTGAGTTTTGGCTTTTTCAAATTCCTCAAATTCACTTTGCACACATTGTTTTAGCTGTTCAAGATTTTGCCATTCAAAACCAACTCTCACTGCTTTTTTTGAGATTTTTTGTGCTTTCATAAGCGCACTTTGTGATTTTGAAATGCCGTCTAAAACACTTTTCCTGTGAGGTTTTTCCTCTTGTTTTAATTTTTCCCAGTTGGATAAAATTTCTTTAACATCGGCTACTTTTGTGTCCGAAAATACATGCGGATGGCGATGTATTAGTTTTTCATTAATTGTTTTAGCTACATCGTCAAAGTTGAAAAAGCCCTCGTCGTCTGCAATTTGAGCGTGTAGTACAACTTGTAAAAGAACATCGCCCAATTCTTCTTTTAAATGCTTCATATCATTGGCATTAATAGCATCAATTGCTTCATACGCTTCTTCGAGCATATTTTCACGCACACTTTTGTGAGTTTGTTCTCTATCCCATTTGCAACCGTTTTCACTCCTTAAAATGCGCATTGTTTCAAGGAGTTTTTCTATATTGCTTTTCATTATTTCACCATTTGATCAACTGTTAAAATTAAAATACCCTTGCCACCAATAGCTTTTAGGTGGTCTATGCTGTCATAAACTTTGTCTTTATCTACAACAACGTGAATTACTACATTTTCACTATCACCCCAAAGTTGCGTAACCGTAGGAGATGAAAGCCCCGGCATAAAGCTTTTGACTTCATCAATTTTATCTTTTGGTACATGCACCATAAGATATTTTTTGTCTTGAGCGTCAATAACTGAATTTAGTGCCCTTATTAAGGAGTTTAATTTTTTTTGTTTATCTTCTTCAAGATTTTTTCTTGCAACCACAACCGCACTTGAATTTAGGATTTTATCTATTATTCTGAGGCGATTTGATTTTAGAGTTGAACCTGTTGATGTTATATCAATTACAACATCACTGAGTCCAAGAGATGGTGTAATTTCAACTGCGCCTGAAACTTCAATTATGTGCGCTTTTTTGCCTAATTTTTCAAAATATTTTTTTGCAATGTTTGGAAAAGATGTTGCAACATTTATTTCATTTGGCAGGTCTTGAGCAGTTTTATAAGGGTCGTCATCTTTTACTGCTACAACCATTTCGCAATAACCAAAGTCAAATTCTTTTATTTTATCAAGCTCAACACCGACTTCTGTAACTACATCCCAGCCTGTAAAGCCGACATCTGCTACTTTTGCGTCTAAAAACCTTGGTATGTCTTGCGTTCTTACAAAAATCAAAGAATACTTGCCATCTCGAGTTGCAATTTTAAGACATCTCTCATCTTTTGTCCCAAAACTAAGCCCTGCATTATTTAAAAGTTCATAAATTTTTGTTGAGAGTCTTCCTTTGTTTGGAATGGCTATTTTTAGTGTATTATCCATATTTTTAAATTAGCATAAAAAGTTCTAAAAGCAATAAAATTATTGTTTTGTTTTTAATTGAACTGCTTTTGCAATACAGTCATAACCGTATTGTTTGTCTTCTTCGTTTTCGCTAATTATTAACAAACTGCCAAGCATTTCCCAATAATGTGGACGCTCTGGGGCAAGTTTGACTGCTGTTTCAAGATCTTCTATCGCAGCTTTAACATTGCGTTTAGTATACAGTTGCGCCCTTCTGTAGTAGGTGTTTGCTGATTTAGGTATAAATTCAAGAGCGCAAGTAAATTCTTCAATGGCATTGTCAAATTCCTTAGCATAAGGACTTTTTGCACATAATCTATAACAAAAACCTTTTTTGTGATGCGCTTCGCCAATTTTATTTTTTATTTTTGAATTTTCAGGGTCGAGCTTTAATTGTTGAGTACTTAATTCAATAAAAGAAGTAAGGTCGCAAATAGCCTCTTTAAAATTTTTTAAATCAATAAGAATTTTAGCTCTTGAAAAGTGCGCATTTGCAAGTTTGACCACTCTTTGGGCAGAACTGCTTTTTTGCATAAGGGCGATAAATTTTGCATAATCTTCTGCGGCACTTGCTTTCATTATTCTTGAAGCCGGTTTATCTTTTTTTGCAAGCTCTTGAGCGTATTTTAATTTTGTGTATGCTCTTAGATTATAAGAATTTGCGGCATTAGGATTTATTTCTGTTGCTTTTGTATAATTTTCAATTGCTTCCTTAAAAAGTCCGAGCTCTCTTTGTGCACTTGCTTTTGTGTGATATATTTTTGCATCTTGTGTGTCATATTCAAGTGCCTTATCAAGTATATCAATGCAGCCTTGATAATCTTTTGTTTTGAAAGCTTCATACCCTGTCCTTGCAATTGTTTGCGCTGTTAGGTTGTCTTTGTTTAATTGCGAGCCAAAAGATAAGTTTGATTTTACAAAGCTATCTTTTTGGAATACTTTTATTCCTGTATTACTGCTAAAAGAAGCCAAAGAATATTTTTTTAGAGGTTTTTTTATGGCAATAAAATTATTGCCGGCGGTTTTTGATATAGCTTGCATGCATTAACCTTTTACTTGAATATAGCTTATTAAGTAGCATAAATAATAAATTTTGCTATTAAAATTTTTTTATCATAAAATGTTCTTATAATAGAGAGGATTTTTTAAGAATATGACAGAGGAAAAGAAAGAATTTAAAAATACGCTTAACTTGCCGCAAACAACTCTTGCAATGCGTGCAAATGCACCTGTTCGAGAAATTGAAATTCAAAAATTTTGGGAAGACAACAAAATTTATGAAAAAAATATTGCTCAAAGGGATAAAACAAATAAATTC
>CALUXZ010000032.1 GCA_944324875.1 Candidatus Gastranaerophilales bacterium | reverse complement strand
CTTTTTGTAAGGGGTTTAGCGATTTTAATTTGTGGAGCTAACGAGCAGATTCGAACTGCCGACCTCAACATTACCAACTTGCCCAGCATAAAAATTAGATTTTGCTCTACCCACTAAAACCCTTTAAAACACTAGCAAATACGCTAGTGTTTTTTGTTTTGCTGTCAAAATGTCAATTTCTTGACACTACTTGACAATTATGTCCAATTTATCAAATGACACTATCCACCATAGTTGATTTTGAACTGTCTAAAACTATGTAAATTTGTTTAAATCTCGTTATAATTTATGTTTTGCATATAAGCAATTTGTATTATTTGTTTTTATCTTTTGCTGATGCAGATATGAAAATAAAATATTTATTAAATGATTTTTAAACACTTTGTCAATATTTATTAAATAGTTTTTTTAACAGTTTTTTATATACAGCAACAAAAATTTGCAAAAACATTTAGATTTTGCTTGCTTTTTTAATTTTTTTGATATATAATACGTTTGTAAAAAGTAAAAACCCTTTCAATACTAGGTATCAAAAGGGTTACTTCACTTAGATATGCTATCTAACGACACATCTAGTATATCATAAAACTTTTAAAAACACAACTAGTTTTAATATGTTGAAGGCTTTTTATAATTTATTTATAAAGGAGAAATGAAATGACTTACTATGTTACACACGTGAGATATGACGAAAATGATAATGTAATAGAAAAAGTAAAGTGCAAAGATGGATCAGTTTATACAAAAAAACAAATGATTATTTGGCTTACCTATGGTTCTATTGCTTATACTTATTATGATTCGCGTGTCGGTGACCATATTCATATCGTTGACAATGAATATTTAAGAACAGACGGCAACCATATTAAATGTGACAATCTTGGAAATTTGCCAAAATTTTAAAAGATAGATAATTAAGAATATTATCCTAGTTTATATTCTTATTTTATAAAGGAGCTATAATGAAATTAAAAGATATTTGCACATTATTGTTTTCAATACCTATAAAAAACAAGATACCAAATGTAGAGAAAAAATTTTGGGTTACACAAGCAGACTTAAAAGAAAATAATGTAACTGAAATAAATGAAGACTATATTGATTTTGATCTAAAGACTTGTATTAAATCCGAAAAAAACGATATTTTAATAAAACGCAACAATCCAACTTATGTAAATATTTATGATGACGACAGAGAAACATATTTAGGCAACAATTTAGTAATTGTAAGAACTACACAGCTTGATGTAAAGTATTTGGCTTTTATAATTGAACAACAACTTGAAAAACTTAATGCATTGACTAATAACAGCACATTTTCAAAAGCTTTAAATAGAGAGATGCTAGAACAAATAGAAGTAATGGAAATAGATGCAAGTAAACAAAAAATAATCGGTGAGGTTTGGCTTTTAAATAAAAAGAAAAATCAACTAATGGAAAATTTGATGGTAAATGAAAAATTAAAGCAAAAATTAACACAACAAAAAATTTATAATAATTTAGGAGAAATAAAATGACAAATCTTAAAAAAACAACGAAAGAAGATATTAAAAAAACTTTATGGGCAGCAGCAGATACTTTTAGAGACAATATTGATGCTTCAAATTATAAAGATTATGTTTTATCAATGTTGTTTGTGAAATATTTAAGCGACACTTTTAAAGAAAATGTTGACGAATTAAAAAAAAAATATGAAGGTATAAGACTTGAAAGACAAATTAAAAATCTTCCTTTTGTTTTGGAAGATGAATGTACGTTTGATTATTTATTAAAAAATAAAAACAACATTGATATTGGTGCAATAATTAGCCAAGCTTTAACAAAAATCGAAGACTTAAATCCTATACTTTCTGGAATTTTTAGAGGCATTGACTTTAATAGTCAAGCAAATCTTGGAACAAAAGAGCAGAAAAATCCAATTTTGCGTGAATTACTTCAAGATTTTTCAACCCTTGATTTAAGACCTAGTATGATTGAAACAAAAGAAAATGAAGTTCCTGCTGATGTTATTGGTGATGCTTATGAATATATGATTGGTGAATTTGCTACTATGGCTGGTAAAAAAGCGGGTTCGTTCTATACTCCACAAGCGGTAAGTGAGATAATGGCTAATATAGTTGAGCCAAAAAGTGGGGACAGAGTTTACGACCCAACTTGTGGTTCTGGTTCGCTACTTATAAGAGCAGCTAAAAAAGCAGGTTTTGAAAATGTTTCTATTTATGGACAAGAAAAAAACAATAGTTCAATTTCAATGGCAAAAATGAACATGTTCTTGCATGATATTAAAGATGCTAAAATTGCTTGGGGAGACACTCTTTCGAACCCACAACATTTAGATAGCGATGGGAATTTAATGAAATTTGATTGTATTGTTGCAAATATGCCTTTTAGTTTGGATAAATGGGCAATTGGTTTTAATCCGGGAGGAGAAGTTGTAGTTGGCGATCGCGATGATACAAATAGCAATAAGAAAAAAGTAGAATTTAAAATGGAAGCAGGGCTTGACAGATGGCACCGTTTTGATTTGGGTGTTCCACCACAAAGCAAAGGAGATTGGGCTTTTCTTCTTCATATGATTTATAGTATGAGTGGAGACGGAAGAGTTGCCGCAGTAGCCCCGCATGGTGTTTTATTTAGAGGAGCAAGTGAGGGGCAAATACGAAAATCAATAGTAGATAAGAACTTAATTGACGCCGTAATTGGTTTGCCTGAAAATCTTTTCTATGGGACAAGCATACCTGCTGTAATTATTGTTTTTAGAAAACAAAAAGAAAATACTGATGTTTTGTTTATTGATGCGTCAAAAGAGTGTAAAAAAGTCAAAGCAAAAAATCAATTAAGAAAAGAAGATATTGATAAAATTGTAGAGACTTATAAAGCATATAGGAGTGGCAATTATGATAAAGCCGAAAAAGAAAAATATAGTCACATTGCAACTTTAGAAGAAATTAAAGAAAACGATTATAACTTAAATATTCCAAGATATGTTGACACTTTTGAAGAAGAACCAATTATTGATTTGGACCAGGTTAACCAAGACATTGAAAATATAAAAGTCGAACTAACAGAAGTTGATAAACAACTAGAACAACATTTAAAAGATTTAGGGTTGATATGAGGTGAATTTATGAAAATAGAAGAAATTAGGGAGAAATTAAAAAGTTCAAAATATGAATTTGAAGAGAGAGATATCCCGGCAGGCATTCAATTTAAAGTTGAAAATGGAACAATTATCAATGCTTATACAAAAGGCACATATAGTTTTCAAGGAAAAAATATTGATGAAATTAAATCACTTATAGAAAATGAAACACATAAAAACAGTAGAAAGGTTTTCGTAGTTTATGGGCATGATGATATGGCGAAAATACAATTGGAAGCATTGTTAAGGAGATGGGATCTAGAACCTATTATACTAGATCAACAAGCAACTGCAGGACAAACTATCATTGAAAAATTGGAAGAATGTATAGATTCGGTTAACTTTGGAATAGTTTTGGCAACTCCTGATGATTGGGGGAAAGCAAAAACTGATAGTGGCAAATATAAGGGTAGAGTAAGACAAAATGTTGTTTTGGAATTGGGAATGTTATTATCTAAATTAGGAAGAGAGAAAGTTGCTATTTTACTTAAAGAAGATAGTAATTTTGAAAAACCGTCTGATATTCAAGGGTTAATTTATATACCATTTTCAAACAAAATTGAAGAATGTGGAATGAATTTAATAAGAGAGTTATCAAAACAAAATATAAAAATTGAATCTGATAAACTATAATGATAATTTTAATAAATAAAAAACGTTGAAAGGTTTGTAAAATGAATCAAGAGATTAAAGAAAGGATAGAGTTAATAAATAAAGGTATCGTGCCAGCGGGTTATAAAAAAACACCTGTTGGAATTTGCCATGTTGAGTGGGAGGATTTTTATTTAAAAGATTTGTATGACTTTTATGGTGGATTGGGAATACCCCGTGAAAAATTAGGCAATAAAGGTATTCCATATCTTCATTATGGGGATATGCATATCTCTGAAAAAATGTATGTTAATTTAGACAGAGATATTGATAAATTACCTAAATATGATAAAATTGTTGCTGAAGATAAGATGCTATTAAATGGAGACATTGTTTTTGTTGACGCTTCAGAAGATTATGAGGGTACATGTAAAACATTTGTTGTTTATAATAAGAACAAATTACCTTTTATTTCAGGATTACATACCTTTTTTGGTCGAAATAAAACTAGTTTAATTCATATTGATTTTCAAAAATACTTAACCAAAATACCAGAAATAAAAAAACAAATATTTAAGTATGTTCAAGGATATAAAGTTTACGGCATTAGCAGAGAAAATTTGCAAAAAGTAAATATAAATTTGCCTTCTTATCACGAACAAGAAAAAATTGCGGAGATTTTAGATTGTGCGACTAGGCAAGTTGAATTGCAAGAACAACTTGTTGATAAATTAAAAGTTCAAAAGAAAGCCCTTATGCAAAAACTTCTTACTCCACAACCAGATTGGCAAGAAGTTAAATTGGGAGATATTTGTGAAGATATTTATCAACCACAAACAGTCCCACAAAAAGAATTTAAAAATAATGGTTATAAAGTTTACGGAGCAAATGGTTTTATCGGATTTTATGATAAATATAACCATAAAGAATGGCAGGTTGTGTTGTCTTGTCGAGGAGATTGTGGGACTATTAACAAAACAGAGCCTGAAAGCTGGATAAATGGAAATGCCATGGTTTTAAAGATGGAAGGAAATGAATTAATTGATAAAAATTATTTTTATTATCAATGCTTAGCAACATCTTTTAAAGATGTTATAGATAATTCTGGAATACCACAGATAACAAAAACTCCATTGTTAAAGAAAAATTTTAGATTTATTAAAAATATGAAAGTTCAAAAAAAAATTGCACACTTTTTTATTAATATAGATAAACTAATTGAACTTCAACAAAAATTATTATGGCAATACAAGTTAAGACAAAAAGCACTTATGCAACTTTTATTGACTGGTATTGTAAGAGTTTGTTAATAGGTATTTGTATGGATTTTGAAAAAGAATTAGCAAAAATTATTTTTAAAACATTTGGTGGATATTATGAAATTAGGGAAAGAGTTATTCTTGATGGTATATCTCCAAAGTTCAATAACAAAATAGTAATTTATATTGATAATGCTACTGCAGACAGAGAGTATAGACCACATGCGCATATTCTTGTCAATAGAAATAGGAGTGCTAGGATTTGGCTAGATACTTTATATGTAGAACCATTTGATAGCAAAAAAGATGTGAAAATTTTGCAAGAATATTTATTAGAACACAAAGAAAAATTTTTTGAAGTTTGGAACAAAAACAACAAAAATATTCAAATATTATGCTAAAGGAGAAAATCATGGTAAGTCATACAATTTTTAATGAAAGGCCCGAGTGTCAAGATAGGCTTATTAAAGTTCTAGAAAAACTTGAATTTAAGTATGTGTCTAGAAGTGAAGCTGAAGAAAAGCGTGGCAAGTTGAGTAATGTGTTGTTTGAAGATGAACTTGTCAAGTTTTTAAATATGCAGACTTATAAATATAAAAATAACAACTATCGTTTTTCAGGCGAGTCAATTTCAAAAGCTGTAAGAGCAATCGATGTTTCTCTTGTGCAAGGACTTGCTATGGCAAGTAAAGAAATTTACAACTTGTTAACTTTGGGCATTAGTGTTGAAGAAAAAATTACAATAGATAAAGATTCTCCATGCGTTCAATCTTTCGATTTGCATTATATTGATTTTGACCACCCTGAAAATAATATTTGGCAAGTTACGGAAGAATTTTCAGTTGAAAGAACAAATGGACAATATGCTAGACCTGATATTGTTCTTTTGGTTAATGGTATACCCTTGGTAGTGATTGAATGTAAAAAATCTTCTGTTGATATTAAAGAAGGGATAAAGCAAAATGTTCGAAATATGATGCCAGACTATATACCACAGTTATTTAAGTTTAGTCAACTTGTTTTTGCTGTTAATCCTAATAGTGTTAAATATGGGACTAGCGGGACTGGTGCTGATTTCTTTGTTGAGTGGCGAGAAGATAAAGATACTATTTCTTGGCAAAAAGGAATTTGTGAGAAAGTTTCTCCCGATGGTCAAATTTTAGAGCAAGACAGAATTGCAGTGTCAATGTTATCACAAAAAAGATTTTTAGATATTATTCAAAATTTTATTATTTTTGATAGCAATATAAAAAAAGTTGCTAGACATCAACAATTTTTTGCAGTTAAACATGCGATGGATAGAATTAATGGTGTTGATAATTCAGATTCTGATGGTGGCGTTATATGGCACACGCAAGGTAGTGGTAAATCTTTAACTATGGTTATGCTTGTAAAAAAGATTATGAAAGAAAAGGCAACAGATAATCCTAGATTTATAATTGTTACTGATAGAATTGATCTTGACAAACAAATAAAGGACAACTTTGCAAATACTGCTATGAATCCATCTAGAGCAGGGACTGGTAAAGGTCTTAAAGCATTATTGCAAGATAAAAGTAAGGTTATTATTACAACACTTATAAACAAGTTTGAAACGGTTATAAAAAACAAATATATTGAAAAAAGCAGTGATAACATTTATGTCTTAATTGATGAAGCACATAGGAGTAATTATGGCGGAATGTATAATTATATGAAAGAAGTTTTGCCAAATTCAAAAATGATTGCATTTACTGGGACTCCATTAATTGCAAAAAAGGATAAAAATACTTACAAGCAATTTGGTGATCCTATTCATAGTTATACAATGCGAAGTGCTATAGAAGATGGTATTACTGTGCCTTTGGTGTATGAAGGTCGTAGAGTTGTTCAAAATGATCCAACTAAAACTATTGACACCTATTTTGACAGTTTAACTGATGGTTTGAGTGAAGATCAGAAAAAAGTTTTAAAAGAAAAATATAGCAGATTTAAAAAATTAGCCGAAGCTTCTAGCAGATTAAATTTAATTGGTTTTGATATTTGTGACCATTTTAGAAATTATTGCTTACCAAAAGGGTTAAAAGCAATGGTTGTTTGTTCGTCAAGAGCTTCAGCTGTGGAAATGTTTGAAATAATAAAGCAGAACGGAAACGATGATATTCATCCTGCCGTTTGTATTTCTTTTGGAGATAAGGACGAAGATGAAAATGATATAACAACAAATGCTTTGAAAAAGATAAGAGAATACCATAAAAAATATGTTGAACCATTATTCGCTGGAAATGATGAACAATATGATGAATCAATTACGGGTAGATTTAAAAATCCAGAAGGAGATATAAATTTGCTTATAGTGAAAGATAAACTATTGACAGGTTTTGACGCCCCTGTTGCAGGTGTTTTGTATATAGATAAGCCAATTCAACAACATTCATTATTACAAGCTATTGCAAGAGTTAACAGAGTATATAAAAATAAAGATTTTGGTCTTATAGTTGATTATTGGGGTATCTTTGGAAAATTAAATCAAGCAATAGATATGTATGATGATGCTGAGTCTGGATTTAATGAATTTAATAAAGAAGATATAGAAGATGCTATTTTTGGGCCGGTTGATGAAAAAAACAAGTTAGAAGAAGCATACAAGAAAGTTGAAAATATGTTTTCTTTACCTAAAAATGCGACAAGCAATGAATGGCAAGAAAGTTTAAAAAATGAAGAAACGAGAAAAGAATTTTATGAAAATTTAAAAGCATTTGAAAAACTTTTATTTTTAGCATTATCAAATAGGTCAATATTTAAAGAAGTTGGTTATAATAAAATTGAATTTTATAAAGATAAATGGCAGTTTTATAAGAAATTAAGAGATGCTGTTGCATGTCGTTATGATCCAGTGGAAGACTTTGGAAAATATGAAGATGGCATGAAAAACTTAATAAACACTTTTGTAAATGCAACAGATGTTGTTACTGTTGTAAATCCTGTTTCAATTGGTGATGAAAAAGGAATGAAAGATGTCTTAAATGGGTTAGATTCCAAAGAAGCGAAAGCTGATTTCATTAAAACAAGAGTGGAAGCAAAATTAAAACAAGTTAGATATGATGATCCACTTCTTTATGAGGAATTTTCAAAGAAAATAAAAAGAACTTTAGAAGAATATGAAGTTTCTAGAAATGCAGATGCTTATTTAACTCAAATGGAAAATTTAGCAGATGATTTCAGACAAGGATTTTTATCTAAAGATTACCCATCAATCATACAATCAGATTCAGATTCAAAAGCTTTCTATGGCGCTATTTTGAACAACTTGCGTGATAAAAAAATAGATTGTGATTTGCAGGCTGAAGAAAAAATTGCCGAAGTGTCTATTAATATTAAAAAAATAATATTTGAAATAACAAAGCGAGATTGGAAGCATAATGAAAATGTTCACAAACAAATTCATAGGAAATTAGATGATAGCTTATTTGATTTATTTGAAGATTTGGGGTTAAACACAAATAATGAAAGTGTTGTTGAGATAATTGATTTAATTGAAGATGATATCATGAAAGCTGCAATTTTGAGGTATTAATTATGGATATTTGTAAATTGGAGTTGGGTGAGATAAATGGCAATGTTTTTGTATTTGTTGAAAGGAAAAACATTAAAAATGTTCATTTAAAAGTATATAGGGATTTAACAATAAAATTATCTGTGCCGATTAATATTTCAGAAGAATGGATTTCAAATTTTTTAGAAAAA
Source organism: Candidatus Gastranaerophilales bacterium (assembly GCA_944324875.1). Classification (GTDB taxonomy): domain Bacteria; phylum Cyanobacteriota; class Vampirovibrionia; order Gastranaerophilales; family Gastranaerophilaceae; genus Galligastranaerophilus. Next base: position 4,179 of record CALUXZ010000032.1, on the reverse strand, counting down.
CGCAAAAGTTGGATAAATTCTCAATTATATAAATTTAAGCAATCTGCAGGCATTAATAATATGTCATATTTGAGAAATGGTTGTACAATTCAAATTTTAGGCAAGGATAAAAGGGTTTATTTACAAAAAGGTCCCAAAGAAGTAGTAGAAGACATTAATAAAATTACAATTTACTTAGAAAATACAAATGATTTTGAATGTGCAACAAAAATTTTTACAGCTTGGTGGAGAAAAATTTCATTAGAACTATATGTGAAAGAAATGCAAAAATTTTTTAATAATATTTTTAAAAAATATGGTATAGATTTTCCAAAAGTTAAAATAAAGAAAATGAAAACTATGTGGGGAAATTGTAATGTAAAAAATAAAACTATTACTTTTAACGAATATCTTTACAAAGCAAATTTATTAGGTGTTCAGTATGTGATTTTACATGAAATGACACATTTACTATATCCAAATCACAATATTGATTTTTATAATTTTTTAACAATTCATATGCCCGACTGGAAGGAGCGAAAAAAAATATTAGATATTGAAGTTGTGCAAGGAATAAATTGAAAATTTAGCCACAAAAGGAAAAGTTGAAAAGATTGAGAAATATTTAGTAAACCAAAAATTACAAACTATTATTTTGTGGTTTTGAAAAAGTGTGTATCGTATATATATTATTACTTTATTACTTTTTGTGTAAGTATTTACTTTCAAAAGAAATTAATAATAAAGAAAAGTTTTCTTTTGTATATTTTAATTTAAAGACATCGATTTCGATGTCTTTTTTCTTATGTGTTGAAATATTTTTTTAGATTTCTCAAAAAAAATCAATGACTGCCTAAATTTTTTTCAAATAAATGTCCTTATACAATATAGAGATAAAAATTTTTGAAACTATTTTTTATAAAACCACTTTTTATAATTTTAATATTTGCAGCAACAAAAATATTATGACAATTTTTTGAAATATATTTTTTTTACATTTTTCCACCTTAAAAACAAAGAAAAACAGCCTTTCAAATTTAATGGACAATTATTTATTTTTATTTTATTATATTAGCGAGGAAGATAAACATAAAAAGTTGTCTATAAAACAACAGCTGATGTTTATTTAAAAATACATATTTTTGTTTGCGTTTTTTACATGGCTATTGGGGTTTTACACAATAATAAAATCATGCAGACAAAACATAAAAACTGTTTGGTTTTTTAAGGAGGGGAAATGCAAAAAATTCTTAAAAAATTGGGTAAAAAATTTTTGGTAATTTCATGCGCGTTGGCTTTTGGCTGCTCGTTTATGGCAGGAGGAATTGCGCTCAGCAAAAAATCGACACAGGCGTGGGTGGCAACCATTGGTCAGAAGTTTGACAGGGTTGTGCCAGAAGGTGCAACCGAGGTTAGCACTCCACAGGCCATGGTCGAAGCCTTAAAAAACAACCAAAATGTCAGCCTGACAAGCAATTTGACCTTGTCGGGGGAATACGCTTTTTCAACCAACCTTTTCAATGACACCACACAAACAGGCTATACTGGCTCATTCTATGGCAATGGCTATACCATCACCATCAATGGCCGAGATGGCAGCGGCGAGACAACGGCAGAAGATAAAAAGCCTTTCACAGAAGCGGGCAACACTGCCGATTTTGCATATGGCGGAATTGTGGGCGTGCTTAATGGTGCGGTTTATGATGTGAACATCGTCATCAACAATCGTGTGGCTTTTGGGCCAAAGGCAAACAGTTATGATATTTTTCTTGGCGGTGTTGCCGGTCAGATGAATGCAGGGTCGGTGATTGACAACTGCTCTGTAACCATCAATCAAAGCAGCGAACTTTTTGCTTTCAACTGGGTCGGAAACACCAACGGCTACAACGCAACAGGCGGCATTGCAGGCAGAATGATTGGCGGAGCAACTCTTAAAAACTGTGCAGTCACAAACAATGGTGTGATTAAAGCCGGTCAAGGCGTTGGTGCTGAAAACGACGTTGCGTCCAGCAACTTGACAAACCAGGAAGGCAGTGCCGGCAACATTGTGGGCTACATAGAAAACTCAACACCTTCTACCATTGACAACATCATCACACGCGGCAGCGGCAAAGTTTATGCATTTTTCTCTTCAAACATTGGTATGAACTATCCAAAAAACAACAAAAGCAGCGGCGTAACCATAAACAATTTCTACACCTCTTTCAGCGGTACTTATGAGTATGGGGTTTTAGATAGAGGTGGCACAAATTGCTTTTCTTCCACAATATTCAGATTCTGGGAAGACGGCTCAAGAATTGTCAATTTTATTCACTCGTCAGGGTATAACAGCCAAAATTCAAACAAAAGTGAGTATGTTGCAGACGTAACTTCTCAGGCCACCATTGACGAAAATGGATTTAGTTTGTCGTTTGACCCTTCAAGCAGCGATGCAAGCACCAGTCTTGTTATCACAGTGCCAAACGAAAGCGCACCACAAGGGGCTGAACTTGTCACTCTCACTCATGGCAGCTGTGTGCACTATGGCCAGGTGGAAGACGACGGCTCGGTGACTTTTGCTGGAATGCCAACATCAGCTGACCACTATGGAAGCAATTTTGCTCCAGTTTTCGAGGGGATTTCAATCACAAAAGAGGCTGCTCTTGGCAAGTATGATGCTGGCTATGTGGCAGCAGATTATCAGCCTAGCGGCGAAGAAATTTCAACAAGCGCAGAACTTTCTGCTCTGATTGCTCAAAACGGCACAGGATATTTGACTGACGACATTGTGCTGACTTCTTTTTCAGCGGCAACCTTTTCTGGAACTCTTGACGGCAATGGCCACACCATATATATTGCCAACGTGGGCAATTCGGCCGCTCCATCAACTTATGGCGGAATTGTGGGCACTTTGAGCGGAACCATCAAAAACCTTCGTGTTGTTGCAGCTGGCGATGTCAATGTTGCCACTTCTGCAGACGGCTCCACCATGCAAACTGGCCTTGTGTGCGGAAAGATGATTGATGGCGCAGCGCTTGAAAATGTGCAAGTTAAAGTGCAACAAGGCAAAACCTTCAGTGCGATTTCTGACGGAACGATTGATATGGGTGGCGCGGTTGGCTTGATTGATAGTGCTTCCGTCAGCCTTAGCGACGTGACGGTTGACATTGCGGGAGTTGTGGCTTCAAAAGGAGAATACGCCTTTACTTCTGCAGTTGTGGGCACAAATCAAGGCTATGATGGCCAAACTTTAAATTTTAAAAACATCATCATCAAAGGCAGCGGCAAGTTGCAAGCCGACGGCACAAACGGCTATGAAAATCATAGAGAAGACGGCTTTATCGGTGCGCTTATCATTTTGCGCAGACCTGCTGATGAACATGCGCAGCGGTCAAACGTCAATGTCAGCGGGCTTATCAATGCCTACAGCGGTCAAGTTGTCTGCTCAACTGGAACGCTTAGTATGTATGGCGTGATTGCAGTCAACGATTCAACAAATGCTTGGGGCGGCACCAACTCACAGGTGGTTGTCAATGGCTATGTCAGCCTTGGCAGCGTTACGGCAGAGCAGCAAATGCAAAATGGGCACCCAAACAACAGCTTCGTCAAAATGACGCCTTACTCTTTGACGGCGGCAGACGGCGTTTCGTTCGAGCCATATTTTGACGGACAGAGCATGATTTTGATCTCTTCTTCAACCGGCGATTATGTCGGCTTACAAGTGGTTTTGGATCAAACACCTTATTTTGCCGAGCAAGATGATTCTCAGCAAAAAATTTCTTTGCCAAACAATTTTGCTCAGCCAGTCGAGAACGGCTCATTGACAGTTGAGCCATATTATATAATTGCAAATCCAACCGTAACAACCACCAAAGTGACCTATAGCGGCAGCGAGCAAGGCGCAACAATTTCTGTTGACGGAGTGTATGACATTGCATACAAAATCAAAGAGGGCTCAATAAATGCTCAACTTGGCCAAAGTGGTTTGCCACTTACTGCTGGAGAGTATCAAGCCACTGTAACTTTGACAGAAAACAACAAATATTTCAGCAGCGAAAACAATCTTACCAAAACTTTCGGTTTTGACTTTAGCATTGACAAAAAGTCTGCCAACGTTTCAGTCATTCTTAACGAAGGCGCTTCCATCACTTATGGCGACAGCGCTGAAGTGGTTGAAAAACTTGTCAGCGCCACAAGTCAAGACTTTATGGGCGAAGTGAC
>CALUXZ010000031.1 GCA_944324875.1 Candidatus Gastranaerophilales bacterium | reverse complement strand
TCAGTAGCACCATGCTCCAAATACAATTTATCACAATATTCAATCAAGTCTTCAACATCTTTGTAAGACATATAATCTACAAGATGACCGCCAACATCAGGGGTAAGGGTTAATTTACCATCGGAAAACGCACCTGCACCGCCCCAACCGCAAAGCAAACCGCAATTTTTACAATTAACACATTGCTTTAAACCTTCCCTCATGGGGCATTTGCGGTTTTCAATTTTTGAACCTTTTTCTATTAAAACAACTTTCCAATCAGGTTTTAATTTAGTTATTTCAAGAGCAGTAAAAATTCCAGCAGGACCACCGCCAACTATTGCAACATTATACATATTCAAAACTTCCTTTTATTAGTGCCGTACGTGAGCATTAAACCCACCAAATGACATTATACTACAAACAAATTATTTAAAAGTATTTGCAGTTGAATTTTTAACATTTTTAATAATATAATAAGCAAGTAATATTTTTTAGAGGATAAAAAATGAACGAATACAAAATTATTGACTACGTTCCAACGGTTATTGAATCATCTTCAAGAGGGGAAAGGTCTTTTGATATTTTTTCAAGACTTTTGCGTGAAAGAATTATTTTCTTAGGTTCTGAAATTGATGATGACGTTGCAAACTCTATAGTAGCGCAACTTTTACTGTTAGATAGTGAAAATCTCGAAAAAGATATTATGTTATATATTAACTCCCCCGGTGGCGTAATTACTGCAGGCATGGCAATTTATGATACCATGAAATTAATAAAAGCCGATGTTTCAACAATTTGCTTAGGCGATGCTGCTTCAATGGGTGCATTTTTACTTTCAGGCGGCACAAAAGGCAAACGCCTTGCACTTCCAAATGCAAGAATAATGATTCACCAACCCTTAGGTGGCGCAAAAGGTCAAGCAACAGATATTGAGATTGAAGCAAAAGAAATTTTAAGAATGAAAACAATGCTTTGCGAGCTTATGGCAGAACACACCGGTCAAAAAGTAGAAAAAATCAAAAAAGATACAGAACGTGATAATTTTATGACTGCCCAAGAAGCTCTTGAATACGGCTTAATCGATAGAATTATTACACGAGAAGAAACTGAGCAAAAATAGCTAAACTTTTTCAAAAAGGTGTACACGCCAGCTTCCGCTGTCATAATGCCCTTTATACTCAAGATATTTTGAAGATTCTCTTATAGAATAGTTTTTTGCGTAAGAACTTACAAGATACAAAAACGGTATTCTATTGTATGATTTGGGCTCAAGAACAATATTTTCAAGTCTTTCGTCGTTGAAAAAAGAAACTGTTTTCAGCTCTACAATAAACATCTTGTCGTTTTTTTTCATTTTTGAGTAGTAATTTTCTTCTAAAAAATCGGCAAGTTTTTTGTTGTATTTAAGCAAAAAAACATCACGATACAGCCTTTTCCCATCCTTAAAAGCTTCATAAGTATTTGATTTTGTGGGGTAAATCAAGTAAGGAAAATTATACTTGTCTATAGAATTTGCGTAAAAAAAAAGATTATCTTCTTTTACATACTTATCAAATCTTGAAGGCGGATAGTACAAATACAGCACTCTGTCGTTTTTTTTTATACCTAAATCTTGTAAAACACTAACCGGCAGTCTTTGTCCTTCTTCTCTTACCAAACGTACGGGAGAAGTATAAGAAACAATGATATAAAAAAGTGTAATTACTGCAAATATTGTTGCAAGAGAAATTTTTAAAGGCTTTAATTCCATTGTAGACCAACCTACAGCAACAAGAAGGATTAATATAGGGTAAAGCTCTATTAAATATTTTGTAAGGAATATTAGTTTACCAAACAGCGCCGCAATTAAAACAGTTAAAAATGTGGCACAAAAAACTGTTAAAAGGTATAAATTAACTCTCCTGCCATTTTGAAAAGCTTTTACCGCAAGACCCAAACAAATAAACGACGGCACAAGGGCAAAAATTATAAATCCTATATTTACGCTTGCATTATCGAAAATCTGCTGTAAAAAACTGGGTGGTGCATTTGAAATATTTTTAAGCACAGGAGAAAACAAATCTGTAAAATAAAACAAAAGTTTTGACCAAGAAAACGGCGCCCACCACTGACTAAAATACTTTGGATGTGCAAAAAGCCCATACAAATAAGGTATTAAAGGTAAAGACAAAATAATAATTGCAATTATATTATTTGCAAGATTATTCTCTTTCTTTTTTCTCTGCATAAATACAATTAATGCGCAAACATTAAACGCAACAAAAACAAAACCTATTGTATGTTCAAAAATCAACAAGAGTGAGAAAAATGTAAGCAACCAACAATTTTTATTTGACGGATTATTAAACACTTTAAGCGAATAATAAAGCACCATTGAGGCAATTAAAAAGGTAAGAGAGTATATTCTAACCTCTTGAGAAAAATAAATTAAAAATGCACTTACTGCAGTTAAAAAGGCAGCAGCAAGAGCACATAATTCACCATGCTTTTTAACAAGATATTCTTTTGCGCAAAGATACATTGTATAAATTGAAATTACCCCCGGAACAAGAGAAGACACTCTTAGTGAAACATCTGAATCTTTAAATAATGCCATCCAACCTTTTAAATAAAAATAATGCAGCGGCGCATGACAGTTGTTTGCAATGCCATTGAAAAAATCTTGTGGAAATTTCAAATTTGCAATTGACCAAGTTAAATACTCATCATTCCACATGCCCTCGGGCTTATCAATATTCCACAGGCGGAGCAAAAGTCCTAAAACTATTATTAAAATAAGATATAGTAAATTATTATTTTTCATAAGAAAAAGCATATCAAAAGTTTTTTTGTTTGTCATTTTCTTTAAGAAAATTTAAAAAGTGGAAAAATTATATTTTTCATTGTAATATAAATTCCAAAGGAGTTCATAAATGGGGTTCACAAACACCATAACATTAGTAAGTAACAATGAGGAACAAATAGAGCAAATTAGCTCAAAGCTTGTTTTGCTCAGAGATTTAGATAAAATTACAAGTTGTTCTTTTGATGGTGCAATTGATTTTTTAAAAAACCAATTACCAAATGTAATAATAATACATTGCGCAAATGACAACCCTGATGCCATAAAATTAATTAAAGACATTAGAGAGCAAAATATACTTAAAGAAGTTCCTATACTTTTTGCAGAAGAATTTTGCACAAGAGAAACAATTATTGATGCTTTTGATGCAGGCGTAAACGATATTTTAAGACACCCGATACAGGATTATGAACTTTTAATTCGAACAATTTGGTGCATACAAAAAGATGAAATCAACACAAATATTCAGACTAGAAATGAATTTATGAAACTTTTGGGTATCGTACAGCCTGATACCGGCGTATATACTCAAAAATATTGTGACGAATTTTTAAAAAGCGAATTTGAGCAAATTCGCAAACACAAATCGAATGCTTGCCTTATGCTTATTACCCCCGATACAAAATATCCTGGTTATAAAAACCCCAAAGAGTTTCTTGAAGTTATAAATAAATCAGTAAGACTGAATGATTCAGTTGCAATTAAAGACATTGAAGAATTTTATATACTCCTGCCAAAAACAAAACTCAACGGAGCTTACCCTGTTTTTGAAAGGATAAATCACAACCTTGGTGTAGATTGCGGCGCAAATGCTTCGGTAATAGAAATAAAGGACGAAAAATTTGAAGCTGCAAAAGAATTTTTACAGGAAGCACTTAATAAGGCAAAACAAGAAACAAATGCCTTGATAGTCGCTTCAAACAATTATTCTGAAAACCCCAATGCAGGTAAAAACCTTGCAAAACAAGCATTAAGCGAAACAGGTAACAGAAAGCTTGCACAGAAAACAGATATTGCGCTTAATGATGAAAAAAAATCAAAATTATACAGGCAAGCTTACAGGCAAAAATGTAAAATTGTATTTGAGCCGGTTTTTGAAAAATATCAAAACCATATAAATCTAAAAATAAAAGATGCCGTTGTAAAATATCAGGCAAATGTCGACAAGACAAATTTTACAATGATGAAAAACAACATACGTGCAACTCTTTCCATTGCTTGGTGCGGACAGTATAAAGCAAGAATCGACACATCTCTTGTAAGTTTTGATGTCACAAAAAGTACAAATACTGTAGTATTAGAGTTTGTTCAACTTAATTTTCAAAAATTGTCACAAATACTTGATGAACTATATGTTGAGTTTAAAAACTATATAAAAAATTCCGATTAATTATTGCTAACAAGCATTTTAAATGCAACAAGAGCACGAGCCGAAATTTGTTTTGAAGTTTCACGCTGTTCGTTTGCAATGTTAAAAATTCTTGCTATTCTTTGGACTTCTTGGATTTTTTTAACACTATCAAGACTGTAAACATTTTTTTCAGGGTCACATACGATATTAAAAATCGTATTCAGTTCAATCTCTGTCATAATAAAATTTCTCTCATTCTTCTATTGTTATATTAATAAAGTCATCATGAGAGAAAATATTGATATTTTATATTGTTAATGTTAACAAAATTTAATATTTTATTGCTGATGAGGTTTTCTTAAATCTTCAAAAGTAATGCCGTGTGCGTTAAGTAAAAAATCGCAGATTTCACGCACTGCACCCTTGCCGCCTTCTTTTTTGGTAACTATATCACAAATTTCTTTTACATTGTCAACTGCATCACTGGGACATACGGCAAGCCCGACTGTTTTTAAAACTTCCATATCGGGTAAGTCATCACCCATATATAAAATTTCATCATAATTTAGCTCAAATTCTGCACATATTTCATTTAAAGCCAGAATTTTATTTTTTTGATTCATAAATAGCTTAGTTATGCCCAAAGTTCGTGCTCGTTCTTTTAGGGCATTTGTTTCTTTTGCAGTAATAATTGCGGTTTTAAAGCCCGCAGTATTAAGCATAACAATGCCCAAACCATCTTTAGCGTTGAACGTTTTTGTTTGCGTGCCATCCGGCAGATAAGTAAGAGAGCCGTCTGTCATAACACCATCGATGTCAAATGCTGCAAGTTTAATTTTTTTTGCCTTAAATTTCAAATCAACCGAATTATACACTTAAACCACCCCCGCACGCAGCAAATCATGAATGTGCAAAAGCCCGATTGGAATATTATTATCATCAACAACTGCAAGAGAGGTAATAGAATACTTTTCCATTACCGAAAGTGCTTTTGCACAAAGTTCGTCTATGCCAATAGTTTTAGGACTAAGGGTCATAACATCTTTAACTTTTAAATTTCTTGCATCCGGATGTTTAATAACCGCACGTCTAATATCACCATCGGTTAAAACACCGGTTAATCTTGAATTATTATCAACTAAAAGTGCTGTACCCAAGCGTTTTTCACTAACAAGTTTAATTGCCTCACTAAAACTAACATCCTGAGAAACAATCGGAAGTTTATCGCCTTTTATCATAAGTTCGCCAACTTTATACAAAATACCCTTACCCAGAGAGCCTGAAGGGTGGAAAAGCAAGAAATCTTCATAAGAAAATCCACGTTTTTTCAGTAAACAAACAGCTATAGCATCACCCATAGCAAGAGTTGCGGTGGTACTTGCCGTAGGAGCTTTATTAAGCGGACATGCCTCTCGCTCAACCGAAATATCAAGCACAACATCACTTTTTTGTGCCAAGGTAGAACTCAGCCCTCCGGTTAGCGCAATCAAAGGAACGCCAAAACGGAGTATTAAAGGCAAAAGATTAAGAAGCTCTTGTGTTTCACCACTGTTTGAAATCGCAATAACAACATCAGAGCGTGAAATTATACCGCTGTCACCATGTGTAGATTCGGCGGGATGTAAAAATACTGCGGGGGTACCTGTAGAACAAAGTGTAGAAGCAATTTTTCTGCCTATAAGACCGGATTTGCCCATACCGGTTACAACAACTTTACCTTTAGATGCATAAATAATATCAATAGTCTTTAAAAAAGCGTTATTAAGTCTTTCTTTTAATTTTAAAACAGAATTAGCTTCAATGTCGAAAACTTCTTTTGCACTTTCGATAAGCTCTAATGTATTTGCAGTTAAAGAATTACACATAATTGCCTCACACCTCATACAGAAAAATTATACACTAAAAGGTTTAGATTTTAAATTTTGTCATAAAAAATTACAAAAAAATACCGAAATTACATATATAGACACATTAACCTATAACAATGAATATTTATAATAAAGAAGACAAACAAAATAAAATGATAGAAAAAATTGAAAATTTCCTCAGTAAAACAAACGGGCAAAGCACTGCTATAGATATTAGCAACATGAATATATTTGATGCGCTTAGAACCGCAATAACATATTCAACAAAATTGTTTAACAGAAATCCCGAACAAAAAATTTGCTGGTCAGTAAAAGATGAAGAAACAAAAAAAATGATTTCGTCACTTAAGTTAAGAAATATGGAATTAAAAATCAAGGAAAATACAGCGGAAAATAAGGTATATGCAATAAAATGAGCGAAGCAATAAAAGAAATTTTTAAATCTCGAATTTACGGCATTATAAGGGAAGATGAACCGCAAAAGGCATTAGAAATAGCAAATGCTTACCTTGAAGGCGGAATTAAAGTTATAGAAATTAATTCTAGTATTGAAACAATAAAAAAAGTTTCACAAATAAACGGAATCTATGTTGCACAAGGCGGAATAATAACGTCAGAACAGGCGCATCTTGGAATTGAAGCTGGTGCAAAACTTCTTGTATCACCAATTTTGCAAATGGACTTAACCAAAGTATCATCAAGCAGTAAAATACCTTTAATTTTAAGCGCAACAACACCAAATGAGGCATATAGCGCTTGGAAGGTACGTGTACCTATTATAAAAATATTTCCTATTAAAGACTTGGGCGGTGCAACCTACATTGAAGATCTTTTAAGACCTATGAAATTTTTAAATGTCATGCCCTGTGGCAGCGTAAAAATTGAACATATAAAACCTTTGTTAAATGCAGGTGCATGTGCCATAGGCATGGGCCGAGGATTATACTTAAATAAAAACTATGATGAAATAGTTGCAAGCGTTAAAGAAGCAGTCAATCAAGCACGCTAACCTATTTATAGACTTGATTAAGTGCATTAAATATTGCTTTAACATTTGCCCTTGCAGTGTTTTGGTCAATTGCACGACCGATGATTTCTTCCATATCTTTTCCTACTAAATGGATTACACTCATAGCACTTGCGCCTGAACCCATTTTGTCTTCATCTAGCGCATATTGCTTATAAAAAGAAAGTTTTCTCGGGAATCCCGCATTTTTAAGCGCATCAAGACAAGCGTCCAAAGGTCCGTTTCCGCTTCCTTCTACTTCCTTTAGTTCCCCTTTAAACTTAAAACAGAGTTTAAACTTATTACCTGCAACAAGTTTAAACGAAATAAATTCAAAAGCACCTTTGACATCAAGAATTTCTTTACGGTAAACACTTAGAATTTCATCAGTACCAAGTTCACCTTTTTGTTCTGAAATTTCTTTAACAATTGGGGTTAATCTGACAGCTTCCTCAATTGTTATGGGGTACCCTGCATTATTTATAATTTCAAATACCGCTGTTTTACCTGACTGAGAAGTAAATCCGATTTTCTCATCATCATCACGCCCGATTAAAGTGGGCTTAATTGGTCTATACGCACCAAAATCCATGTCTTTTGTTTTAATTGCACCATCCTGATGAATTCCACTCCTGTGCGCAAGAGCTTCCGGCCCTATGAGAGGAGCTTTTTCGTATATTTTAACTCTTGCCATCTGAGATATAATCATAGAAGTTTCGTAGATTTTTTCAAGATTTACAGGAACTTTTACTCCATTGTTATGCAGTGCAACGGCTACTTGTGCGAAATCAGTATTACCTGCACGCTCACCCAAACCGTTTATACAGCATTCAAGCTGGACTGCGCCTGCAAAATAACCTTCAACCGTTGTTGCGGTTGCCATGCCCAAATCATTATGATTATGCAAGGAAATTATAACATCATCCCCAAGTGCATTTTTGACCCTTTCAATTAAATTAATAAATGTTGCAGGGCGTGTACGCTCAACAGTATTTGGTAAATTAATAATGCTTGCTCCTGCACTTACTATTTTTTTTAAAGTATCAATAACAAAATCTATATTTTCGGCACAATCGCCAAAGTGCTCAACACTAAATTGAACTTGAGCATTCTTATTTACTTGTCTTATTTTTTCATAAGCATATTCAACAGCCTCAATTGCTTTCTGTGCACAATAATCGGGCTCTTTATTTAATACATATTTCATATGAAACGGACTAAGCGTCAAAAAAGTATGCACACGAGGATTTTTGGCATGCCCTATTGAATTTATAACAGCGTCAATATCAGACTTAACCGTTCTTGCTAATGCAGATACCACAAGGTTATCCCAAGCCATATCAGCCAATGTTCTACATGCTTCAAAATCCATGTGAGATGATGCAGGAAACCCTACTTCAACAGCTTGAATATTCAAGTCATGTAACTTTTCAAATATAAATTGTTTTTCATTTAATTGCCAAGGTTTTTTAAGCGACTGATTACCATCACGCAAGGTAATATCATAGAAAAAAGGAGTTTTCATAAATTAATATTCCGTATTCCATTTAAAAAGCAAGTGTGCTATAATTGTAAAACAAACAATAAATGATGACAAATCACAGCTTGTGTAAATTTTTATTAAACGCTATTTATCATTATTATTTTTTTGGCAACTTATTTTTATCAGAAACGTTAAAAGACTTGGTTAAAGAAATTATATGATTACAAAAATACAAAGCACTAACAACACCATAAGTTTTCATGCGCTAAAACCGATAGTTTTGGGGGAAAAAGCACAAAAATTCCTTTCCAAGACATCAGATTTTTCAAGTGTACACCAAAGAATAGCTATCGGCACGTTTGCATTTTTAATTCAACCCTTAATTGATTTAAACAACAAAGATGTAGACAAAGATACAAGTAAAGTTTCGGCAGTCAGAAGCGCATCTAAAGCAGTGGTAGGAACTGCAACAGGTATTGTAATTCGAGGCGGATGTATGAAACTTGCTGAGCGCAAATTTGCAAAAAAAGATGCTGCAGGCAATATACTGCGCGAAGCTGGCAAAGCTATAATCGACCCCGAAAAAGTAAAGAAAATATTTGGCAAGGGTTTTGATTCACTTAATTTAGATCAAAAAGCTTTAAACAACGCTTTTAATCGGGTTCCGCTTGTTGTAGGAACACTTGCAGCATTAGGCATTATGGTTGCAACTAACTTTTTGATAGATGCACCACTGACTTGTAAATTAACGGAAAAATTAAGCAATATTGTAAAAGGCAAGCAATCCGGAGGCAACAAAAATGGCTAACTTCGGACAAAAAATAATTGCAAATTTTGCAAATGATAATGCTAAATTTCTTTTTATAAGCGCTGCAATAGGCTGGATATTGGCAAGTAGTGCGCAAACAGTTGGTATTATTGCCAATAAAAATATCAAAAAAGAGGATAAAAAATTTCTTGTTCCTCAAGAAATTTTTGACGGTCTTTGCAATATTGGTTTATATGCTTTAATTACCGCACCTTTAATTAAACAGACCGGCAAACTTATAGATAATGGAACTATTTCATTTAAAAACATAAAAAAGGGGACATCCGAATTTGAACGTTTAAAGGGTGGCGCAAAAGTTATTGCATCACTTATTGGTGCTGTTGTATCTTGCGATATTGCAACCCCCCTTGTTAGAAATAAACTCGGGTCAATAACACAAAGAAAAGCATTGCAACAAAAAATTAAAATTACAGAGCCAAATTACGACCCTAATTACCAACCGTTTTTTCAAAAAAATCTTAACAGAATGCCTTTAAAAATGAGCAATTACATTGCATTTACGAAAAGTCACGGGTTGAAAATATAAAAACTATAGGATTTCTTCCCTTACAAGCTTTACAAGCTCACAAAATCTTTTACTCAAATCCGCCTGAGAAATTTTTAAATTCCCTGCAATAAGACTTTGCGGGAGGTTTTGTATATATTTCATAACAAAAATTTCATGAAATTTTTTAGACGGATTTTTTGTATCAATTTTTTTAACTGCATCAATTAAATTGGAGGATAATGAGGGATTTATTGGCTTTTGTGAAATTAACTCAAGCGGATCAATTAGGCCTTGATAAGGGTTATGAAGTTGTTTATTTTTGGCTTTTTTATAAGTATTAACAAAATCGTCATTTGTTTTTAGTGTTTTTGCACTAACAATTTCTTGCTTTTTTGGACGAATAGCCTCAGGTTTAATTGAGGCAAGTTTAAATTCTTCCTTGCTATCTTGAATTTCAAAATTTGTCCGTTCTAAACCAAAATTCTTAATAACATTTGAAACAGAACTGTCCACAACTTTTGTAAGATAATTTTTTAAATTATCAACATTAGAAACAGACTCCAATAAGAGATAAGATTTTTTATACACCTCAGCACAAAATTGTTCCAAGAGATTTTCATGCCCAATATATGCAGGATTTTGTTTAATAATACTTTCTATTAATTCTCTTTGTTGCGTGTTCATCAAAACTCAACCTCTGCTACAGATAATATCATAAAATAATTTTTATTTTCATACAATTTTTTACATTATTGTTACATTATTTGACGGGTTTGCAGACGCCGGTTTTTGGTTATATAATATAATAAGAGATATCTGGACTTGTTTAGAATTAGATGAGAAATATAAAAAAACTTTTGTTAATTTATACCGTGCTGGGAGTGTTATTCATCCAGCAGCCTTCTTATGCGGGTTTTAGTTTTAAATTTCCAAAGTTTTTTAAATCAAAAAAAGAAAAAAAGATAGATAAAACACAACAACAAGAAAACTATGAACAAGAAATTACTACCGATGAAAATCCGACAGATGGGAGTGAAACTTTTGTCGACAGCACATCTCAAAATATTGAACAAAATGAGCAAGATGCAGTTTACATAAGACAAGTAGAAATATTTGGCAATAATATTATTGAAACTTCTTTTATTAAAGACATGTTAAGTGCTAAGGAAGGTTACTTGTATGACAGGAAAACGATTTCGGCTGATTTAAACAAAATATATAAAACGGGTTATTTTACTCAAAATATAAGGGCAATACCGCTTAAAGCAGAAGAAGGCGGGATACGTCTAAGGATAATTGTTGAAGAAAACCCTCCAATACAAGGTTTTACAATTGAAGGAAATAATGTTGTCGCAACAAAAGACATAATGAATATATTGAGCCAATACGAAGGGCAACCGCAAAACATTTTGAATATCAACTCTGCAATTGAACAAATACAAGAGATGTACAGCATGAAAGGTTATATTCTTGCAAGAGTTGTTTCAGTGCAAGATGACCCTGACGGAATTGTTAATATATTAATTGACGAAGGCGTAATTAATGATGTTATTGTTGAAGGCAACTATAAAACAAGGGATTTTATAGTAAAAAGAAATATTCTTTTAGAACCAGGAACTGTTTACAATGAAAACGTCATGCGTGATGATATTTTAAGATTAATGGGTACACAAGCCTTTAAAGATGTAAAACGTGACATTGAAATGGATGAGCAGACAGGAAAATACAATGTAACAATTTCACTTGATGAGCAAAGAACAGGTAAAATATCGCTTGGTGTTGGTGTAGACTCTGTTTCAGGCTTCTTTGGGTCTGTGGGTTTTTCGGAAAACAACTTTAGAGGACTGGGGCAAAAACTAAGTATTAATTTTATGGCAGGTACCGGTATTTTAATGAACGACAGTTCAATATTAAACCGTCCCAATTTACAAGCCGAGCTTGGTTTTATTGAACCTCACTTTAAATCAGAAAATCAATCTTTAGGTTTTAGAGCATTTGTAAGGAATTTTGGAAGTTACCAAGTACCTTTATCAATAGAAAAACGCTATGGTGCGGATATCACCTTAACAAGGAAATTTAAAGCATTTAAAAACCTTAGTGGAAGCTTAAGCTTTGGTGGTGAAAGTGTCGATTTAGAAGAAGGTGATGAATGGAAAGCAAGACAAATATTCGCAAGCAGAGGTATAGATTACGCACAAAGAGCTAAACAACTTGACGGCGGAATTTATGCTAAAATTACTCCGGCTTTAACCTATGACACAAGAGATACCATTGTTAATACAAGAAGGGGTGTTTTAGCACGCTTAAGTCTTGAGGAATCAATCGGCTTTGGTGCAGATTCGTTTGGCAAACTATATGGTATGTTAAAGAAATTTGTACCTGTCGGAAGAAAGTCAACATTTGTTATTGCGGCTCGTGCGGGCGGGAAAATACACGGTGATATGCCGGAATTTGCAGCATTTGCGCTTGGCGGTCCTTATAGCATAAGAGGTTTTAACATTTCCGAAGTCGGTACAGGTAACGGCTTTATGATGGGTACGGCAGAATTTAGAACCCCCATACCGTTTATGGACAGACTTACAACAAATACATTCCTTAATAACGTCAGATTGGCAGCGTTTATGGATGCAGGTACAATATTTGGCGACACTCTGACAAACAAACTATATGACAGACCCGGATATGCAATTACTGCAGGTGTAGGCTTAAGAGTATTTATCCCCGGGCTTGGTCCAATCAATCTTGACTATGCGATACCATTTACAAACACAGGCGGAAAAGATCGCAGCAACGGCTTCTTTACATTTGGTATGGGTGAAATGTACTAAGAAATCATTAATTTAAAAGCCGCAAGAAATATCTTGCGGCTTTAGTTATTTCCAATTTAGCTATTCTAAATCCAAACTTCCTTGTGTAGAGTCTTCCTCAATATTTTGTTCTTTTGGCTGCTGTTCATCCTCATCAGGATTTATTATTTTGTTAACAGAAACAACCGTATCACCATCAACAAGATTTTGAACTTTAACACCTGTAGCGGGTCGTCCCTGACGAGAAATATCCGCTGCACTTACTCTTGTTACAATTCCATTTGCAGTTACAACCATTATATC